>CAZNJT010000072.1:0-7411 GCA_964573475.1 uncultured Candidatus Bathyarchaeia archaeon | reverse complement strand
GCATCTTGGAACCTTGAAGCCTTCATTACTATGGCTGTGTCTGCACCGACTCCTGTTCCTGCAACGCCTATAACCTTGTTCTCTTCATTTATGAATCCTGCCTCAAGTGCCATGAAAACTACTTCCACTGCTGTTCTAAAACCATGTCCGCCAATGCATATTAGAGTCATCCAAAAAAGGTCAGATTGTGGGCGTGATATTTCAACTGTTTCCTTTTCCCACCAATTTCTGAATGTAAGAGGCTTGAAAGGTTCCTCAATCCAGTCAACTACTTTAACTCCAAGAACATTGAGGCGGTTATGCTCTTTTTCTTTTATTAATGGAAACTTATATTCCGGATACTTTTGCCATGATGGTGGACCACTAACACACACAACTTTCCTCTCTAAGCCCTTCTCTTTTAGATGCTCAGCGACTTTGATGGCAGTTTTACCCGAGATAGAGGCAACTACGACAGCATCAACATCACCTTCTTCCGCCCTCTTAATCACAGTCTCGACAACTTCATTGGTGTTTTGTTCGCCTGGATTTTCAAAGAAGTAAACGGTGCTTTTAGTCATGGCAGACCTTTTCCCTCCAACATTTTAAGGCTTCTATCATCATATCTATTTTGCTTCTCGGTATCTGAAGATTATGAGGTTGCATTTTCTGCATCGGTAGGCTTCAACATTTCTTATAGGATGCCTACATATGATGCAGTTTCTACCGACAATGGCTTCACTACCGAATGCTACGAACGCACCTTCCATAATCATCGGACTAAATGACTCTTCACTGATTTTCTTGTCGCTCCAAGCAATAAATTTTGAAGCCACATATCCCTTGTCCATTTTAGAATCACACAGTGGGCAAACTTCAACAGTGTTCTTTGCCTGCATTTTGGTGACACCCTCCGATTTTATTCTGGTATTTTCCTAAATTTCTTTCATGGTTCTGCTGTTTATCCGTTGGAAATAAACGTTCATTTTCGAAATTAGTTCTTGCCATTCTGGATTTTTGACATACTCTTTGGTTTTCTCATCGTCTTCATCTAATGCTGAATAGTTTGGATATTCAAGCCAAGTTTCATACAGTGGTTCGCCTATCAAAGTCACGAAGTGCTTCACGGATTTCCATGTCGCACCATGGGATATAAGCCATTCATCAAACCTTTTCTGCCATTCCAAGACTTTCTTAAAGTTTTTCTTCCCTTCCTGAGTTAATTTTTCTGTGATTACAAGATACATCATACTCTCTACCTCATCCGTTTGTTATGGTTTAAAACATATAAAATATAAGGAAGTCTCACCATTACAGAGCCATCACTTGGGGAATCATAATGGCTGAAAGGGCAGCGACTTTGACTTTAGTAACTTGTACAAGTTGCGGTAAACCAGTTCAACCAGGAGCGGATGCCACAAAATTTCTTTGTCCAAGCTGTGGAGAAATTCTGATAAGGCGTTGCGGAAAATGCAGAAAGTTTGGTCGTCAATATAAGTGTCCAAAATGCAGTTTTATCGGACCATAAAAATGAAAGAGGGTTTAAAATGGGTAGTGTGATATTATCATACAAAATATTCCCAACGGACGTAATAGTTGACTTCAGCAATTTGAAAAAAGAAATTGAGACATGCTTACCCGAGTTTGCTTCCGTCATGGGGTATGACGAAGAGCCTATTGCTTTCGGCTTGAAAGCCTTAATAGTGCACATTAAACTCCCAGAAGACAAAAGTGGCGTGCTTGATGAGCTTGAAAAGAAACTGGAAGGAATAAGCGAAATAAGCCAAATACAGTCAGTTATGGTGCGTAGAACAAGCAGATAATCCTTAAGCAACTTTACTTGACACGATTCTCATACGTGAAAGACACACAACAAGGTAATAAACAGCAATGATATTGTGAAATGAAAGGATTTATATAGGAATGAACTCTTGTTTCGAAACGTGTTATGCTATAATAACGGGAAGGATTCTGGTTGAGTGAAGTGCAATTACGTGTTGGCGACGCAAGACAAAGAGATGTTGGAAGAGGAATAGCCCGCATAGACCAAAGGGCAATGCAGAAACTGGACATATCAGCAGGCGATGTGGTAGAAATAGTTGGCAAAAGAACCACTTCAGCCATAGCATGGCCAGCCTACAGCGAAGACCAAAACCGGGACATGATACGCATAGACGGGTTCACACGTAAAAATGCAGGAATGGCCATAAACGAATATGTCCTTATAAGACCAGCCAAAGTTAAAAGCGCTTTGAGCATAACTTTGGCGCCAGTAGACATGCGCCTAAATGTTGACGAAGATTTCACGAATTTTGTGAGAAACCGTCTGATGGAAAGAACATTGGTTGAGGGTGACACAACTTTGGTTATGATGCTTGGACATGCTATACCTTTCACTGTGACAAAAACTCGCCCACATGGCATAACAAAGGTCACCACAGAAACAAGATTAACAATTTTGAACGAACCAGCGCTAGAAGGAAAGGGACTGCCACGAACAACTTACGAAGACATTGGAGGATTGCACGAGGAAATTCAAAGAGTAAGAGAAATGGTCGAGCTTCCGCTAAGGCACCCGGAACTATTTCAAAGGCTTGGAATAGAGCCTCCAAAGGGAGTGCTGCTTCACGGATTTCCAGGCTGCGGTAAAACCCTACTGGCTAGGGCCGTAGCAAATGAGTCGGAAGCAAACTTTTTTTCAATAAATGGACCTGAAATAATGAGCAAGTTCTATGGGGAATCAGAGGCTAGACTTAGAGAAATCTTCCAGCAAGCCCAACAGAATGCTCCAAGCATAATATTCATTGACGAACTCGACGCAATAGCACCTAAGCGAGAAGAGGTCACAGGTGAAGTTGAAAGACGCGTGGTTGCACAACTCCTCGCCTTGATGGATGGTCTATCGGGTAGAGGAAACGTCATAGTAATAGGCGCCACTAACAGGCCTGGCGCCCTTGATCCAGCCCTTCGCAGACCCGGCAGATTTGACAGAGAGATTGAGATAGGCGTCCCAGACAAGAAAGGAAGATACGAAATACTTCAAATTCATACTCGTGGAATGCCGTTGGCAGAAGATGTTGACCTGAAGAAACTTTCGGAAATGAGTCATGGATACACTGGTGCTGACCAAGCCGCCTTATGCAGAGAAACCGCCATGAAAGCCCTACGCAGATATTTACCACAAATAAACCTTGAAGAAGAACGCATACCGCCAAGTGTACTGGAAAAAATGGAAGTAAAGATGGAGGACTTCATGAATGCCTACAAGGAAGTAACGCCGACAGCCATGCGTGAAGTATACATCGAGGTGCCTACGGTCCACTGGGACGACATAGGCGGATTGGAAGTAGTAAAGCAGGAGCTTAAAGAAGCGGTAGAGTGGCCGATTAAGAGTCCAGAAATATTTGAGAGGCTCGGCATAAAGCCGCCTAAGGGAATACTTCTTTACGGGCCTCCTGGTTGTGGTAAAACTCTCTTGGCTAGGGCTATTGCAACTGAGAGCGAAGCCAACTTTATAACGATTAAGGGTCCAGAAGTATTTTCAAAATGGGTTGGAGAATCCGAAAAAGCCATAAGGGAAGTTTTCAGAAAGGCTCGAATGGCAGCTCCTTCGGTGATATTCTTTGACGAGATGGACTCTCTTGTGCCTCGTCGAGGTTTAGGTTTTGGAGACAGTGGAGTGTCGGAACGTGTTATCAGTCAGCTTTTAACGGAAATGGATGGGATAGTGGCCTTAGAGGATATAGTTGTTATAGCAGCCACAAACAGACCTGACATTGTGGACCCAGCAGTGCTTCGGCCTGGAAGATTTGATAGGTTAATATATGTGCCGGAACCCGATGAGAAAAGCAGGCTTCAAATATTCAAGATTTACACAAAAAACATGCCGTTGGCTAAAGACGTAGGTTTATCGCAATTAGTTGCTATAGCTAAGAATTATTCAGGCGCTGACATAGAAGCCCTCTGCAGAGAAGCAGGTATGCACGCCTTAAGAAAGGATGTTAACGCCAAAGAGGTTACGATGATAGATTTTCAGGAAGCAATTAAAAGCGTTGGGCCGTCAATCACACCGGACATGGAAAAATGGTATAAGAGTTTTATAGTACAGGTTCGGCAGGTGCAGAAACCGGCAACACCAGTTGCTTAGGAGCATATAGCCTTGCCAATTAAAACTTGGAAAACTTGTCCCGCCTACTACTTTCTATTGGAAATTTTGAAAAAGAAAGGCGCCTTGACAGATGCGGAACTTTTTGAAGAGCTAAGTGAAGAGTTTAAAGATTTAGGCTTCAAGGACTTTAACGAGTTGCTAATGCGTTTAGAAATTAGCGGAACAATACACACAGCCTCAATGGTTCGAGGAAAAAGACGGATTGAACTTGTAACATAAGTAGCCAATCCAGCCAGACTATCAGTGTGCGGTAAATGAAAAACCTTTCAGACGTAACAGTCGTCGGAGGCGGACCGTGCGGCTCATTCACGGCGTTTAACCTCGCAAAACAAGGGGCTAACGTAACGGTTTTCGAGGAACATGGCGAGATCGGTGTTCCATCTCATTGTCCTGGCCACTTAAGCATTAAAGGTCTAAAACGATTAGAACTGTATCCGCTTCCCGAAGAAATCGTTGAAAACACCTTTTACGGGGCAATCTTTCACTCACCAAAAGGTAAAAGTTTCTCAGTTCGTTTTTCCCAGCCAGTAACCTGCGTTGTTAATCGTGTCCTTTTTGATAAGTACATTGCAGAAATGGCTGAAGATGCCGGTGTACAATATCATCTAAATTCGCAGGTTGACTCCCTAATTATTGAAGACGGTTTCGTGAAAGGAATAAGCATCAAGCAAGATGGGAAAACAAGGGAAAAATCTTTTGCTAAAATTGTTATAGATGCTGAGGGTATATCTTCAAGGATTTTGAGGTTGGCTGGCTTATCAGCCCTTAACCGTCATATGCTTGTTAATGGCGTGCAAGCGGAAGTCGAAAATGTTAAAGACACTGAACCAGACATGGTTGAAGTTTTTCTTGGGAAGGACTATGCTCCGGGCTTTTATGCATGGCTTATCCCTATAGGTGATGGGAAAGCAAAAGTTGGATTGGCCACGAAAACTGGGAATCCAAAAGAGCTTTTGAGAAGACTTATGTTCAAACATCCTGTCGCTTCAAAGAAGCTGCACACTGCAAAAATCATTCAAATAGGGTTTCACCCTCTAACGCTTGGGGGACCATTAACAAAAACTTATTCTAATGGATTTTTAGCCGTTGGAGACGTAGCCTCACAAGTGAAGCCTACAACAGGAGGCGGCGTGATTTTTGGGATGACTTGTGCAAGGGTTGCAGCCGAGGTTGCTTACGAGGCTTTGAGTAAAAACGATTTTTCTTCGGAATTTCTGAGCGCACATCAAAGGCGATGCAAATGTATCTTGGGTTTTGATGTAAAAGTTATGATGAAAATTAGAAAAATGCTTGATGCCATGCCTGACGAGAAAATAGATGATGTCATTAGTTTATGCAAAAAACTTAACTTAGACAAAAGCCTCCAAAACGTTAAAGACATAGATTTTCAAGGGCAATCCATTCTGCGCCTTTTGCCAAACCCTAGAATGTTGACGGCTCTCTTCTATTTCTTTTTCCTCTATCTGTCTGCAAATCCTTAAAACCTTCAAATAACAAACTGATAAAAAACGGTTGAAAAGGCATGTCCGAATTTCGTTACAAACAGGTTATTGTTTTTCGTTCTGATTTGAGGTTGAGTAAGGGAAAAATTGCGGCTCAGGCGGGACATGCTGCAATTTCAGCGGCTGAGGAAGCCCGAAAACGGCATAAAGGATGGTGGGAAGCGTGGATGAAAGAGGGGCAGTGCAAAATAGCCGTTAAGGTAAGAAGCGAAAAAGACCTTTTAGAGTTGGAAAAACAGGCGAAGGATTTGGCGTTGCCCTGCGCATTGATCATAGACAGAGGTCTTACAGAGGTTCCTCCGGGAACAGTAACTTGTTTGGGAATTGGTCCTGCGCCCGCTGAAAAGATAGACAAAATTACTGGTATGCTTCCTCTCGTTTAGAAGGCTGAGGGTTTGCTTGTTCCTAAATTGGAGAGGCTAATCGGCATAGAGGTTTATGCCACATGTTCTTTAGGCATTGGGGGAATCATTCGGCAGTTTGTGGATGATTTTGGTGTTGAGGAAGTGCTTGTGGATGGTTCTAAAGCAGAAATAAACCAGTCTGCTGAGCATCAAGTGTTAGGGTCATCACCTGTTAAGAACCGTTTTCTGCTGTGCATTTTAGTTAAGCGGAACTGGGACATGTTTCAGGCTCTTAGAGTTGTTGCTGAACAACTGGGCATAAGCGCAAATTATATTCATTTTGCGGGCATAAAAGACGCCAAAGCTGTCACCGCTCAACACATTACAGTCGGAGGCGTAACAGCCGAACAAATTCAAAAGGTTCAACTTAAAGACATAAAAATTCGTCCAATAGGCTATTTTCGAAGCAAGTTCTCATCATACTTTCTTTTTGGAAACAATTTCCACATAGCCATCAGAGCCATAAGCCATCCCAAATCCACAATTAAAAAACGAATAACAAAAACCATCGAAGAACTCGAGTTGATAGGTGGGGTTCCAAATTTTTTCGGTCACCAACGCTTCGGCACAACTCGCCCAATAACACATTTAGTTGGAAAAGCCATCGTTAAAAGAAACTTCAGAAGAGCTGCAATGCTTTTTCTGGCTAAACCAAGCCCTCATGAACACCCAGAGTCTAGACAAGCCCGAGAGCAACTGCACGCCACACAAGATTTCAAACAAGCTTTGAAAAACTTTCCAAAAAAGCTACATTACGAACGCTTAATGCTTAGGCACTTAGCCAAAAAACCAGACGATTATGTAGGCGCCTTTAGAAGACTGCCAATAAAGTTGCGAGAACTTTTCCCTCAAGCCTATCAATCTTACCTCTTCAACAAGTTTCTAAGCAGAAGAATCACATGTGGGCTTCCACTGGTTAGGGCTGAAGTTGGGGATTATGTTGTGAATGTGGAGCGTTCTGGGTTGCCGATGCTTACAATGCATAAGATTGCGAGTGTTGAAGCGTTAACAGAGATTAATAAGGCAATCGAAGCTGGGAAAACGCGATTAGCAATTCCTTTAATTGGTTTTAAACAGCGTACATCGCTCGGTGTTCAAGGAGAAATTGAAAAACAAATCCTAGAAGAAGAAGCTATCAGCCAAGAAGGCTTCAAAATCCCGGCCGTGCCAGAAATCAGTGCAAGGGGAGAACTGCGAACCACTATAACCCCGTTGAACAATTTCTCGCTGAATGAAGTCTCAGAGGATTCAGCAAACCCATCAAAACACAAGGCGGAAGTAAGCTTTACGTTGTATCGTGGCTCCTACGCGACAATGCTTCTAAGAGAACTCGTGAAACCACGCAACCCGATAAAAGC
>CAZNJT010000071.1:0-7683 GCA_964573475.1 uncultured Candidatus Bathyarchaeia archaeon | reverse complement strand
AAGAATAATAAAATCCATGAAACCATTGATTACCCGCTTCTCAATATCCCTTACAGTATCACCCATCACTCTCTCCCAATTTAAAACATAACCCAAAATCCACTTTTAAAACTTATTCAAATTCAGAACAAGAACCCAACACAAACATGTTTGACCCCAAATAGACGGGCCTACACCCGTTGCACGCACACACAAAAAACCAAACACAAATATTACCTGATTTCTGAAGGCATCACAACATGAAGCTTAGGTATCCGCATAAAATGCTCCTTATTATGAGTAACCACCGTAAACCCTTTACTGACAGCAATACACCCAATAAAAAGACCCCGCACATCAACACCCCGACCTTCAGACTCAAGCTCCGCCAAAACCTGCCCAGCCAACTCCGCAACACCCTCATCAAACGCCAAAAGCTCAACAGCGGAAAGAAAACCCTTCACCGAAACAAGATTACGCTGAACCATCCTAGACCTGTAAGCCCCATAATAAACCTCAAACGCATTTACAGTAGTCGTCGCAATCTCCGCCTTAGCCTCAAGCTCACGGATAAGCCGCACCTCTTCCGGCTTATTTCGCAGAAGCCCAATTATAACCGATGAATCAAGAATCACCCTTTTTGGAACTTCCAACGAGTCCACATCTCCCTCAAGTTTCGAAGAATCTCTGCTTCCTCCTTGTCGCTCATGCTCCAAGCTCCAGCGAAATCACTCACCCGCAACTTTCTCTCCTTCAACAAGTATTCCACAGCCTCATCAAAAGAAACTGGACGCTTCAACTTCACTTGAAGCTCACCCGCAACTTCACAGAGCCTCGCATACATTTCTTTGCTAATCTTAACCGTTTTAACCTCAGGCACCAAATCCACCAAGTAGAAAAAGTGCCAAAGACCAGCATTTAACACGTTCGCCAAACAAACCATATAACGGAGACAGCACGTATCCAGAACCAGACTAATAGTCTAGCCTAAAAGTTCTCAACACTTTATAAACAACTACCACAAAAACATCCCAACAACCAACACCAGAAGGCACAAACATTGTCAACAAAACTTGAAAAACTTCTAAACCTCCTAAGCGACAACGTATGGCACAACATAGACGAAATGGCAAAAACACTAGAAATCCCACAAGACAAACTCCAACAAATAATAAAATTCCTAACAGAAACAGACCTAATACAACATAACCCAGCAACAAACCAAATAAAACTAGACCAAAACTGGAAAACACTATACATAAACCAAAAAGAAACAAACCCAGAAACACAACTAGAAACGTCAGCAGTCGGCACAATAATAATACCGCCACAAAAAACGCTCATAATCCAATGCACACGCATAACAAACCTAACAGACAACAGCCTAGAACTAGAAATCCGCATAAACAAAAAACTAAACGAAATAGCCATAAACAAAATCAAATAGACATCAAATCATTCGCCTTACGCAAAACCCTAATCAATTCACGTCCCTTATCCGAAGTTTTGTATAAAACTACGTCCTCAGGATTAGAGCTCACAGACTCGAGTAAACCAGCATCCAACAACTCCTGCAAATAACGATTAAACCGCATAAAATTCAAATTGCAATGATACATAAGCCTAGTCTTATTTGCACCCCCCAAAGCTTCGCTGAGAATATCGCAAACAACCTCAATGCGGCCTCTCCTGCGTCTAGCCCTCTCCATTTCATCCCAACTCTAAATCGAACACAGACACCAATAGTAAATAACAATAAAACGCTAATAAAACTAACTGCACACAATCTTCTAGAAAAAAGTTCTAAAAATAGCATAAAACTCGAAGAAATCGTTCGAAGATTTTTAACCCAAACCTCTACTTCACAAGAGCTTTTAAGCCTTTATACGTCTTCAAAAACTCCTTACCCTTATCAGTAATCTCAAATAAGCCGTGATTAGAGTTGACATCTCCAGCGACCACACAGAGAAGTTCCTTCCCGAGCAGAAAATCCAAATAATATTTTAACTGTTTGAAACTCATATTACAACGATACATCATATAGGTTTTCCTAACCCCACCATAAGAAGCTTCTAAAATATCTGCAGTAATATCTAAACGCCCACGATTGCTATTACCAATGCGTCTCTTAGTTTGAGCCAACAAGCCTATCAACTCATCCCTTAAAAAGGCTGCTAAAGCCCCCCTTCTCCCAAAGAATATTAGGTAAAACACCAATTTAAACGTTCTGAAACGTGAATCCTTTACAGAAAAATGTGGAAAAAAAGCAAAAATAAAGAAAAACTTTTTGCCCTAAGCTAACGCAGTTTTTTTAAAATCTTCTCACAGTCAGCATCTTTCTCTAGGAAAATGCTTATTCTATTTTCGCCAACGGTTAAAGAAAGCACTTTGACGCCTTTGCCTTCAACAACTATGTCCTTGACTGCGCCCAAATCGAAAAGCTTAGAAAGTTCTTCACCTGCGTCCAGGGCTGAAGATGAAATAATGGCGTAGTCAATTAGTTTTGTTGGATCTTTAAGTTCTATTGCTGCAGAAGTGGAGTTTCTGAGAATATAGCCTACAACACCATCGTAAGTCTTAATTTCATCAAGGTTTGCCCGTAAATTGTTCAAAGAAATAGTCTCCTCAATAGTTACAGGTTCAGCCACGGCTGCAACTTCTTGAAAACTCCTTTTTTTCTTAACCATAATGCATAGCCTCCATTATTCAACTATTGGTTTAGCCCTCACAAGTTCGCCTTTCCTAATTTCAAGGGCAAGCTGTACCTTTTCAGGTATTTGTATGATGCCTTTCCCTTCAAATTTTGAATCTTTGATGGTTTTGACCTTACATCGCATCGTTTTTCCATCAAAGGTTCCGATTTCAACTTCCTCGATTTTGCTACCCTCATAGAGTTCTTCCCATTGTGATAGTATTTCACTGTCGATGCGAACGGTGTCAGATGGAACCAATAAACCACCGATGTTTTCAACTATAAGCTGGTTTACAGGAGGCTCCGGAAGCAATGGTTCATGCTTAGTTTCAGCCTCTACTGTTTCTTTAGGCTCTTCCATCACGGTTTCTTCAACAGGCTCCGCCACAGGCTCAGGCTTTTCAAGTTCCTCATCCATTGGAATCTTGGGTTGATGCTTTGTTTTGGTTAAAGGTGAATTGCTTTTGAGGGGAGTAGGGCAGATTTTCTCTAGCAACCGTAGAACAGTTGGAATTAGGACTCGGGTTACGGTGTTTACATAGTTTATATCTGCTTTTCTTGAAGTAACTGTGACGAAGTAAAGATCATTTAGCCAAGAAACATTTACTTTACCATTACTGCCCTCAATGGTTATGCATTCAACACCGCCAATCGCATCGGCTTTTTCAAATATACCGTCAAAGGCATCTACAACACGCACCATCGTCTTTTCAGGCGTGTTTTCGTCTCCAACTATTATTTCGCCGTCTTCCCTGAACATGAAGGTGTTAGTTATGTCTGGGCACACGTTTCGAATTTCGTTTAAGGCATTTTTTAGGGCAAAGGTGTAGACTTCATTATCCATAACTTTCACTTCCACAATGTTGTTATTTTAGGATATTTTGAAGAGTATACGCTCAGGGACGCCGTCGTTTTCTACGACTAGATACCTTAGACCTTCAGTGTCCCCAAGCTGGTCCAGCCATTTCAATGCTTCTCGGGTTTTCTGCAAAACCAAAAGCCTTTCTTGATGGCTTCGCACAACCTCTTCTATTGCTGTTAATTCGTGGAATGGGTTGGCATCCAACACTATGCTTAGGTTGCCTATTGTGATTTCGCCAAGGCTTTCGGTTGAAGCCTTCTTGCCTGCCAGTTTCATGACAACTTCACGGATTTTCTTGGATTTTTCAGCTAGGGCTCTGATATCGTCTAGTCGGCGCAGATACTCGCCTAACGTGCTTTTCGTTTCGGATATTCCTTTTTCTAGGATTTCAGCTATTTCTTCTGCTGAAGCGTATTCTTTTATTTGTACTACCATTTATTTGGCACCTCCAAATAGGAAACAATAGAGGAAATAGAGAGACTTCGCTTACCCTACCCCCAATCTCAGCAAACAAAGGGAGGGCGGCTAACCTGAGTTCTGGCCGCCTTGGAAGGTATTTGTGAACTTATAGCCGCTTGACGTGACCACTGAAATGTCATAGTTAGTTCCGTTTGTATAGTCGTATTTTACAGTTAATGAAACGCTTTGCGTTGCTTTCAGAATAAGCGGCAAAGTCGTCGGCTGAGTTACTCCGGAAGATCCATAGTTTACTAATACCTGATTTATTGTCAGGTCTTTAGTTCCAGTGTTGTTTACATTGATCAAGAATGTTCTTGAACCTAAAGCACCCCAGGTCCAAGTCATCTTTGAGATTTTGAGCTGTTCTGTTCCCATGAAGCTGAATGTTAATGCTCCCATCCATGCTGCTACGGCTATGCTGACTGCGACTGTCACCGCAATAAGTATGATTGATGCGACTACGGGGCTTAGGGCTTTCTTACTCTTCAATATTTTCATTTTTCTTCTTATCCCTCCTTTTGGGGTTATTGTGTATGTTAGAGGAAGCAGCCAATTTAAGTCTTACGATTTAATACACCATATTAATCATTTGTAAAACAGAACTACAAAAAACCAAAAACAAACCCTTAGCCTAACATCTAAAAAACCATCAAAAAGGAAACTGTACAACAGCGGCGCGCCATTACGCTTAAAAGGCTTAAACGCCTAACTTGTCAAAAAATTCCAGTAAAAGCCTAGCGACTTTTTCGCCGAACTTTGTTTTAACATAGTACTTCTTCAGGGGGTCTATGCGTTCGCTTTTAGCCAAGCCCAATTCTTTAATCTCAATCATCCTAGCCCTAAAAGTGCCATCGCTGAGGGTTAAACCATTACCACGCATAAACTCTTTCGCTTCCTTCCATTTACCACGATTCATGTGAAGCAGGAAAATGCAGTCTATGGCGTGATCCTTCTCAAGCATAGCCTTGATAGCCGCAAATTTAGGTTCTGTTAGAATGCGTTTAATCTTCTCCTCTTCTCCACTTTTACTCATACACATTCAACCTACTGTTTCTGCTTTCTTATTATAGCTGAATCCCTTTAAAAGATTTAACCTATATTACGATTTATGACTTATTATTCGGGGATATGACTTAATTTTTCCGCATTATTCCCGTTTCCGAAAGATCATCACGCCATTAAAGTCATGGACAAACTCGAAGCCTGAAAAACAGCATCCTCCCAACTTTTTGTAGATTCTAATGTAATATGCCATTTTTTGGGTAACTGCGTTAAATTCCCGAAAGAGCCTCAAACCAATGCTCAATCAAGTATATTACTGCTCAATGCTGTTGAGCAAAACAACTTACACCGAACCAGACCGTAAAGAAAATAGAAAGTGGTGCGAGCTTTTCTGTCCAGCTGAAAAACCAACAAAGCATCGTGCTTTTAGTTCCTCGAATACTGGTTTACAAAACAATGCAGCGGATATATCGGTAACGCTGGATATTTAAATATCTTACCGATATATCGGCAAATCTGATGGTTAATATGACTTACCGATATACACAGGTGGCAAATGTGAAGCGGGGCATAATGAGAGAACGAGTGATAAGGGTTCTCTTAACTGAGCCAGATGGATCGCTCACCAAATATCAGTTGGCCAAGAAGGCAGAATGCTCGTTCCCATGGACTCACGAGTTGCTGGGCAAATTAGAAGCGTTAGAACTCGTAAAAGGGACAAAGGTCACAAACCACTCAGACCTTCTAAAATACTGGCTCAAAGTTAAGATCAAGCCTGAAAAGAAAGGCATCTTAACCTCGGAAGAATGGGAGAAAGAAGTTAAGGCAAAGGTTGAGACAGCAGCCAAGACTACGAAAAGCTTCAGAGAAATTGAATTCTAAAACAAAAGAGGGAACTTGCGCCGCACACGCTAATTTAGATGCATATATAAGATGAGCGAATTATCCTTCTTCAGTTTCATGGTAGACTGTTTGTAATGAATTCTGCAAGCAGTATGTTATCTTGTTGGCTCTTCTGGTCAAAACTCAACGACCGTCGTCCAAGTTTGCACCATGCAGGATTGTTTAGATTATAGTCTGCGGCTCTTCTGTTCTCTCTAAGTGTTCTAATAGTAGATCCAAGTTGCCGATCGACTTTCTTCATAAGTTGACTTTCAACAATTGTATGGTCTTCACCTGTGCCTGTAAAATGAACATTGTACTTTGCTCTCAAGTACTCTCTAGCATATAAAAAAGCTGAGTAGTATGCCCTACTGATTATCGTGCGAGCTATCGTTTCTGCGTCTGTACTGCTTACTCCTGTTGATAAAGATTTACAAAACTTCAAAAGCTTATGAGGGTCATAACTCATTTTGTTCGACCTTGAAAAAATCGTCAATCGTTGTGGCTATAGTCTCGTTTGCTTCATCTATTTTCTGAAAGTCTATAGGTTTCGATTCCTTGAACTGCTTGATTATTTTTGTGATCCTATCCTCTAAGTCTCTCCATACTCTCATTTTTTCACGGAAGTTTCTGTAAACTGCTTTGACCAGAATTGTTATTCCTTCCCAATTTGGCAGATATGGATCTTTTGACAGATAGACACAAATCTTGAATCTGTCATCTCTAGCATGCAAATAAGAAACTACCGCTTTCAGGCTTGCATGTAGAATAACGCCGACGTATTCGTTATCATCACGAAGAATCTTTTTCTTTACGTCTTCATCACAGTATCTCCGTAGCTCAGGAGTTAGCAGACGCCGAGCTTTCAGTCGCATCAAGTACTTTTGAAGATACCAATAATCTTGAAATTCTTTAGAACTTGCTATGAGAGGAACATTTATGGCAATTTTTAGGTCTTCTAAGACAGACATTGATTCAGGCAATTTGTTCTCCCTTCTTCTGCTGTTTTATTTCTTCGAAAGCGTCATAGAAGCTCTGTGCTGCGTCTTTGCTGGCGGCAATCAGAAGGCACTTGTTTTTTTCGGCTGGATTAATCACTAGAGCCACCGAAGCCCCTGTTTCTGCAATTACAAATCCAATAGTTGTGACGTTTATGGTCTTTCCCATTTTTTCACCAAGCTTTTTGACTTCTGCTTGCGATACGTAAGTTTCGAGGTTTACACCTTCAATTTCAAATATCGCAGCTAGTTGTGAAAGACCTTCAAGTTTTCCTTCGAATGGCTTTTTATCCGTCAAGAGTTTCACCTTGAGAAGATTGCTGTTCTCTCATATCCAGTATTTCTGAACTTATACTTTGCCCTGTCAATAAAAAGCTTGTATAGTCAAAATTCATTTTGCTTGTCTCTAACATTCTCTATATAGAAAGGATTGTGCTGAATTAAACCTTGTGGAAAATAGTTCTATTCGATTGTTCCATCTGACGAAAGTTAACAGCCAAACCCTTCCGATAACAAGTTACTAGAACCTGAAAGAGCTTGTCAATTAACAGGTGTTACCCATAACCTCTTATACCATGTCCAATAACGCACCAGTATCCCCCAAACCCAAACTAAGTTTTGATTTTTCGGACTATCCTTTTAATCAATTTGTGGTAATGGAGAAAAGAAGGAATCTGACTATTCTGGCGATTTAGTGTGACTGTTTGTATTTGTATAGGAATATCAGGCCAAGTGGGCGCTACTGTTCTAATGCTTAGAACTTTATATTGCGAACTGAAACTTTCTTTGCTGGGCTGGGGAGTTTGGCT
>CAZNJT010000070.1:0-8025 GCA_964573475.1 uncultured Candidatus Bathyarchaeia archaeon | reverse complement strand
AAGGCGCAGGAAACGCCCACAAGAATCCAGCAAGCAAACCCGACCAAATATGCCGCCTGCCAATAAAATTCGTAAATCTCCTGATAACTCTCGTTGCCCGTTGAAACCTTTCCTTTTTCAAACTTTTCTCAGCCAATTCACTCGCCACACTTGAATCTGTCAACGGAAATTATAAGTCTTGGGTTCCTCGGAAAGCGAGAAATCAAAGTCATCCAGACGCGATTTTTGATTAGGCTTTTAAACGACCCCTCCATAAAAAGTATTTCGGCGACACTTTATGTCAAAAACCCCACACGAACTTGACTCAGCCTTTTTAGAATCCGCATTAAAAGGAAAAACACTCATCGTCTACTGGTACCTGCTACAACAGCCCACACATAGCGTGGGAGTGCGCGAAGTTCAGCGTGCTTTAGGATTCTCCAGCCCCAGCATTGCAGTGCATCACCTCGAAAAGCTGCAGGACTTAGGCTTAATTCAGAAAAAAGGAACAGGCGAATACACCCTTGAAAGTGAAGTAAAAGTTGGAATCCTTCGATTCTTCACACGCATGGGCCGCTTTCTCGTGCCCCGCTACCTCTTTTATTCAGTTTTATTCTCCACAATGCTAACAGCCTATTTCACATTGACCATTTTAGGTCAGATGGCTCCCAGCTTTTACACTTTGATGTTCGGCTTAATTGCAACCATAATTTTCTGGGTTGAAACCTTCAGGTTATGGAGGGCGAAACCATTTTGAAGCCCAAACATAGCGTTCTAAAAAGTAGACATAAAAGCCTCTGCATAGCTTACTGTTCATGGAGACGAGAGATTTGAAGAAAATTCTAGTCTATTCTTTGGCAGCTGTGCTTTTGGGACTATCACTAACATTGATGCCATTAGCTACGATCAAAGCCGAAAATGGCGATAACATAACACCACAATCAATTGAGCAACGACTAGAAATACTTGAAGGAACTCATGATTCAGGTGCTTCGACATATTCAGCTCTTAATGTTGAGATTTTTGCCATCAGTTTCGTGATTGGGTTAGTTGTGTATTTGTCAGCGAAGCGTAAAATATCTGGTCGCGATTACAAACGGATCAGGCCGCATCGATGCTAAAATTAGATATCGAGTCAATTCCGAAACGCTTATAAAGACATGCCTGTAAAATAGCCAACTACAAAGTTAAATTATGGGGAAGACAGACCTGTACCTCAGGCTGGTTTCGAGGGAGTTAAACTCTCTTTAGTAAGTGTCAAAGAGCACAGTTTGAGCTTCTATATGGACATGGTGCTTTAAATGGTGGGGCTCGTAGAAAAGAACAGTCAAAAAGGAAGATGAATAACTGATGAAAAACACAAATCTATTGTATATGATGCCTTTGATCTGCGCAATTCTTTTTTCACCGTATGTTAGTTTGGTGAATTCAGATCTGATTCCTAACAAGCCTAGTTCAACTTCAGACTCTTTCGACCGTGTTGAGCAGATTATAGTCGAAAACATAACGGTTTATGGCCCATCATATTGTAGTTTTTCGCTTGAGATGACGATCCCAGGTAGTAGCTCTCAGTTGATTGACGGTATTAAAGATGCATTAGGATTTCACGGTATTCCTCTTCCTCCAGAGAGGACACCTCTGCCTGAAACGTATTTGGCGCAGTATGCTGTATCTATGGGCACTGGGGTTACTGAAAAAAGCTTTGCAATAACTCAACCTACAATTTATGCGAGAGCTCAGTTCGAAGACACAATAAAGCAAGAACAAGAGCTCTCTCTAGGCATACATATAACGAATATGGATGAAGTCGCGTTAGCAGGAGTTGGCTCTGATTGCGTGATTTGGATGGATGGAGAAGCGCTCTTACAGAATATTGGCAGCGGGTTTTTGGTTGGACCTGGCAGTTTGGACGCATCCTATGCACGAGCAGGTTTTATCTTGAATAAGATTAGTTTCATACAGCAGATGCTCGGCAGTTTTGGTAAAGAGTTATACGACGGAATGTGGATTACACAATTTGTTTTGCCCGAAAACACTATGATTGTCAACTACGTTGATCTTTTAGGAAAAGAGTGGGTGATGGATTTCGGAGGCGGCAACTATATATCCGCCAACCTAACTATAATCGGGCCTCGACGATTAGTTTTAACTGAAAGACTTCAAGTAACAAATCAAGAGATAACAAAATCTCCAGCAGATCTCCTAGAAGCAGGTTTCCTTTGTTACAAAGTCTTTAATGTTGTCTTCTATTACATATACTGGCCTTCTAGCGCATATGATGTGCATACTGCAGAAATTGAGGCAAATGGGAGTCTTCCGAAAGACTGGAGTTACGAATGGAACTATGTAATATGGGACGGCAGTTGGGACTTGAATCTTGCATCAGGTGTTGTGTTG
Source organism: uncultured Candidatus Bathyarchaeia archaeon (assembly GCA_964573475.1). Lineage (GTDB taxonomy): Archaea > Thermoproteota > Bathyarchaeia > Bathyarchaeales > Bathycorpusculaceae > CAVZKK01. The sequence continues at coordinate 5,649 of CAZNJT010000070.1, read as the reverse complement.
AGTCTCAGCAGTTATGCAAAGCTCAAAGGTTATATAGGGTGGGATCATGAGTGGTTTCACCTGAAATGGTTTCAAGCCTACATGGAGCTCACAGCCTCTGTAGATATAGACCTGACAATTGATTACTCTTCCATTTATACATCGGACCCCCAGAACATAGTAACATTAAAAGTTACTTACTCATTTATGGTTGGTCCAGTGCCTGTTTGGGCAGATCTTGTATTCACAGCTGATGCATCTCTAGAAGTTAACGCGCCAGCGAAGCTTAGTTGTGGAGTAGAAGCGACAGGACAATTGAAGTTTGGCGTAGGGTGGAAGAACAATAGAGGGTGGTATCCAATACTGGATACTCAGATGAACACTGATTCATATACTCCTACAATCTCATGCACATCTGTCACAATAACTCCAAGCGTCAAATGTCGTCTGTCATTCATGTTTTACAGCGTCGTTGGCCCTTATATTGATTTTATACCATACGCTACCTTACAAATATGGACTATCGATAATTGGGAGATCACGGTAGGTCTGAAGGTTGACGCTGGCATTACGTTTGCGGACTGGTTGAAGAAGATTCTTGGATTGAATGATTACAATTGGCCCATCTGTGACTTAGTGTTCTGGAAGTTCCCTCCAACTCTAGATTACAATGTGGCAGTGATAGGCATCAGATCACAAGACACTGGGTTCGTTACGGAAACCATTCCTATTTACGTTGACATCCTAAACAAAGGGAAAGAAAACGTTAATGTCGACGCCTTCCTTTATTACTTTGATGGTTATCATTGGCAAACAATAGGTTCCTCTACTATCAACAATCTTCAGAAAGGAGATGTTAGCACATTGACTTTTCAATGGCCTACTGCAAGCTTGACGAACAGGCTTTACCCGATGTACGCACAAGCATCGATTCAAGGTCATACTGACCAAAATCAGACGGATAATTGGCGCGGGCACGGGATCCGATTGGAGGTTCGTAATGTCGCTGTCACCCATGTTTCCTTTTATCCTGATGATAAGATTATGTTTCCTGGACAAACCGTTGAAATCTATGTACACGTCAAGAATTTGGGCACCATTCCTGTTGATGTGATAGAGGTCTCAGTCTATTATGATAGCACACCTATCAGTAGCGTATGGTGCGAAGCCATTCATTGGGCTTTTAATCTCGGCGTTGATGAACAAGAGAATTTCATATTTTCATGGAAAATCGGAGTGTGGAGTGGAGGAAGGCATTACATATACGCTAAGGCCGCATTGCTTCCTTATGAGACAGACTCTAACGACAACATCCGGCATAGCGACAAAACGATCTACATCTTCATGATCCCAGCATTTAGAAGAGGGTGCGGGGGGTGCATAGGGTTTTCAGCGGGTATGTATGCGCGCATGTTGTAGGATCAGAAAAGACAACAATTAGAGCGTACTACGCCTAACTTCGGGCACTGCTATACTATGCGATTTGTATTGGCGCACGCTATGACTCTAACTCGAAGTTTGTTTATCATAGCATTGCCAGAATATCAAATATGCGAGCACTATTCCTAAAGAAAGCTTCACTGCAGCTATTGGGGAGTCCCTAAAGGTTTAAAAGCAAAAATCGTAAACGCCCAGTTGTTTAATTCCGAAAAGCTTTGCATTTTGCGTGGTACATTTTCAAACTATGGTGCATTCTAATACCATTCCATTTCGGATAGAATTTGTACTGGTTTTAGTACAATAATGTTCTAAAACATAGCATTAAACAAAACTATCCACTCTGGTTCTTCTTGTGTTCAACATGAAAATAAAAAGAAAGGAAATATGCCTCGGAATAATACTCAGCATTCTCATCGCTCTTTCAGCTGTTTATTTCAACATGAGAAACGAAGAGCCTTACTCACCAAGCCTTCTGGATTCAGATTTGCAGACAAGGTGGGGACTAAACACTTACAGCCAAGAAACGCAACATTCTAAACTAATTTCAGAAACAATTGAAGGCGAACTAAAAAGAGGAACGTTCGAAGACGTAGTTAATAGGCTTGAAATTTTAACAGAAGAGAAGTACGGCTATGTTAAGTCGCTACGCATGATTTATCAGGATCAAGTCTGGAGCGGCTTAATGATTTGCAAGGTGCCGCCAACAAATGTAACATCGTTCACGTTTGGTGCGAGAGCGATAATTGAGGCTAATGGAACGGTTACCTACATAAACATTAACATAGAAGACATAAACGCAACGCAACAGAGCCAAGAAAACACATATGCAACAATTAACCTAAATTTAAAGGAAATTAAGCCAGAAAATGGAGCGGGAATCGGAGTTTCGCTGGCGCCGGTTTTATCGGTTCTGACAACAAGCTTCTTGTGGATTGCTCAAGGGTTAATCATTGGCATACCATTATGCTTCGCATCCCTCGGCATAGTGATACTCGTTAACAGAGGAATTGTCCCTTTATGGAAAAATACGCTAAAGAAGGCAAAACAACCCTGTCAAACCTAGGGAGATATTGCCAATGGTCTCTACCGTTGAAAAACAAATGCCGCCAAGACATTTACAACACTGCATTGAAGAAGAAAAAGAAAACAGTGAAATCTCGAGTTTCCATAAAGTTCGCCAAAGAATACTTGACGAAAAATTGATTATAGCAGTGCAGATATGTCATCATTGCGGAAGAAAGTTTCCATTCAAGAAGGGGCATAGAAGCTGTCCATATTGTCAAGGTCTTCTCAGAATCAACACTATAATCCCCAAAGTTCCCCAATTTTAGTTCTAAACTATAATTAATTCGTCTAGGTTTCTTGGATAATACGTAATTATCTCTGCACCATCTTCCCTTATTAAAACAGTGTCTGAATGGCGGAATCCTGCAAATCCAGTTTCGTAAATGCCTGGCTCACAACTGACAACCATTCCCGCGCGTAAAGACTCTTCGTTTCCTATGTCTAACCATGGAGGCTCATGCCCTTCCAAGCCCAAACCATGTCCAGTATGATGCTTCACCAAATGCATCAGACCAGCCTTTTTAAACACATTAATCGTTGCTCTGTCAACGTCGCTACACTTGACTCCTGATTTAAAAGCTTCAAACGCGGCTTCCTGAGCCTTAACCATAACATTGAAATAGCGTTTCTGCTTCGCCGTTGGCTTCCCAACAATCATCGTTCGCTCTAGTTCAGAGCTGTAGCCGCCTATGTCCGCTCCAGCACCCGTGACGATGACATCGCCTTTTCTAATCATACGCCTTGTCGCAATAGAATGAGGTATGGCGCTCATTTCACCTATCTGACCTCTGAAGCCAACGCTCACGGGAGAACTTCTACGCAAGGGTTCATAATCGGATCCCAGAGCCTTTTTCATTATTATGGATGCTTCATGCGAAGCTGCTAAGGCAACGTCAACATCCCATAAGCCTTCAGCCGTATACTCTTGCAGCAAACTATGGGCCAGATTTGCCCATTTAGCGCTCTCTTTCATGAGGATTATTTCCTCTTCCGATTTTACAAGGCGCATAGAGGGCACCAAATCCTTCGCGTCCACAAACTTGGCTTCACGAAGTTTTTTTGTGATTGGTGGACCCTTGTAGCCCCACATTCCAGCAGCTCCAGCTTTGTTGTCAATGCCCATGCGTTTCTTGGATAGACCCATATCCTTTATGAAATCAGCGAAATGCTCAATTGGGTGTTTTTCTCCAGGATAATCTACGTAAGTCTTGACATCTTCGATCAATCTTGTTTTCAATGGGATATGGTCCATTTCTAAAAGGGGACCCATGAAGGTGATTTTGCCGTCAATTGGTATGATTAACGCAGCTGGTCTTTCAGTGACGATGAATGAGTAACCTGTTAGGTAGAACATGCTTGTAGGGTTTGTCAAATATATGGCGTCAAGCTTCCGCCTCGTTAAATATTTTCTAACACGTTCTATGCGGCTTTGATATTCGGCCTCGCTTATTGAAAATTTCACGATTGCACTCCCCCAAATAATTATCAAATGCTATAGCAGAAAACACATAAATGCTTTTCATAGTAAGTACAAAACTTTGGGATTGCAAGATGGAATACTCTTCTCTTCGCTTGTTTAAGAAACTTGAAATCAGATGTATAAGTGATATATTTACGCTATTGGTCGTCCGGAAAAAGGCTAAATTACATAGTGTGCCCCATCGCCTTGCGGGCGAATGTTACATAACCCGTATGAGCAGTCATCAGGGTCTGGGGTCGTGTTTTCCCCCTTTCAATTTGCATTCCACGCATCAAACACTCAACCGTTTCCATATCAACGAAGCCATTTTCCATCAATGCTTCAACCGTTTTTACAACCTGGTCTATCGTCGGGCTGAAGGAGACTATTGTTCTGCAAGGCTTTAGGGCATTATAAGCGTGGGAGACAACAAGCCACGGCGTTGCCAAATCAAGTATAACCGCGTCAACGTCGCTTTCATCTATTCCAGCAGTAACATCCTTATTCTTCAGTTCAACAAAGTCAATTAAGCCCGCACGTTTCAGGTTTTTCTCTGCTGTCTTGAGGAATTCCTCTCTAATTTCATAACTGTAAACTCTGCCGTCTGGCTTAACATAATGAGCCAAAGCTGTTGTTAATGCTCCCGTGCCAGTTCCAGCTTCTACAACACGGCTTCCGGGGCCTATTCCGCTGAACATCACTATTAGGGCTATGTCTTTAGGATAGGTTATCTGAGTTTTCCGCACAGATTTCATTACATAATCGCGTAAAAGAGGCTTTAACGCTATGAATTCAACGCCTAAGCTGCTTGGAATGCAAGAGCCGTAATCTTTTCCAATTAAATCATCAAACTTTATGAAACCCTTATGCGTATGAAAGCTTTTGCCAGCCTCAACCTTAACCAAATAGGTTTTCCGCTGGCTTAAGTAAAGAAGTATGTAGTCGCTTTCAATTATCTTTTGGTTTGACAACAGCCATCCCTAAGGTGTGTATTTGAAAGGATGTTTCGACCTATCCTTATTTTCTATTAACTCGTCTATGGTGGGTCTGCCTTCTATCGTCTTGCGTATTGCATGGCGCATCGCCTTATAATTGTTTATGTAAACCCGTTGCCTGTCAACAGCGGTTGGATGAACGAACACGTTTGCAATGATAATTAGGTCTTCAGCAGCCTCCTTAGGAATTGTTCCATCTGCAACACTATCTATGACTGCTTTCGCCACTGCTGTTTGGGCTGGTCCATAAACCATGCTGGCTTGTCGCATACTTGTAATTGTAACCGTAGGAACAATTAGGGTTACAGGCTTAACAGATAGATTTGGCTCCAAAATAGCCAGTAACGGCTCATGTCCAGACGTTGGCGTCGCTTTAGCCTTTGCAAACGCCTCACCTAACGGGCCATCTTTCTTGCCTATGAGAAGATCTATATGCGCTACTTCTGCGCCCTGTCCAGCCAATGCCTCGCCTACTCGAAGCTTGAAGTCCTTTATCGTTTCTGGTGTTACGTTTATCGCCGTGAAGCGCTCTTCCATAGGCTTTTCAGCAATTTCAAATGTTACTGGTTTAGGCGTTATTTTACCAATTTTTTCCAAATCGAGCCGCAGTTCTTCTCTAGCCTCATAAGTTAGTTCCCCTCCAACACTCAGTGGCTTTCTGACGGGCCCAACCTTGATCTTCATCATGTTTAGGGCTTCTTTTGTGCCTAC
>CAZNJT010000069.1:0-8036 GCA_964573475.1 uncultured Candidatus Bathyarchaeia archaeon | reverse complement strand
TGGAACTGGCAGTGGGCGCGCTTGAAAAAACGATGTATGAGCCGGAGCAGTTTCCTGGATTGATCTACAGGATGGATGAGCCTAAAGTGGTCATGCTGATTTTCGCAAGCGGGAACCTTGTTTGCACTGGAGCGAAGAAAGAACAGGACGTTTATGACGCAGTGCATAAGCTTCACGAAAGGTTGGAGGAACTAAACCTCATATTCTACGAATAAACCTTCATAGTTAATCGCCTTTCGCCTTCGTTTGTACATTCCTCATCGTAGTGGAGTGGAACGCGGAGGTCTGGGTCTGCATGTTCTATAATGCCTTTGGGGTCTTCTTGGTAGAAGTATACCCGCTCATTTGGGTCTGGATCCTGTGGTTTTCCGTCAGCATCATATTGGCCGCGTTTCACCAGTCTTGAGACCGGATAGAACCACTCGCATCCTCGATCTTTTGAAGTTGTAAACGAGTCCTGCAAAGCATGGAGAAAAATACCGAGCGAAAAGAAAGGGCTTACGAGATAGCCTAACGCAATTACGAACACATTGTGGAATCTTGCTCGATGAGGTTGCTCGTCTTGGTACACTTTTTTTCTAACGAACCAATATTCTCTGTCCAAGTCTGGTAGGAGTGCTCCGAGACCTACTAAGAGGGCTGCATCAACGCGTCCAAAGAACAAAAAACCTGCGGCAATACCAAAAGCTAGATGCGTTGTTAACTCCAATGCCATCGGACCTCTTACATGGCTGTTCGTATATTATAATCGTAGGAGGTTTTATATATGGTTTATAACTATTCCAGATTACTCTACAGGAACCGGGCTGATTGTCAGGAGGAAAGACCCGCCGAAGCTTTCATGTCCGACTCCTTAGTTTTACTGGTAAACTGGGGTTCGAATCCCTTCCCGATGCCTTCGTCCGAATGGATCTATCGAGTTTAGACGCAGTTTCTGTTTTGACCCCCATAATAACCTACAGCGCCATGTATGAAGCTATTTTACGGCGTACATGGCAAAAAATCATTAGAAAAGCATACACACATTCTAACATAGCAATCTCTATGCCATATTTGGATCCTAATAGAGGGGTCTAGCGGCTTTGCACACACAAAACCACTAATCTATTAATCTTTTATCGCTTCTAATAAACTGAAGTGGTGATGTCTACTGCAGACTCCCCTTTTTTCTTTTTGTAGTCTCTCGTTTCTATTGATGCTGGTTGGAGCTGCTAATTTTGGCTCCTTCTTTATGTATTGTCAACGTAAGTTTACGTTAATGGTTTTAATTTGTTCTGCTATTTGGTTCTTCGCATCTCTTTATCCCAACCGCTTCCTCACCCAACCCCACGCGCCTTCTCAACAATCCACAAGCATCCGTCAAACATCTTTCAGCACCATTTTTAGAGACGGTAAATGTTGTTTCGGCGCCATTCAACATTTTTGCGTGACTAAACAAACGGCAATAGTCACCACTATACTACAGGCAGAAAACCAACCGCGATTTACATCAACATCGAAAAGTCGCTATCCCAAAACGTAGACGGAGAATTCCACGTAATAGTCGCTCACAGTCTAGAAGAAGCCTAAATGCTGCTTGAGGTTGGCTTTGAACACGTAACCGACATAGATGGAGCCAAACTCTCCAGAAAACGCAAGCAAAAACAAGAAACAGTCTTCTATTGCTGTACTTAGTCTTTTATTGCTTCTATGAGACTCATCACATTCCACAATTTCACACGCGTGTAAGGCGGCATGTTCGGATCCTGCAAAATCTCATCCAAAATCGAAATAACATTCGAAGCCCTAACAGCAGGCGTAAACTCACCCGACTGCAAAGCCTCCATAGAATCTTTCGCCGCTCTCCTAATGTTCCTAGGCGTCGTATTGTCTTCAGAAACCCCGCCAAGCACAACAAGTGCCTGTTTTATCTTCTCTTCATATTCCTCCATTTTCTTCTTTCTAACCGTATCTGCCACCCCGCATAACTGCGCTATAATCAAGTTATTATAGGCTTTATACTATTTTACTTTGAGGTTTTAAAACTTGCCACAAGAAAACACTGAAGAAAAACACATTAAACGAATGGCTGACTTACTGCGACAAGGCTCGACTTTGACGGATTTAGCTTGCCCTGCTTGTTCCTCCCCACTTTTCAAACTAAAAAGCGGCGACCTCTGGTGCGCAAAATGCGAAAAAAAAGTTATAATAGTAAAGGAAGGAGAAGAGCCAACAAAAATTACAAGCCACATGGTTTTGGACACCCTTGAGGCAACACTTCTGGCGAAGGTTCAAGAAATACAAAACAAAATGCAACACGAAGAACGCATAGAAGAACTACAAAAACTAGGCACAGCGCTTTCAGGACTGCTGGAAAACCTCGAAAAAATAAAAAAAATAAAAAAAGTCTAGGCGGAATCCCTATAATGCTTGGATTATACGAGAATTTTCCGAAAACCGTTCACAAAACAGCATCTTTTGCCACTTCAATTTCAAACAAGAGATTACAACAAGCACTAATACAAACGTTCCAAAAAATAAATACTAATGAAAACTTCAATTTAGAAAAAATCTCCAACCCGTCCGTGCCCCAATGCACGGTAATTTTGGAATTCGGAATAGCCGAAGCCAACAACTTCAACTATTTAAACACTGAAGAAACAAATAAAATGCTAAAAGTTATACAGAAAAAACCCCTACAAGTCATGGATTTCTTCTGTGCCCTACGCTATTATAAAATGCAAAATGGAAAGAAAACTCCGCTAAGATTCGATTATTACATGATGCGCTTCATATTTAACAAGGACTCAATGGAAATACAAATTTTCCATGAAAGAGGACCAAGATACGTATCACCCGAAGATATCGCCAACTTTGTCGTCAATGAAATCGGCGAAACTTTTTCCAGAAAAATATTAAAAGCAGTTAAGCCTTTTTAACCTCTCTTTTCCAAAAATCTTAGAACAACTTTTAAAATATCATCGGCAACTTCCTTCTTAGATTTGTTCCCGTCTATTCTAACAAGCTCCCCCTTTTCAACAAATTTTACATAGACTTCACGCACTTTCCGCTGAGTTTCCAAGTTTTCCATAACCGACTTTTTGGGCTTCAATCTTTTGATTACAGCCTCAGGTTCAACATCAACGAAAATTGCTAGGTCTGGCCGTATTGCGTGCTCGTTTATCATTTCAATCCATTTTAAATCGAGCCCAGTCGCCCCTTGATAAGCTAAGGATGAATAAACATAACGGTCAGAAACAACAATTTTTCCCTCATTTAAGGCAGGAATTACTTCTCTTTCCACATGCTCGAAACGGTCAGCCGCGAACAACAACGCCTCAACGATTGGGAAAGTTCGTTTTTCACCGTGTAAACAGTATTTTTTAATGAACTGTCCAATTTTCCCGCGGCTTGGTTCTGCAGTATAGACTGCGTCCCAACCTATTTTCCTCAGTTTTCTCACAAGAAGTTTAGTCTGTGTTGTTTTCCCGCAGCCGTCCAACCCCTCAACACAAATGAAGAGTCCTTTCCCTTTCATCTCATCAACCTTAGTGTTTTAGGCGTTAGGCATTATAAGAGTGAAGCTGCATTAATAATTATTTCAAAAGTGTCGGGGAAACAGCTTATGCCTAGAAATTATTGGGGTGAAATAAAAGACCCCGTGCACGGGTACGTCTACATAACTGAAGGGGAAAAAGAAATTATCGACTCTTTCCCATTCCAGAGACTACATAGACTACGCCAACTGGCAGGTGCAGAATACGTTTATCCCGGGGCAAACCACACGCGTTTTGAACATTCTGTCGGCGTCCTGTATTTGGCGGGCAAGGTTGCGGAAAACCCCAATATTGCCCGAAGCACAAGCGAAGACGAAGCAGAAATGGTTAGGATTGCGGCTTTGCTTCATGATGTTGGACATGGACCCTTCTCGCATGTTTTTGAATATTTACTCGATAAAGAGCTGGGGAAAACGCATGAAGACATGACACATTGGGTGATCACAAACAGCGAATTAAAAGAAATACTTAACAAAATTGGATATAACTCGAGAGAAATAGGAAAACTGGCAATAGGCACTCTTCACAAACCCAAAAAGGCTTTCCTAGACCAAATAATAAGCAGCGCCGTTGACGTAGACAAACTAGACTTCGTCGTACGCGACACATATCACACAGGTGCGGAATATGGCTACATCGATATTTTCCGACTAATCCATGCCCTAGACGTTCTAGGCGAAAACTTGGCAGTGGATTTGGGCGCACTTTCAGCCCTTGAATCTTTTATAATAGCCCGAATAGAATCCTTCAAAAGCATATATTTCCACCGTGTTGGAAGAGCAGCACAAATAATGCTCGCCACAGCTATGGAAAAGGCAAACGAAGAACTCGGCTTAACAAGTTTCAAGACTCCAGAAGAGTACCTAGCCATGGATGACTATACAGTGTGGACCAAACTGAAAAACTGCAAAAAATCAAGCGGAATCATAAAAAACCTTGAAAGGAGAAAAATGCTCAAATGCGTCTATGAAAGAACCTTTTACGAAAAAGACGCCATGATTTCAAACATTTTCAGCCAAGAGACGCATAGAAAACAGCTACAAGCAGACATTTCGAAAAAGGCAGGAGTCGGAACAGAGGCAGTGATAATCGACGTGCCCACGGTTCCATCCGTCCCATATCATCATTCAGTTCTCATGGAACCCATGGAAATCCCAGTGTTCTATAAGACACGGGAAGGCAAAAGAGTTCTACAACGTTTAAGCGAAATTTCAAAGATTTTTGAAGTTCTAAAGGGCTTCATGAACATATTACGCGTCTACACAGATGAGGAAAACCGTGAAAAAGTCAGCAATGCAGCGTCAAAAATTTTAGGTGATATTCCCGCATCAGCAAAAATATCATATTAGAGTGTATGAGATGCAGCCAATAACATTAAGGGGAAGAGCAATCGTAGAGGGACATTGCAAAGCCGAAGCCCTAGTGTCCACAAAGCCCATAAGCTTTTTGGGAGGAGTTGACCCGGCTGATGGCAAAGTAGCCGAGAAAAACCATGACTTATGTGGCGAATGCATTAAAGATAAGGTTCTATGTTTTCCACATGGATACGGCTCAACCGTAGGCAGTTACGTGTTATATTCTTTAGCAAAGAAAAAGTTGGCGCCAAATGCCATAGTCAATCAGAAAGCTGACCCGGTTGTTGTGGTTGGAGCTATAATCGCTGATATTCCCATGATCGACCAAATAGACATCAAGCAGATCAAGACTGGTGATTTAGTTGAGGTTGATGCATACAATGGTTTCGTTAAGATTTTGAAAAGAAAAGAGAGTTGAATAGGCATGTACTTGACGAAAGAGGAAGAGCACATCTGCGACGGTGAGTTTGGCTGGGCAAACCAAATATGCATGAAGATATTTGTCCGCTTGGGCGAACTCTTCAACGCAACAAGGCTAATTCCGATAAACTCCGCACATGTTTCAGGAGTTTCATACAAAACCCTAGGTGATGCCCCATCAGATTTCCTAGAAGAACTAGCGAATGCCGATGCAAAGGTAAAAGTCAAAGCAACACTAAATCCGCAAAGTTTTGACAGGGAATATCTGTACAAAAAGCTGCCACCAGATCTGTGCCAAAAACAATCAGATATTATGACATATTTTGAGAAAATGGGTTTTACTGAATCGTTAACATGTACACCATACTACTTGGAAAACCCAAAGAGAGGTTCGCACCTGGCCTGGGCTGAGTCTTCAGCCGTAGTTTACACTAATTCTGTCATTGGAGCATGGACAAACCGCGAAGGAGGACCAAGCGCTCTAGCAGCAGCACTAATCGGGAAAACACCAGACTATGGAATGCACAAAGCTGAAAATCGCCAACCAAAAGCGTTGGTAAAACTGGAAAAACAGTTGCAAAGCGAAGTAGAATTTGGCGCTCTAGGAATTTTTTTGGGCAAAATTTTGGAAGACAAAATCCCAATAATCCAAGACTTACAAAATGCTTCAAAAGACAATTTAAAACAGTTGGGTGCTGCTCTTGCGTCAACAGGTATGGTTAACATGTTCTGCCGTGAAAATAGAGGCGTGAAATTTAACGAAATCGAAAAAATAAAAGTGGAAACTAAAGACATAAAGCAGACAATCGAAAACTTGACTACGACCTCAACGCAAGAGCCAGACCTAGTCTTTGTTGGGTGCCCTCATTGCTCATTAAACGAAATCAAGCAGGTTGCAGAGTTAATAGGCAGTAGAAAGGTGAAGGATGGAACAGAATTTTGGGTTTGCACCTCACGCCATATCAAGGAAAAGGCTAGAAAATATGTGGAAAAAATAGAGAAAAGCGGAGGCCATGTACTTACAGACACGTGCGCAGTAGTCACGTGGACTGACAAACTTGGAATAAAAACGATAATGACGAACTCTGCAAAAACAGCCCACTATGCGCCAACATTGAACAAGGCAGAAACCATACTTGCACCATTGAAAGAGTGTTTAAAAACAGCCTTTAAGGGATAAGATTTATTCGAATGAAGGCATATTTTGCATGATGCTCCGGAAAAAAGGGGCTCCGGTAGAAGAGCCCAAAAAGACGGCTCTACCGAATATAGCCCGGTCAAGTATTCCGGCCTTTCGAGCCGAAGACGCGGGTCCGAATCCCGCCCGGAGCACCATTTTTAAACAAGCGAATTTGCGTCCCTGTTTAACACAGGTATTCCATTTTTTTCTATTTGCATAACATCAAAGTATTTCATTGCGTTGCCTGTTAGATATAGAAGCGTCTTTTCGTTTAGATCAAGTATGCCTTCACTTGCGAGTTTGGTTGATGCTGCAAGAGTGGAAGCTGCTTCAGGGCATGCGTATATGCCCATTTTGAAGAAGGTTTTCATTGAAGAAATTATTTCTTTGTCGTCAACTGCTACCGCCGCGCCTTTAGTTTCTTTTATTGCCCGTAATATGAGATAGCTTGCATAAGGATGCGGAACTCTTAGACCGGCTGCGATTGTTTCAGCGTTTTTCCATGCTTCTTTTACTTCGGGCTCTTTATCGGTATATGCCTTAACAAGAGGAGCGCATCCTGAAGACTGAACAACAATCAAGCGTGGAATTTTTTCAGTCCAGCCGAGCTCAATTAATTCTTTAAATCCCTTCCAAAGACCTATTACTCCTTCGCCCCCGCCAGTTGGGAAAAATATGTTGTCTGGTAAATCCCAGCCGAATTGCTCTGCTATTTCAAATGCCATAACTTTGTATCCTTCAAATCGGTAGGGCTGCTTATTGGTTGAAATGTCAAACCATCCGTAGTTTTTGCTCAGTTTTTTAACAATTTCTGCTGCGTCACCTATCAATCCATCGACGAGATACACCTTAGCGCCCATATACACGCATTCTTTAAGATTACTCTCGGGCACGTCTTTCGGCATAACCGTGCAAACTTCCATTCCAGCTTTTGCTCCATAAGCAGCCAATGCTGCAGCAGCATTTCCAGCAGAAGGTATTGCAACGCGTCTTACGCCCAGCTCCTTAAGTTTGGAAACTGCAACAGACATTCCTCTGGCTTTAAATGTTCCAGTTGGAAGCCTGCCGTCATCCTTAAGGTACATATTTTTAGAGGTTGTGCTGCTATCGGAAGAAAGTTGGAGAACAGGAGTATATGGCTCCCCAAAAGAAACCATATTTTCAGATGATAAAAGGGGAAGCAACTCCCAAAACTTCCAAAACGTGTCTTCTCTCTTCGCCAAAACATTTTTTGAAACGTTTTCAGCAACTCGCGCTAAATCATATTGGAATAAAAGAGCACCACCACATTTTGTGCAAACGGTTAAAACCTTGTTGCCTGGGAAAGTTTCTCCGCATTTACTACATTCAGCCACAACGCTAAACATGTACTTCTCAAATAATCGTGCAGGATCAAATGTTTTAAGTTTGCCATTTTGAGAAGTTTACGTCTTCCTTTTAACCTCGCCTATTTAACGCTCACACAAAACTCATATACAAGCTAATTCTACCGAATAGTCTTCACAGCCTAAGGCGAATGATTTATGACGGAAAGACTGTTTTCAA
>CAZNJT010000068.1:0-8117 GCA_964573475.1 uncultured Candidatus Bathyarchaeia archaeon | reverse complement strand
ACCTACGAGAAGCCTTTCCGTTGAGCTTTTCTGGCTTGGGGAAGGCTCAGCACACTGCAAGCTTACTATGATGTCTGTATGCTGGTTGGTTGGGGTAAAGTTTTATCCCCAAACTCACACATACCCATCAAGCCTAGCCAACTTATTCACAACAAAATCCACAAGCAGAAACTATCCCACACTTCAAACCGTTAACGACTCCGAAACCTTCTTTCTCAAATTTTTAATACAACTTGAAACCATGCTATTGTAAGAAAGAAAAAAAGAGGCGATCATCCATCATGACAACCAGTTTAGAAAACCAACCCTTCAAAAACCCTGAACACATAAAAGCTGAAATTAGAAGATGCGCACTGTTCGGTAGCGTTTGCCAGTATTTCAGCTTCCTATTCGCAGCATTAGGAGTCATCGGCGAAGCCTCAAACATCACCCTTGGCTTAGAGCCAATGTCTTGGTTACTGCTGGCAATTCTTGCTGGTCTGAATGCCATAATCGGTCATATGCACGTAGTAGTGGCTAAACATTTACTTGGCATAGAAGCCGAAAGGAAAGAATAAAAAGTCAAATTTCGAATTACCAGAAATCTCCTCTCTACCAAGCATCGAAACTCTTTTATCTAATCTCATTGAAAAAGCAATCCCGAGAGTGTAATGCAATGCCAACATTTTTATTAATTTCAAGTCACACTCCAGAAAACTGCCCCATGAACAATGAAAAAAAGAGAAAAGCAAACCTAGCATACTTTAACAAATTGGATGCATGGTCAAAGAAATACAAAGTCAAAATGGTCGGAGCCTGGTCAGTGCCAAACGAACACCTCAACTTCCTAGTATTTGAAGCTCCCAGCCTAGAAGCCTTCCAAAAACTCAGGATGGAACCAGAGGCTCAGGCAGTGGCAGCAACTGAAACAGTCGAGATCAAAATAGTAATAAACAAAGAAGAAATACTCAAAATTCTACGACAAACCAAATAGGCTCACACCCAAACTAACCCAAAACTTCTCTTTTTTCAGTATTATAGACACTAGGTTTGATGAAGCACTTTCTCAACATAATATTCGATATAAGCTCTGTTGTACCAACACTCACGGTTGCCTTTCGAAACTCGCGCACAACAGTCCAAAATAGGTAGGTGCCTGATAAGATACAAACCTTGCCTTCATCCTGACTCTCTCCAAGGCACCAGCAAGAATAGCCATTTGCCAAAGACTGTCAGGTTTCGCGTCTTCCACAAACTGCGGGTCCAACGTGAGAAGCTGTTCTAAGCTGTCTTCTTTTACAGCTTTTATGACCATTTCATCATACTTTTTGGACGCTGGGTGAAAACCATACGGTCCCTTTTTGTCATGAGCATGTCCTTGGTCTGCGCTGGCGACGAAGGCAACTTTTCTTTGAGATGATTCTGCAACTTCAGCGATAGTCTTGCCGAAGTCGACCAATTGTGTCAGCGGGATTTCTCTTGAAGGTGTCACAATGACTATTTTGGGCTTATTCCTCTCTTGCGCTCCAAAAAACCACAGCGGAATCAGCGTGCCCCAATCCATCTGCATGCAAGAAGCGAACCCTTTATTCGTGCCATAATTGGCTCCCACAGTCGGCAGCCACGCTTTTCTAGCCTCTTGAAGAATCTTCCATGCAAGCTGGCGGTCACACTTGAAACGAGCTTTGATTACCTTGTCTTTCTCTTTAAGACTCCCTTCGGAGTATTCCGTCGTAACCACACCTATAGTGTGGTCGAGTCTTAAGCCGTGGGGAGTCGCAATTACAATCGTGTGTGGACAATGTCTCTTCATCTGTTTGGCCAAATATTCCATGCCCCTCCTCGTTTCACCAAAAGCATTGAGCTTATCTCCAGCGAGTTCAGGAATAGCCTCAGAACCATGCGGCGCAATACAAGCGTAAATGATTCCCATACTCAATAGCCATCCGACATCACAGATTTAAGCGTTATATGATTCTTTAATAGTCTTCTTGAACCCTTTTTTGGGTTTATTTTGGATAAGACTCTAGATACTAAGCTTGGCGGAGCACTTTTTCGACATAATATTTTGATATAAGCTCTGATGTTAACCCTGTCTCCTCTCTAATTTTAGGCAAAATCCCACACCACAATTCTCTCACAGCCCCAAGCCTTCGGTTAAAATCTTTCACTGAAAAACTCTTAACAAGCATCGCTTCACCCAAAAGCCTTTCACAGTTTTCTGGCAACCACTTTAACCCATAAGAGTAGAAGATTCGCCATTTTGGCGCAGGCAAAAACTCCCTATTCAAAGCAAATACTATCCTAACCAACAAGTCCACGGCGTAGGTTAAACAGTAATGCGCAGCAACCAAATCGCCTCTCTCAATCCAAGACTCGGCAACAGTGCCAACCTCCTCCCTAGGAGGACAACAGTACCATTTAAGATATTCACCACAAACTACAATACGTTTAACCCAAAAATTCTTCGGAACTCTCAACTTCTTTCTAAAAATCTTCTTTACTTCTCCTTTTGGGTCAAAGACAATCTCTGCCCTAGAAAACTCCCACTTATCCACCTCATCCCATTTCCACTTCTTAAAATCCTCTAGAAAATGAACCTCCAAGTCTACGTCAATACCCAAACGCTTTTGCTCATCCATCCCTAAATCAGAAATTTGCTTTCTAAGGTGTTCATCTCTTTTGCTCAGGAAAACTATAATATCTAAATCTGAAAACTTGTCCACAAAACCCCTCACTAAACCGCCAATAAAAACAATACCCGTAACGCCTTCGAATGAAACTATCTTCGAAATAAGACCCTCAGCAACTTGCCTAAACTTCTTGATTTGATTCTCTCCTTTCAGCCTAACCATCGTTTTCGCACATCCTTCCCATCTACAGCAAATAATCAATTGGGATAAATACACCTAAACGAATAATTTCAGAATTTATGGTTTCTGGAGCAAGCAAAATCATTATATGCTCAAAAATAGCTATGCAATTAATGGTGATTCGAATGGTAGAGGCTTTTCTCCTCATCCGTGTAGGCTCAAGTGAAAGTTTGAATTTCATGAAAACAATCAAGGAGGATATCCGCGGAATAAAAGGCGTTAAAGAGGTTTACGGAGTCTTCGGTCGCCACGACCTAATTGCTAAAGTAGAAACAAAGACGCTTGAAGATTTAGGCAATCTTGTAACAGACAAAATAAGAGGCATCAACGGAATACAGACAACAGAGACTCTGGTAATAGGCTTCTAAATACTGCGACGAGAAAAAGGGAAAACTGCCAAGACTATTTCAATATTGCTTTCGCCAAGTGTTATATGGGCATTGATTCCAACAGTAGCTTCCACCCTTGAAAATGCAGTTCTTACATTCAATCTTATCAAAAAGCCTAGGCCTACTCATAATACGGCTCACATCTATTATCATAAGAAACTCTCACTTTTAGCTTTACATGCTTCTTCACAACAAAGCGTTCACGTGGAACTTATCCAAAGTTTAGGCTTGCTAAGAATTTTGAATTCATAAAGTCTTTTTGGTTTGCAAGTTAGTTTAGTCTTTGCTTAATAGGGCAAGCGTGTTCCATTTGAAAGTGGAATCAATAACAGTCGTCATCCTTGCAATTTGCATATTCCTATCTTTTTATTTCACATTCGTATCATTTCAAACAGTGGATGATGCCCTAAAAAAGCAGCTTGTAACCCTTGCAGTATACTCCATCATAAGCGGGGTAGTAATCCTTGCCATCTTGATGATTCATGTAGGAATCAAAAAAGCCTTTTCAAGGATTAACGATCAACTAAAGCACGGCGAAGAACCATTAGAACATGAAAAAGTCTAACCCATTGTGTAGTTTAGACGAAAACAGTATGATATGCGAATCACCGATTTCCCAATTTTATAACCCGTTCAGAATCTCAGTTTTTCGGCTTTGGAAAAAGAAACGAAAATGAATGGCAAGATTTTTATGGTTGAGAATCAAACTACAGCTAAACCGGATGGTTTATCATGGTTATAGATTTGTTAAAGGAACGCCTAAAGAAAAGCCGCGGCTACAGTGAGTTGCGCTACCACAAAAGAGACACATTCACCGTTTCCGTAAAAGATGGAAAAATTGACGTTTTAAACAGCGGAATAGTTGAAGGTGCATGCGCAAGAGCCCTTATAGAAGGAAGTTGGGGCTTCGCCTCAACAACTGTGCTTGAAAAAGATAAAATTGGCGAAATCTTGACGGATGCTGCTTCTTTAGCTGAAGCTTCGAAACCCAAAAAGAAACGCGCAGTCAAATTGGCAAGCGCCAAACCATATGTGGACAAGTATGAAACTCCAATGAAAATTGATCCACGCAAAAGTGGCAAGGAAGAACTAGTCCGCCTCGTCATAGACATCGACAAAGATGTTCGCGGCTTTTCCAAAAACATAGCTTCAGACACCGTAACTTTCAACATAGTAGACGACGAATTGGCATTCCTAAGCTCAGAAGGTGCCGAAATTTTACAAAGAATCGTGCGTTGCTACGGCAATGTAATGGTCATTGCAAGAGAAAAAGGCAACATTGCCTCGGCATACGAAAGCATTGGAGAAGAATCTGGACTGGAAGTGCTGAAGAAAACTCCCTTAGGCGACGTTGGAAAAAACGCTGCTGAAAGAGCAAGCAAACTTGTTTCAGCTAAGGTTGCGCCTGGTGGCCTTTATCATGTAATTTTAGAGAACAGAATTGTGGGGCTGTTAGCCCACGAAGCTATTGGGCATTGCGCTGAAGCGGATTTAGTGTATAGTGGAAGTTTTCTCTCTGACAAAATTGGAAAAGAGGTTGCGTCGGAAAAAGTTACATTAGTTGACGACGGACGTTTTCCAGGTGGTTTTGGAACGATGAAATACGATGATGAGGGCGTTCCAACGCAGAGGACGGTAATCATTGATAAGGGCATTTGCCGCAGCTTCATGCACTCCCGCGAAACAGCTCAGCATTTCGGCGTCAGCCCCACAGGAAACGCTAGAGCATGGAATTTTGAGTATGACCCAATCATTAGAATGAGAAACACTTTCATTGAAGCTAGTGATTACTCGCTAGAAGAATTAGCAGAAGACATAAAAGAAGGCTTTTTCTTAAAAGGTGGGCTTTCTGGTCAAGCTGACTTCAACGGCGAATTTATGTTCGGAACACAAGAGGCAGTAAAAATTGAAAACGGAGAGTTTACCGAATCCTTGCGGGGAGTAACAATTAGCGGAAACGCCTTTGAAGTTTTGAAAAACGTAGATGCCATTGGAGAAGATTTTGCGATGCGCACTGGAATGTGCGGTAAAGAACAAGTGAACTTTGCCGGAATAGGCGGGCCTCATTTAATAACAAAAGTATTAATGGGGGGTATGAAATGAGCGTAACAGACCTTACAAGATTAGCCATTAGATATTGCGAGAAGATGGGTGTAGATGAAGCGGAAGCCTTCGCTCAAAGCCAACGGATCATTGAGGTAGTTTTGGAAAGGGCTGAGATTCAAAGTGAACGGGTGAAAACGCAACGCGGAATAGGTATACGCATAATAAAAGACAAGAAACTCGGATTCTCATACGCATCAACTTTCTCAAATGCAACGATAGAAGAAGCTTGCCGCAATGCCAAAAGCCTTGCTAACGTCTCTGTGCCGAATCCAGATTGGGTTTCCCTTCCAACACCAGCGAAACTTCCCAAACCTCCAAGCGGGATTTATGATGAGGAAACCGCCAGTATGGGCGGAGATGAAGTTTTGAATCTTGCGGTGCGGGCTTATGATGAGGCTAAAGGATATGACAAACGCGTGGACATCGATGATGGAAAGTTTTCGCTGTTCTTAACCGAAGTTGCAATTTCAAACTCGCATGGAGTCGAAGTAGAAGAAAATAACACTCTTCTGGAGGGCTTTTTGGCTTGCATGGCAAAGGAGCACGGAGAAGCCTCAAGCGCAGCTTTCGAATACGACGTTGCAAGATCCTTAAGGAGTTTTTCTCCGGAAAAGATCGGCAGACTTGCTGCAGAAAAAGCCCTTTCCTCGCTCAAACCAAAAAGTGTAGGATCTTTTGTTGGCAAGGTTATTCTAGATTCAGATCCAGCATCAACCATTTTGATGTTTCCAATAATCAGTAGCGTAAATGCAGACAATGTGCAGAGGGGAAGAAGCCTGTGGGCTGGAAAGCTTAGAGAAGAAGTTGCTTCTCAAAAGCTAACTGTAACTGATGATGGCTTGTTTCCCAAAGGAATAGGCTCCTCAAGCTTTGACTTTGAGGGAGTTCCATGTCAAAAAACACCAGTTATAACGCGTGGAAAACTGGAAAGTCTTCTCCACAACACTTTCACAGCAAACAAGGAAGGGAAAAAATCTACTGGTAACGCCTACCGAGATGGATACAACATGCTTCCATCAATATCCGTCTCAAACTTGATAGTTGAAGCTGGCGAGAAAAAGCTCAAAGAAATGATTTCAGATGTTGACAAAGGAATAGTTGTTAGACGCTTCAGCGGAAATGTCCGATCGGAAAGCGGAGAGTTTTCCGGAATAGCAAAGCAAGCAAACTACATCGAGAAGGGCGAGGTTAAGTGTTCTTTGAAAGAAACGATGATATCCGGTAACGCTTTCCAAGCAATAAAGAACATAATTGAAATCGGAAGCGAAACTCGCCCAACATTCCTCAGAGCCTACATCCCGCCAATAATGATTGACAAGATCAACATAATCTCAAAATAAGCAAATACTAAGAAACAACTTTCATTATCTTTTCTTTCGACTTGTGAAGCGAAATCACTCAACATTCCTCAGAGCCTATTTCTACCAACAATGATTGTTAAAACCAACACATTCTCAAAAATGATAAATGTAAAGAAACCGCTTTCATAAGACTATGTATTGCTCCTTGATAAACTGATTAGGAGACTTGTTAATGCTCAAAATAAAGTCTTTTACAAGAGAACAAGTCTCAGAACTGGAAAAACTGAAAAAGATATGCGAAATAGAGACGGGTTGGGACCCGCCTCAGGAATATTTAGAAGAATGGGTTAAGGCTGTCCTCGGCATATACCACCAAGATCCTAACCTTGTGAAGATAGCAGTTATGGACGAAAAGATTGTTGGTTATTGCATATCCGTTAAAAGGTTGCACAACTACGAAGGCGTCGTAATGGATGTAACATGGAATTCAGCTTACATCTGGGAACCTATAGAACTGAAGGTCAATCTATCGTCGTTAAAAACCCTAAGCCCCTCGTCTAGATGAAATTGTTTCCTACTCAGCCTCGAACAACTTCGATTTTCGGTTTTAGATTTTATTTGCCAGCTTAAATTGTTATTCTATGCCCCATTTCTTGCTTACTTTTACGATGAGGAAGATCACGAAGGCGACAATTATGAAGGTTATCAGCGCCGCTAGGAAGTCTCCAACACCAAATATTTGGCCTACATAATCTGCTGGCGGTTTCCCTTCACTATCAAACGTTGTCGGTGGAATGCCAATTTTGAAAGTTGCCAAATTTCCAAGACCAGGTACAACAAGGCCTACTATTGGCAATATTAAGTCTTTGACGAGAGCATTGACTAAGCCGCCAAGGTAAACACCTATAATGAAGGCAACGGCGAGGCCCATGACCTTGTATTTTGAAAAGAAGTCCATAAACTCGTTCCATAAGCCCTTCTTGGGAGGCGGAGCAGGAGGGGCAGGCTTAGGCTCTAAGAGCGTTCTAATACGGCGTAATTCCTCTAGTATTTCATCATCCTTCACCAGAACAATCACCAGACACTTTGTTTTTATAGATAGGCTTTATATGATTTTCTATCTTGCTAGCAGTCCGCCTACGAGTCCGCCGATTGTTGACGCGATTGCTCCGAAGATAGCAAGTATGATCGCTATGATTCCGACGGCCAGACCAGCTAAGAAGCCAAAAAATCCGCCTAGGACTCCGCCTGTAACCGCGCCTACCGCAACAAGGCCTATGACTGCGAGTATTGCAATAATGATCCCGCCGAATATTCCCGCAAGGAAACCGGCTAACGCTCCCTTTCCCATCCCTCCTCGAGCTATGAACCCTGCCACGAACCCACCGACGAATCCACCTATCAGGTGTCCAATTCCCGGAAACATCCAGCCAAGAATCAGTGTTACGAGAAAGCCGACGAAAGCTCCC
>CAZNJT010000067.1:0-8145 GCA_964573475.1 uncultured Candidatus Bathyarchaeia archaeon | reverse complement strand
GTATAAACATTAGAGGTTTTTCTGGAAACTAAACCGCCGAATAGGAAGCCCTGTTCCGAAGGTTGCATGTTAAATCTTATCGGCAAATACTCATTCAACTCCTGCGTTAGCAGGTTTGTTCCAGGTCCACCCACGAGGATGAGGTTGTTTTTCTCTTCTTTCTCGGCTTTCACGTCAACATCAAGCTTTATCGCAAATTCCTCCGGCATTTTGGCGAACTGTCCCAAGAAGAATGTTAGGTGGGAAGCGTAGTGGCCGTCTCTTGCGCTTGTTTTGAAGGGTCCGTGGGGTGTTGGGCTTCCCACGACTATTTTTCCTTCGAATGTACCGTCTTTTCCTATGAATTCTTTGAAGAATTTTTGGATTTGTTCATCCATGCCTATAAGCGAAAGCCTTTGTATTGTCTTATATCCTTGTGGAAGCTCTATTCCAAACGCTGGCGAAACAGTCTTGTAATATTTTGCTATTGCCCCCTTCTTCTCCTCTTCTCTGACAACAGTTATGGCTCCTGCCTTTGCCAGTTTTCTTACGTGGTAATAGACTTTCTGTTCGTGAACGCCCAGTTTTCTTGCTATTTCTAATGGGTACATTTCCTTTTCAGAAAGCATGACCAAAATCTTCCAGCTAAGCCTATTCAAAATCATCTTCAACTTTTGCGGATCCTCAATTACTGCAATTTCCTTTACCTTTTGTGTTTTATTTTCTTCTTGAAGCAGCAGTTTTTTGTCCATAGCTTTTCACAAGCATAAAGCCTAATCTATTATTAAAATTTTATTAAGGGTTTTCAATAAAACAAATCAATTCTTTGCATTACACCATAAGAGCATCCTTAAAGTTTTTTTAGAACTGGGAATTTTCTACTAAAAAAGCTTATTACACTCAAAAAGGCATGAATAGGACTCGTAGAAGTAAAAATGGGCAATGAGGCTTACAAATGTGCGGCATATTCGGTTGCATTTTAAAAAATGGAAAAGCCGCACCAGTAATTCATGCAGCTTTGAAAAGGCTTGAATATCGTGGCTACGATTCAGTTGGAGAAGCAACCCTATACAACGGTAAGCTTTACATAAAGAAGGATCAGGGAAAAATAGACGAAGTTCACAACATCCACAATCTAGACGATTTGCCCGGAAACCTCGGTATTGGGCATACTAGATGGGCTACGCATGGTGCGCCGTTGCAGGTTAACGCGCATCCACATGTTGATTGCAGTGGACAAATAGCCATTGTCCATAATGGTATTATAGAGAACTTTACTGAGTTGAAACTGGAGCTGGAGAATCGTGGTCATGTTTTCAAATCTAAAACTGACACAGAAATAATATCCCATCTTATTGAGGAAAATTTGAAGGTTAACCCTTCCTTAAGCCTTGCTGATGCTGTTCTTGAAGCAGTAAAAAGGCTTGACGGTTCATACGCAATTGCCGTAATCTCATCAAGGGAACCAGACAAAATAATATGCGCTAGACATGAAAGCCCCCTAGTCATAGGAGTAAATGAAGACGCAATTTATTGCGCATCGGATATTCCAGCATTTCTGCCCGTAACTAACAAGGCAGTTATAATTAACGATGGAGAACT
Source organism: uncultured Candidatus Bathyarchaeia archaeon (assembly GCA_964573475.1). Lineage (GTDB taxonomy): Archaea > Thermoproteota > Bathyarchaeia > Bathyarchaeales > Bathycorpusculaceae > CAVZKK01. The sequence goes on along the minus strand of CAZNJT010000067.1, from coordinate 6,564 downwards.
CGTCACACTTTCGCTAGAAGGATTCGAAATTAAGAAAATCGTTGATTCAAGCTCTGTGACGCGGGAGCCGAAGCTCATTGATTGGGCGCCTGAAATGGCTGTTAAACAAGGTTATCCACATTTTATGCTGAAGGAAATTCATGAGCAACCCGCTTGTCTCCGGAACACGCTCAGACTGCAAGAGCATTACCTTGACTTGATGGCAACTTTCCCTGACCGTGCCCGCGAAGTCTTCTTAGTGGCTTGTGGGACATCCTATCATGCTTGTTTGGCTGCTTCCTACATGTTTTCTAAACTTGCTTTTCTGGGAACTTATCCGGTTATAGCTTCAGAGTTTGTTGAGCAACATGGCAAATCAGTAAACATTGACAGCACAATTTTGGCAGTGAGCCAATCCGGCGAGACCGCGGATACATTAGCCGCAGTAAACTGTGCCCGACAAAGAGCAGCAACAATACTTGGATTAACTAATGCTATTGGCTCAACTTTGACGCGGGTTTCACGGGTTTACATTGGTCAGCAGTCTGGTCCGGAAATAGGAGTGGCGGCAACAAAAACTTTCTCATCTCAGCTTTCCGTATTAGCTCAGCTAGCCCTAAGACTAGCAAAGAAGAGAGGTAAAGTTTCACAGGATGAGATGGATTTTCTGGCGGAAAGATTGCAGAAAATTCCAGATATTGTTGAAACAATAATTAAAACGCAAGAAGACAAGGTGAAGCAGATTGCGAAGAAATACAGGGATGCTAAAACATTCTTTTTCTTGGGGCGGGGAATAAGCACAGCCACGGCCTATGAGGGTAGGCTTAAACTTATGGAAATAGCTTATGTGCCAGCCATAGCCTTTCCGGCAGGAGAAAGCAAGCATGGACCCATAAGCCTAGTGGAACCTGGCTTTCCGGTTGTTTTCGTTTGTCCGAAGGATGAGACTCACAAGACGGTGATTGGTAACATTATGGAGATGAAAGCCAGAGGCGCCTCCATAATTGCGGTTGTAGAGGAGGGCGACGAAGAAATCAAGAATTTGGCTGATGACTACGTTGAGGTTCCTAAAGGGATTCCAGAGGTTCTGTCGCCTATACCTTTTGTCATCCCGTTGCAGCTTCTGGCATATTACATGGCTGTTGAGAGAGGCTACAACCCAGATATGCCTAGGAATCTAGCAAAGTCTGTTACTGTAAAATAGGTATAGGGGAAAAGTTGGAGTCATCAGGTAGATTGTAGGTATCTTGGAGATAATATTTCACGTAGATTTCAATCGAAGATTTTTCCACAAATCATAAAAACTGGACTAGTAATATATATGATTTCCACAGTAGAGGGTTCGCACTGAATAAAATAAAAAAGAATAAGTTTGTTTTGTTGGCTTTTGTGTCAGTTTTCTTATTATCCGCAACAATTGGAAATAGCTTCATGACTGAAGCACCCTGCCAAAAAACCACTATTGAAGATTTGGTTGGTCTGTTCCCGCAGGCAGGCAAGTTCTATACGCATGCTGGTCGGAGTGTCTCTTGGGAAGTTGTTGATGGAGAGAATGTAACAACATCCCATGACGAAGAAATTTATAAATGGAGCATACAAGACGTAGTTGGTGATGTTGCCTTTGTCAACAGAACGTATGTGGATGCCTACATTCGACCTCAAACAGGCGGGAAGTACACGGATACTTACGATTTTGACTATCAGATTGCCACGAATCGGACGGTTCTATCGGCGTATTGGAAGTGGATGAGTTTTGATACAAACGGGTTTAGAGAGTCGGGTGGACGGTCGCTCGACGAGGACATTGATGAGCACACGTGGGGTTGGTTCCCCACAGACTTGCACATTGGAGCCCACGTTCTTGTCAGTTGGACTTTTGACAATAACTTCCTTGGCGACATGCTGTATGAGGTTGTGGGCGAGGAAGTCATTCAAGTCGTAGGTCAGAAACAAGACTGCTGGATGCTGCGCATGCCACCATCCGTCAATATAGACGGAACCCATGGCCGCACGGAGACTTACTGGGTTGACAAGAACACAGGGGTACCATTGAAGCTTTACGAGGAGGGTTGGGCACTCGACGGCTCCAGCGGATTTGATTGCGAGTACGTGCTTGTCCACACGAACATTGACCTTGGACCAGAATCAACCCAGCCTGCGTCGCCAACTTACACCCTAACCGTTCCCACAACTCCGGGCTTCCCAGAGGCTGGCAAATTCTACACATGGTATTACCTTGAAGAAGGTTGGTACATGAGCGATGCAACAAACGTTACCTGGTACGCGGAGGCACTCTTCTCATGGTGGGTGGTTAATGTCGCAGAGGACGAGGCACTAGTCTATAGGATCATGTGGTGGGATAGCGTCTGTGAGGCGGAGGGCGTCGAGGAGCTTGAGGCCGTGGGTATTCAATACTATAATTATACAATAAACATAAAAACCAGAGAAATTCTGGAAGCTACTGGCTCATCTTACGTTGTTAACATGACCTCTCTCACGTACGTTGGACCCGAAGATCTAACTCCTCTACTTGCCGGTGACATCGGAGAGGAAACCTATTGCTGGCTACCGACAAACCTCTACTTAGGAGCCGCTGTCAACATTACCTGGACTTTCGACAGACCATGGAAACTTGACAACGCCACCTACACAGTCATAGATGAAGAAATCATCAGCGTCCTCGGCCAACCGCGGGCTTGTTGGGTGCTGCACCTGCCTCCAACCTCATCGATTGATGGAACGGGGAACTATTCAGAAACCTATTACTCCGACAAGGACGTTGGCATTCCTCTAGGGGTAGTTGGCAAAGGCTGGGCCGTTGACGGCAGGTCAGCCTATAGGGACGCTTTTCAGTTTATTGACACGAACGTCTATCTTGGACCAAGCACATATGTTTTTCAAGCAGTTGCCGATAGCCAAACCTTTAACATTACCGTTGTAACCAACTCAACAATACCCACTCAGACCTTTAACTTCAGTCAAGGAGAAAAAAAGATAAGCTTCAATGTCACTGGACTGTCGGGCACACCGGGATTCTGCAACATAACAATTCCAAGAACCATGGTGGATTGCACAAACTTAGACGAGTGGGTAATATTCGCAAATGGCACAGACATAAGTAGCATCTGCATCAAAAACCGAGACACAGACTACACCTACATCTACATACCTTACAACCACAGCGTCCAACCAATAGTAGTGAAAGGCACATGGGTGGTACCGGAATTTCCAACAGCCATAATTATGCCACTGTTCATGATAGCAACACTATTGACAGTCATAGTCTACAAAAGAAAGCAAGAATAGACGTTTGCAAAAGAAGGCTGACAATACATGACTTAACCTTAACCAGTCAACTTCTTTCTTCAAAATACAAATACGTTAAAAGCCTATTCTACAATTATTTCATTTGGTGCCATAATTTGGATAAACAAGAATGGGAAAGACTTATTGAAAATCTAATAAAAGAAGGAATTCTCCGCTCGCCAACGGTTATCAAAGCCATGCGTTCTGTGCAACGGGCAAAGTTTCTTCCAGAGAACATGCAGTCTTACAGTGCTGTGGATACGCCGCTTCCAATTGGTTTGGGGCAGACTGTTTCGGCGCCACATAGTCTCGGCATTGTTGCTGGGCTAGGCGAAACATGGTTTCAATAATGAACGAAGCCCTACAATTGGAAGTCGGCCACAAAGTGTTAGAAATCGGAGCTGGGTGCGGCTGGCATGCGGCTACAATAGCTGAGATCATTGCTCCCAAAGATGCGCCCAGAAGCGAATGGGGACACGTATATACTGTGGAAATTGTTCAAGGGTTGGCTGATTTTGCTAGGAAGAATATTATGAACGCTGGATATAACGATCGTGTAACAATAATCTGTGCAGACGGCTCCGTGGGGTATGCCGAAAAGGCTCCTTACGACCGAATTCTTGTAACAGCCGCCGCACCGGATATTCCCAAGCCTTTAATTGAACAGTTAAAACCCAACGGGATCATGCTAATCCCTGTAGGCAGCGTCCACTTGTTCCAAAGTCTCATAAAAATTACGAAGGGAGTTAACGGAAAAACTAGGGAGGAAAACCTCGGCGGAGTAGCTTTTGTCCCATTAACTGGACGTTATGGACACAATTTTTAGATCTATTCTATTGAAAGTTTTTCTCTGTAGGCTTGTAAGTCTAAGAAGCCATGTCCGCTTATGTTCATGCATATTACTTTTTCTTCGCCAGCTTTTTCCGCTTTCAATGCTTCATCTATTCCCGCTCGCACTGCATAGCTGGATTCTGGTGCTATAAGCCATCCTTCAGTTTGCAGAAAAGTTCTTGCGGCTTCAAAGACTGCTTTTTCGTTTGCTGGGTAGGCTACGGCTTTTACGATGTTGTGATGCCGAAGGGCGCTAATCAGTGGAGCTGCTGCATGATAACGCAAGCCGTCAGCCTTTATTGGTATCATTTCAGTTTTATGCCCAAGCGTATACATTTTGAGTAAAGGTGTATGTTCGGCTACGTCGCCGAAGTCGTAACGGTATTCACCCTTAACAAGGTTAGGCGCAGCTTCAGATTGAGCAGCCAAAAACTCGCATTTTCGTTTTTTCTGCAGAACTTCGCCCGCAAAAGGCAGAGCCAGCCCGCCGAAGTTTGAGCCTCCACCTAAACAACCCACAATCAAGTCTGGAGAGTCATCTACAAGTTCAAACTGTTTTATGGCTTCTAAACCAATGATCGACTGGTGTATGAGAACATAGTTGAGAACAGAACCAAGACAGTAAACACTTCCATCATGGGTCTCAGCATATTCCAAACCTTCTGAAACTGCTATGCCCAATGATCCTTGATTGCTTGAATTCTCAGCTAAAAGTGTTTGTCCGATGTTTGTTTCTTTACTTGGAGAAGCATAGACTTCTGCTCTCATAAGTTTCATTAATGTGCGCCGATCCATCTTCCAGTTATATACCGCTCGCACCCAAAAAACTACGCAGTCTAGTCCCATGATTGTGGCTGCATATGCAAGAGCGCTGCCCCATTGACCTGCTCCGGTTTCGGTTACTAAGGTTGTTTTTCCTTCTTTTGCTGCGTAATAAGCTTGGGCTAAAGCTGTGTTGACTTTATGCGAGCCTGTGGGTGACAAGTCTTCACGTTTATAGTACAATCGTACCTTTTTTAATCCCAAATAATTCTCTAGTCTTCTGGCTCTGTAGAGCGGACGAGGACGCCCAGCTTGAATATACAACTCTCTTATTTCCTCTGGAATTGGAATCCACCGTTCAGTTGTCATTTCTTGTCTTAAGCATTCATGTACCATAGTTTTTCCAAGAAATTCTAAACGTGAGGGACCTGTTTCCGGTTCCTTTGGCGGCGGCAACGGTTCAAGTAAATCAGGTGCAATGTTATACCATTTGGTTGGTAACTCATCTACTGGTAACGCAATCTGGTTCTTATCCATGATTTTCACCTTTTTAGAAGACTTTTCTTATTGACGAGTTTTTAAGTTAAAGATTTCTATTTGAAATGTGCCCTTGCGCTCGTATAAACGTCAGCCAAACCATTTTTCCAGAGTCGTTTTTCCCTTTAGCTTTTCAGTGCCTTTTCGCATTTTCTCTAGGGCTTTTCTCACGCGGTCTTCTGAGAAGTCTCTTTCTCTGCAGATGAAGTTTACCACGTCTTCGACGTCTGGTTCCTTCGACTCTATTTTGTAGTTGTCCGTTACTGTTGGTTTTAGGAATATCTCCCTAATTCTTTGGTGTTCAACGGGGAACTCCGCATTTTTCAGGTGTGGCAGAGCATTTTCTATGTTTCCATGCTCCTTTATCAGTTTTAAGGCTGTTTTCGGTCCTAAACCCTTTATGCCGTCTGGATTGAAGTCTGTTCCAATCAGTATGCCTATATCAACTAACTGTTCATAGGTTATTCCACATTCTCCTAGAACATTTTCCAGCTCAACAACTTCCGGCACAACCTCAATGAAGACGTTCTTGCTGGGAAGCTTTCGCCGACCTGAAATTGTCACGTTTCTCACGAGTCTTGGAGCGCCAAAAAGCAAGCTGTCATAGTCTTGGCTTGCACAATAGTCTGCATCGCCGCGTTTTACTAGGTGGGCTGCTTGGGCTTCTCCTTCGCTGGGAGCCTGAACCCATGGAATTCCCATCAAATCCAGGAGTTTTTCACTATCCTCTGCCATGTAATCCTTCAAACGTGATGTGGCTTGAGCGTACACGCGGGCTTCTTCAATTTTGCCCTCTTTCAAGGCGTGTTCATACTTTATCAGGGCTTCTTCTTTCGCTTTCACACGCCTCTTTATTTCAACTTCTTTAAGCGCGGGTGGTGTTCCATCGAAGACGTAGATTGGTTTTATGCCCATTTCTACAAGGTTGCTTGTTCTGTAAAGGAGACCGCTTAAATGGCTTGTGATTCTTCCGGTGGCATCCTTTAATGGTGTGCCATCTGGCTGACGGATTATGGCTAAAAACTGGTATAAAGCGTTGTAAGCGTCGATTGCTATGGATTTTCCGCTTAAATCCTCAAGTCTAACAATCGTTTTCGGAACAAGGTCGCGGAGGTTTACGCCCAAAGCAACCCCGTGAAATATAGGCAT
>CAZNJT010000066.1:0-8492 GCA_964573475.1 uncultured Candidatus Bathyarchaeia archaeon | reverse complement strand
GATAATCTTTGTAATTTTGTTAAGTTTGTTGGTTCATGTTTCCATGACAGGCGTCTCGAATTCGTCTAGAAGAGTTTTTTCAGGAATCGTCTATGCTAGTCTTGGAGTGCCTATATCTGGGGCATATATTTGGGCTTGGGGATCGGAGGGCTATGGATCCAACCTTACAAATTCTTTTGGGCAAGACAGCGTTGAAGGCTTGAACCCCGGCAATTATACTGTGACCGCCTCTGCTTTTGGATATTTGGAAGGAACAGTCGAGAACGTTGAAGTTACAGCTGGGCAAGAAACCTCAAACATCAACTTCTACCTAAGTCTTTCCGGGGGGATTTCTGGGAAGGTTACTGACGCCGTTTCTGGTTTGCCTCTTCAAAGCGTTGTGATTCTCGCGGAAAATGCTACCGGCGAAACGTTGTTTGGTGATCAGTACGCGATCACAGATGCTAGTGGAAACTATCGTATAAATACGAATCTTGCAACTGGAACCTACAATGTTACGGCTTGGTTTCCGGAGGGGCACCTCGACAAGACGGTGAGTGGAATCGCTGTAACAGCCGGTGCCGAGGTTACGGTTGATTTGGCTCTCACACCTTCTGGAATCATTTCTGGAAGAGTAACTGCTACCCCGGGCGGCGAGCCTTTAGCAGACGCGAGTGTACTCGCAACGTCTGAAAGTTATATGGGTGGCACTACGACAAACGCAACAGGTTACTACAAGATATCAAGCGGATTGGGAAATGGGACCTACATGGTTATGGCGACCTATTCTGGGCAGTATGGATGGGCTATGGACGTGAATGTTGTTGAAGGCTCAGAGACTCCTGATGTAAATATCGACATTGCCGTTGAGCCTTCTGGAATAATAACAGGCAAAGTGACAGACACAAGTAGTGAACCAATAGCGGATGCACTAGTTATGGCAGAAGGCCCAGCAGGCTCCGGAGAAGCTTACACTGATGCAAATGGAAGCTATGTTATTTCAAGTGGTTTGGGAACAGGCACATATACCGTAAACGCCTCTGCCTCTGGCTATTCAACCCAAACTGTGAGTAGTGTAAGTGTAACAGTTGGCCAAGTGACCAGTGTTGATTTTCAGTTATCCAAGCTTCCACCTGAACAGTTGGGAAGAATTTCAGGCACAGTCCAAGGGGGCACGAATCCGATCCCAGAAATTCAACATCCAATTGCTATCTTACTGATTGTTACTTCAGTAGCTGTCGTGCTCATAAAACTGTCCAACGTTAAGGCTAAACGGAAAAGGCCTCAAGAAAGCGCCGCCTATCTCGTTCACGGCATTTAGCCTGCCATTAACGTTTGATTTGTGAACTCTCCTCTTACATATTGGTGTGGATAGATTTTTGTTGCTGTTAGTTTGCAACCTTCCGCTATTGTCACATCATCAGCAACAACTGAAACCGCATCTATTTTTGTCTGTTTTCTCGGACTCGATAGAACTGTTACATGTCTCCCTACGATACTTTCTTTTATTTCCGCCTTTTCCTCAATTATGGCCCTGTCCATGACCGCAGAATTTTCTATCACAACGCCTTTGCCAATTTTCGTGTAGTTGTCAATGCATGAATTCACTATTCTTACGCCATCGCTTATTTTGCAGTGCCTTCCAATTAAAACAGCACCTTCAACCTTTATTTTGCCTTGTTTAATCTTTCTTATGATTTCTTGTCTCCGTCTCAGCGCTTCGTAACTTTCTCCCTGGACCCATATTCTGGCTTCTTCGCTTATTCTTCCGCCAAAATCTGTTAGAGACAAGAAGCGACCATTAAGCATGTCTCGCATGGCTTCTAAGTATCGTTTCGGAGTGCCCACATCATACCAGCTTCCCTTCAAAGTATAGCCATATACTGTTCTTCCAGTTTTTATTATGTAGGGAATGAAATCGTAACCGAAATCTAGGCGATGTCTCTCCTTAATTATCTGTTTAACTCCTTTTTCTTTGAAGATTTTCCTTATTTCCGGTGAAACCATATATAAGCCTGTGTTGGCAAGATTTGATGGTGCCTCTTTAGGCGCTGGTTTTTCAACAAATCTTGAAATTCTCTTGTCCTTGTTTATGTCAGCTATTCCGTAACCTTCAACGTCTTCGACTTCCCTTAACGCTATAGTCATGACGGCCCCTTTTTTCTGGTGAAATTCTACAAGCTCTTTCAAGTCTACGTCGAAAATGTTGTCGCCCTGCACCGCGAAAACCGGGTCCCTAACGTTATAGTATTCCATGTTTATCCTTGCGGAATCTGCGCTTCCGAGGTCGTCAAAGTTGGGTTGGTATTTTATGTGGACGCGTGGGCTTATGCCATATCTTGCGGAAAATCCGTAACCCGACTCAAAATAGTCATGCAGGTCCCTATAGTTTGTGTAGCCTTTCACTCCGAAAATGAAGTTTCGGATACCTTGGCGGGCAAGGGATAATAGGGAAAACTCTATTAGCGGTCTGTTTAATATGCGAAGGCAAGCCTTACTGGTTTCCGCCGTGAGTGGTAGTAGTCGCTTGGCTCTTCCTCCGACCGGAGTTATCACCCTTAATCTTTCTGGCGCATAATTGTCGCGCAAAAGCTTGTCACCAACAAACTTTGTAAATAGTTTATTCGCCTGAACGTATTAAACTTTCGAATCCAATCGTGAATTTTATAACTTTAATGCAAGCTTATGGTTATTACAAGGTTTGAATAATTATGGGTAAACTAAGTGGTTATCTACGCTTAATGCGTCCAATAAATTGCTTAATGATGGGTTTTGCCGTTATAGTCGGTGCAGTCCTCGCAAGACCTAATATGTTAAACGCTCTCTGGCAGAACTTAATATATGGATTCCTTACTGGTTTTATGCTAACTGCTGCATCAATGGCTATAAATGACTATTGTGATAGGGAAATCGACGCTATAAATGAACCTAACCGCCCAATTCCAAGTGGCTTAATTAAGCCAAAAGTAACTCTTGCCTTTGCATTCATACTCACAGCAATAGGTTTCGCAGTCGCACTTGCAAACTCGTATTTAACGAATTTGAAGAGTATCTCTTGTTTCTTAGTGGCTATAAGCGCATGGATAATTTTTGTGGCTTACACTACTGTTGGAAAACGTAGCGGGCTACCCGGCAATTTTCTTGTCGGCATTTGTGTTTCAATTTCCTTCATTTATGGTAGCTACACGGTTGCTGGTGCAATTGAGACAAACGTTTTGATTTTTGCTTTCATGGTTTTTCTTTCCATTACTGGCAGAGAGGTTACCAAGGGAATTGTGGATGTTAAAGGCGATAAAGTGCATAATGTGAAAACTTTGGCTGTCCGTTACGGGGAGAAAACAGCCGCCATGGCAGCCGCCTTGTTTTATCTTTCCGCAGTTTCTTTAAGTCCAATACCTTGGCTTCTAAACCTTGTTTCATTTTGGTTCATTCCTTTGGTGGCTGTAACTGATTTTGGACTTGTTGCTTCTTCGTTTATGCTTCTTAAGGATTATTCGAGGGAAAACGCAAAAAAAGTTAAGAACCGTGTTCTTTTATGGTCCATTTTCGGATTGTTAGCATTTGTTGTTGGTGCTTTACGGTGAGCTAATGATTGGTGAAGAGGTTTTTCTGAACGTTCTTTTGGTGCTTCTGTGCTATGCATTATACATCGAAAATGTGCTTTACACTGTATCTGACAGGAAAATAAAAATGAATAGCTTGGAAGACCTGACGGAAATCAAAGAGATCCAACTTTCCTAAAGCCTCCTAATTTTTCTTTCAGTGCACAAGAGTAATCGGTTGTTAAGTCGACTAAAATATAATGTTTAGTATTTCTCCAACGATATAGGCAATTAATGCTCCAGCGACGGTTATAATAGCATACTTCAATCCAGATTTGTATGGGTTTTCTTTGCCTATTTTTCCTACGTAACTGCCTAAAATAAACGACATGATTGTTCCAATTGTGAATGAAACATACGTGGCGTTCCATATGCTGAGAAATGTGAAGGGGAAAATCAAGAGGACCAACGCGACAATGGTGGCTAGGAACGAAAACACTCCACTCATCCATACTTCCTTTTTTGAATGGACTCGAGATTCTGTTCCCTGTTCGACTCCGTACATCTGAACGGCTCTCTCGGTTGTTTGAGAGATGAAAAAGCCTACCGAGTTTCCAAGTGCGTCAGCTATTCCGCCGGCGATGCTTGCAATTATGACTAGGGTCGGGTCAGAAGTTGCTCGGGCAACGCCGACAATTATACCTAGAAAACAAATTACCCCATCTGTTAGTCCGAAGGCGATGCTCTCCATTAAATAATGAACTTCAAATTTCTGTTCCTTTGCAGTGTTTTTCATCTAATTGCCTTCGTAGAAGCATATAACGTTCAAATGGTCGGGGATTTAAGGATTATGCGACGTATACCCATCCTCAAAAGTTCCCAATTGTATTTTGGATTTGAAGACGTAAGATTTAATCGATTTTTCCGTCTATCTGCTGTTTATCTTGTTGATTGTGGGCGTTATGCATTTATCTAATGGTTGCATTCTTTAAACTCTTTAGACATGTGTTGAAGAGGTTTAATACTTAAAAAGGATAAGACTTAGATTTGGAAACAAACAAGAGAGTTTGATGCACATGTCCTTCGCACCTATACAAGAAATTTTAGAAGGAAGCTACGTAAACAAGAGGGTTGCAATTAGAGGATGGATTTATCGCCAACGAGAAGGAAAAGAAACAATTTTTTTAGTAGTTCGTGACTCAACAGGCTTTATTCAATGTACAGTTAAAAAAGAAAGCCCTGCATGGAATGAAGCTAAAAAAGTTACAATTGAGTCATCGCTAACGTTGGAAGGTATCGCTAAACAAGATAAACGGGCTCCCGGCGGATATGAAATCTCCGTTGAAAAACTGTCAATAATCGGTTTGGCTGAACTTTTCCCTATAGCGAAAGACAAAAGTGAAGAGTTTCTGCGGGATGTTCGTCATCTTTGGCTTCGCAGTCGACGAATGAACTTAGTGATGAAAGTTCGCAGTGAGGTCCTGAGGTTTACACATGAATTTTTTAAGAAACAAGAGTTTTTTGAGGTCTCCCCACCCATGTTCATCACCAGCGCAGTTGAAGGTGGATCAACGCTTTTTGGATTAAAGTATTTTGACCAAAACATGTATTTGACTCAGAGTGCTCAGCTTTACCTTGAAGTTTTGATTTATTCTTTGGAGAAAGTTTACTGTGTGGCTCCCTCTTTTAGGGCTGAGAAGAGCAGAACCATTAGACATTTAACTGAATATTGGCACATTGAGGCTGAACAAGCCTTTGCTAACATGAATGACCTAATGCGCCTGGAAGAAGAGCTTTTAACTCACGTTTGTCACAGAACTGCTGAGAAGTGTAAAAGAGAAATTGAAGAACTAGACGCAGACATTTCAAAGTTGACTTCTGTTAAAACGCCTTTTCCTAGAATAACCTACACCGAAGCCATTGAAAAGTTACATGCTAAAGGCTTCAAAATAAAATGGGGTGAAGACCTAGGATATGAGGAGGAGAAAGCATTGGCAGACATTTTTAGCAAGCCTTTCTTTGTGTATGATTATCCAACGCTGATTAGAACTTTTTACTGTAAAACATACAGGGATAATCCGAAACTAGCTATGTCAACTGATATGCTTGTGCCTAGGATAGGAGAAATCTCAACAGGCGGCGCTCGAGAAGATGATAAAGAAAAAATGATTGCGAGAATTAAAGAAGTCGGCTTAAAAGAAGAAGACTATGACTGGTACATTGATCTGCGACGTTACGGAACTGTTCCACATGTTGGCTTCGGAATGGGATTAGAAAGGCTGTTAACGTGGATGCTTGACTTAGAAAACATAATAGACGCTATACCATTCCCAAGAACAATAAGAAGATTCTATCCCTGACTTTTTTAAAAAAAAGAAAAAGCAATAAACTTAGCTTTTCTTGCGTTCAAGAGCCTCTTTTACGCTGTCATAGGCTTTCTTTGCTTCATCAATAGCCACGCCGTCTTCCAGCGCTGTGACATCTCCGAGCGTTGCCCCTCCAATAATTGCTTTTAGCAATCTTCTCATGATTTTGCCGCTTCTCGTTTTAGGAACCGAGTCAACAAAGGCTATTGTTGAATCAGATGATACGAGAGGGCCGATGGTGCTTCTTAGATGCATTTTTAACTCATCTGCGAGCTGTGGGCTTGGCGAAAACCCTTGTTTAAGAACTGTAAAGATAAAGGGCGTCTCTCCCTTTACGGGGTCACTTTTACCAATACACGCTGACTCCGCCACAGCTGGATGCTTAATCATTGCTGACTCAATTTCAGCAGTTCCGATTCTGTGACCAGCAACTTTAAGGACGTCATCAGCCCTTCCTAAAACCCATATGTATCCATCTTGGTCTTTAATAGCAAAATCTCCAGTGTAGAAATACATCTTGCCTTTAAACCTCGACCAATAGACATCGATGTATTTTTCTGGGCTTTTGTACAATGTCATGAGCATTCCTGGCCATGGTGATGTTATAGCCAAATATCCCCTAGCTTCGGGTGGACAAGTATTTCCATCATCATCGAGGACCTCCATGGTAACACCGGGGAAGGGATAGCCGTTTGTTCCAGGCTTAAGCGGAAATATTTTTCCTAATCCAGGATAATGTCCTGTTAGCATTTGTCCTGTCTCTGTCATCCACCAAGTGCTTGAGGCGACGATGTCTTCTCTACCGATGTTTCTGTAATACCATTTGAATGCCTCTGGATTAATGGGTTCGCCGACAGAATGGGCAATCCTCACTGTCGATAAGTCGTACTTTCGGACAAGATCTTCGGGAAATTTCATTAGCATTCTGATGGCGGTTGGGGTGGTGTAGAATAATGTCACTCCATATCTTTGAATTATGCTCCACCATCTATCTGGGGCTGGAAAATCAGGTGATCCTTCATACATTATTGATGTTAAACCAGTCAACAATGGGCCGTATACAATGTATGAGTGGCCTGTGACCCATCCAATATCCGCTGTGCACCAGTAGATGTCGTTGTCACGCAAGTCAAATATTAACTTTAAAGTAGTGTAAAGGGCGACAGCATAGCCGCCTATTGGAAGTTGGGCTCCTTTAGGAGCAGCCGTTGTTCCTGACGTGTAGAGGATGTAAGAAAAGTCTTCTGAACCGCACTTCTCAGCCGGAACCTTCACATTTTTTGGTACGTCACTGACAAACTCATGATGCCAAACGTCTATATCTTTATTCCACGGTATCTCTTGTCCAGCTCTTTTGACTACAACGACTTTCTCTATTTTAACCCCGTTTTGTGCGCATATCTTCACTGCTTCGTCGACGATGGATTTTAAGCTAATTATTTTCCCTCTTCTATAGAATCCATCTGCGGTGACTATTATCCTTGAACCAGCATCTATAGCTCTGGTAGCTAACGCATCTGCACTAAATCCGCTGTAAACGATGCTGTGTCGTGCTCCCAGTCTCTGTACTCCAAGCATGTAGAGCGGGAGTTCTGGAATCATTGGTAAATAGAATGTTACGATTTCTCCTCTTTTGACCTTTAATTTCTCTTTTAGTGCATAGCTAATGACGTTTGATTCTCTAAATAGGTCATAATAAGTAAACTTTCTAACTTCCTTCGGTTGCTGCGTTGTTTCATCCCATGGCTCTCCTTCCCATATCAAAGCCGATTTATTCTTTCTGCCTTGGTCAATCTGCCAATCTGTGTCCAAGTAAGCCAAGTTTGTTTCTCCGCCAACAAACCATCTGTAAAATGGGGGATTGCTATCATCCAAAACTTTGTCCCATTTTTTGAACCAGAAAAGCTCGTTTGCCCATTTTCCCCACCATTCTTCAACTGCCTTCTTATCTTTAACGGTGTTTTCATACCATCTCTTAAAGTCGTTCTTATCCCATGCTCGATCTTTCCAGCTTGGTGGAATTATATCGGTTTCAAATTCTTTATAGACCTCTACGCCTTCTTTGGCCATCTCATCCCGCCTTCTTTTTTAATTAGTTATTTTGGCTTCTTTAAAAAAATATTTGTTATATATAGGTTTAGGTATTTTGACAGAGAATTATTGTTGATTTTGCCGTAGATGGATAGGGTTCTTTTTTGCATACGCTTCGTTTAGCAGTTATGCTAGGGCGAGACAAAAGGTGCCTGATCCGCAAACGATGCCTTTCGGGAAAAATAAGAGAGGGTGATGTTTTCAGCTCACTGGGCATATGGGTAGCACAGTTTTTCCGTGAGCCTCGTTTAATACTTCTGCTATTGCTAGATAAACTGCACTCAATCCGCAAAAGACGCCTTCAACTCCGATTATGCGAGTGAACAGTTCAACGTCTGTTGTTGGTGAGTAAGCGAGAATTGCTGATTTGGCTGCAAGTAAGAAGAACAGTATTGCAAGACTCATAAAAACGAACTGTAATGCGCGATTAGTTTTCAATGTGCCAAAGAACATTAGAAAGGTGAAGAGTCCCCACATGAAAAAATATGCCATAGAAGCTTCTGGACTGACAAGC
>CAZNJT010000065.1:3667-8659 GCA_964573475.1 uncultured Candidatus Bathyarchaeia archaeon | reverse complement strand
CGGCACTGCCAGGCTTAACCTTATAATGTTGGGTGATTTAATGTTTATTTTATTTAATGTTTATCTTATGTTTATTTTATTTGTCTTTATACGGCTCAATTGTCTCGACAAAAGCTTTCTGCCTCGTCGCGACAAACCTACAACGCTCAAGCTGCTTGTTTATGGCTCAATAGTGTTCACTATTGCGCTGGACTTAGTGCTCACTATAGTACAGCTACAAAGCTGTCTCATAATGGCTTGGTACGTTCTCCCCGGTAACCTGCCACTATCGTAGATCTGCTGAAGAAGATCAAATTTCTAAGCGCTGTAACTTTATTAATGGGATAGTGATTATGCTGAAAATTGCTAAGCCGACATCCCTAATAATAATTCCAATCGTAAGAAAAATCGTTAACAAATTAACCTTAGACTGAAAAGTTTAGCCCGACCGCTTTTTTGACATTAACACGCGGTAACCACTTTTCCGAGCTAAAACCTCAATATTCCCAAAAGCCTCCTCAAAAACCATAAGCAACCTTTTCCCGCCAATCTTGGACTTCACAACCATCTGGAAAAGAGCTTTACCTGCCATATGCTCTGGCGCTTCAGAAATTATCGCCTTAACGGTTTCCATTCCAGCACTCACCGGCGGATTCGAAAGCACACAGCTGAAAACCAAGTCCTTAACAGGCTCATACAAATAGCCACGCCTAACCTCAACATTACTAACATAATTCTTCTCAGCGTTCTGCCTTGCAAGTCGCACAGCCCGCTCATTGACATCAACCATGATAACGCGCAAATTTGGGTTAAAAGTGGCAGCTGCAATTCCAACTGCGCCATACCCGCATCCAATATCTAAAACATAGCCCTCTTGAGGAAGAACCATAGACTCGATAAGCAATCTTGTACCTAAATCAACACGCTTCTTAGAAAAAACGCCTGAAGCCGTTAAAAACTCGAAATGGATTCCGCGAAGGTGCGTGTGGATTATTCCAAGCCTCATCTTGGATTTTGGATGCTCCGCAAAATAGTGGTTCAGTTCTTCGCCTTTCTTACGCATTTATGCTTCGCCACTTTTCCAACATTTTGGATATGTTCCTCTTGGCATCAGCACCCGTTCAGTTTTGGCGACAACTCCATGTTCCATGTTCAAAATCTCCTCTGCGGAAGCCACAGCCTTTGCCAAAGCCACTGCCTCGCCCTTCAAAGTGAAAACTGCGACCATTAAACCATTGTTTATTTCAGTTTCAAGCGATAAGACGCCCGGCGCTGTTAGACTTGCACCATGGCAGATAGCATCCACTGCAGAATCTCTAATGTAAATTTTGGGAATTAACGCTAAAGCCTCCTCCATTGGTTGGATGAATTTCCTCAAAATTTTCTCGTCTTTTTGCTGTTGCCATTCCATAAACCAGTAAGCCACATCATGCAAAGTTACAATGTCTCCATTTTCAATAAAAGGCCCAGCTCTGGTTCTGCGGAGTTCCTGCATGTGGGCTCCGCATCCTAAAACTTCTCCTATATCATAACAAAGTTTGCGTATGTATGTTCCGCCTTCACATCCAACCTTGAAAAGCACGTTTCGCCCGTCCATTTCGAGAAAGTCAATGTAATAGATTTTTCTTGTTCTCAGTTGCCGCTTAACCGAAGCCCTCAATGGTGGCCGTTGGTAAATTGTGTCTTCAAACTCTTCTAGGACTTCGTTGACTCTCTTTTCTGTTGCATCGCCGTGAAGTTTCATCACACAAACATATTCTTTTCCGCTGTGAAGCAAAGCCTGAACAATTTTTCTAGATTCCTCTAGGGTGACAGGTAAGACGCCGGTCACTTTGGGATTTCTCTGGCTTATGCCTCTAGAGTCCCGCCGTGACCAACCTGCTGAAGATTTAAGATACGCTTAACCCAAGCAGCTACTTCATGACTTGTTGGACCAGCTGGCTTGTCAAGATTTATTACGCCGTATCGGATGTATTCTTCAGCCGGTCTTTCCGCTGGTTTATGTCCATAGCGGGGATCAGTCTTATCCCCAGCCTTCACCAATGTTCTACGCTCAATTTCCCATGGAACAACACTTCTAGGCATATGCGAATACTACACTCCTACAAAGTAGAAAAAGGCTTAGAGTTATAAGAGTTTAAGCTGAAGTCAAGGCTGGCTTAACGGGTTGCGCCATTTCCTCAAGTTTGCCTGAAGTCTTAAGTTCTTCTGTGACTTCTTCGTCGGTTGCTCCCCGTTTAATCGCTATTTTGTCTTGGAGTGGTTCAACATGGTTGATGTTTGCCCTTCGTCTCTTTATGCCCGTAATCGTTTTTGGACCAGTTATTACTACGAAGCTTTTGTCCATTATGTCAACTATCACGCATTTTCTTCCAGCCTCTCGACCAGTCAATTTCACACAAATTCTACCCACTTCTATTGCTGGCATATCAAAGCCTCCCTAAGAAGAACATAAGATAACCATTCAAACACGTATTTATAACTTCACCTTACAACAAGAGCATCAGGTCATGAAACTTTCAACCACGTTGTATAAGACGCTAGTTCCAAACACTAGGTTTTCTATGGAGATTCGCTCGTCTATGCCATGTATCGTTTTCAAAATTTCTCCGTAGGGCATGTCCGACCGCAGTGGCTGAAAGCCATAGCATATGCTGCCTATTTTTCTGAAGAAGCGGGAGTCTGTTCCACCAGTAAGAAGTATCGGCGCAATAGAACAGTTTGGTTCAAACTCCTTAAGAACGTTTACAATCTGTTCGTAAAGCGGCGTGTTTGCTGGCGATTCAGACGGCTCGTTGGCCTGAATTGTTTCGAACTCTAATTTTTCCAAGTCAGCATCTGGCATCAAACCTTTAATTTCATCCATGGCTTCCGTAGGAGTTTGTCCAGGCAGAACTCTGCAGTCGAATACGGCTTCGCATTCTGATGGAATTATGTTTTCTTTTATGCCTCCGTGAATTATTGTGGGTGCAATGGTCATTCTGAGGCTTGCCCGAAGCTCCTCAGCCATAGCTTTGTCTTTCTCAGCCAACATATCCAAAATTTGGTCGCCCATGTCAGGGTTTTGGAGTAAGAGCATCAGGGCTTGTTGTACTGTTTTGTTTTCTTTTGTGATTTGGCTTAGAAACTGCTTTACAGTTGGCACGACTGTCATTTTTGCTCGGTAGTTCCCAAGTTTTTCAACAACTCTGTTCATGCGGAGTATGGCGTTGTCAGCTGTCCCGGGCACAGAGCCGTGGCCAGGTCGACCCTTCGCCTTGATCTTAAACCACAGTATTCCTTTCTCTGCTGTTTGAATTGTGTAAATGTTTTTGCCCTCAATTGGGATTGCAAGGCCTCCGCCCTCGTTTATCACATAATCTGCTCGAATTTTTTCAGGATGGTCACGCACAAGCCAGCCTGCTCCTGCTTCTCCACCCTTTTCCTCGTCCGCTGTGGCAGCCAGTATAACATCGCCCTCAAGTTTCACGTTGTTTCTTTTCAGAAGCTTCATGACCATGACTTCCATGGCTGTCATCGACTTCATATCCAATGCACCACGTCCCCAAACAAAACCATTTTTCACTACGCCTTCGAATGGGTCTACACTCCACTCTTTCGGGTTCGCAGCCACCACATCCAAATGCGAAAGCAAAAGCAGATTTGGCTTTTCGCCTGTTCCTTTAATGCGTGTGATTATGCTTCCTCTTCCAGGCGTGGACTCAAAAAGTTCGCATTTAAAGCCTTCTTTTTCTAAAGTTTCAGCCAAGTATTTTGCTGCTTCTGTTTCGTTTCCTGGCGGGTTGGTTGTGTTTATGCGGATTAAATCGCTTAGAAGATTTGTGACTTCTCTTTCGACTTCTCTTAACAATTGAGCGCACATTCAATATTCCACCTGTTGCTCAGATTATAAAAGTCTAATTCACTTAAGATTTTGTTCCTAGCATGTAAGGTGGAAGGCGCCGGCAACTCGTCTGTTAGACTTTAAAAGTTTGTTAAATGTTTGACATGCCTCCTTTGTCGGCTGAGCCACCAATTCAATTCCCTGAGATTTTAGAACGGTTTCCACTTCAGGTGAAATCTTCACAATTCCATAATAGCCTGTGCCAACAACGAGCACTTCTGGTCTGGGTTCACGGTCAAGGATTTCTTTTAAATCCTCTACGTAAATTCTATGTCCTTCCTTTCTCCACCAGCCCTCTATAACTCGTTCCGGAAAAACTATAACGTCGCTTGTGTATCTTCTCCCCTTTATGACTATTAAGCCAAAATCATAAGACTCGATCAAGCTGAACACCACCCAACTTTAAACTTTTTTGAAATTTAAATCTCACGATTCCAACATATTCACAAAGGGTATGGAAAATGGATACTTTACAGAAGAAGTTTCTATGAGAGAAACTCGGCTTTAGTTGCGGAAGAGTTTGAAACTCTTGGAAGGTGGTGCGGCGTTGGAATAATATCAAAAGAGATGAGGGAGAAGCATTTTTATTTGAAACTCCCATAGGGATGTTGTAGAGGATTTTAAATGGCCAGTCAGCAACCCCAAGTTCTTTCCCAATTAGGTGAATATTCTCCGACAAAAACTGTTGGTTTAATATCTGATACGCATATACCCGTGAGGGCTAGGGATATTCCGAAAAAAGTTTTCGAAGTTTTTGATAAAGTGGATTTCATAGTGCATGCGGGTGATTTAGTGGAAATGTCTGTTATTGACGAGTTGGAGCAACTTGCGCCCGTTTTGGCTGTTTATGGAAACATGGATGGACCAGAAATTCGTGGGAAACTGCCAAAACTGAATTCTGTTAAGGCTTTTGATTGGAAAATTGGGGTTATGCATGACCCTAGAGCACTTTTCGGGATGAGGAAAATGCGTGAAATTGCTAAGAAGAACGGCTTTAATGTGTTGGTTTATGGACATACGCATAACTCTAGCATAAAATGGGAAGAAAACACATTGTTCATAAATCCTGGAAGCCCAACAAATCCTCTGCCACATTTTATAACCAAGCCAACCGTGGCTTTGCTGAGAAT
>CAZNJT010000065.1:0-3567 GCA_964573475.1 uncultured Candidatus Bathyarchaeia archaeon | reverse complement strand
TCAACAATTTCAAGGGTTTTCTGAACTTCGGCTGGCATGTCTAATAGGCTTTTGTAGCTTTTCTCGCCCAAAACTTCATCTGCGAAAGGATTGATTGGCACGATATGAAAACCGTGTCTCTTCAAATATTCAGCCACCTGATAGCTATCTTTGGAGGGGTCTCGTGACAACCCTACAACGGCGACGATTTTATATCTCGTTAATATTTCCCTCAAATCATCGCGGTCCAACTTTTCAACCCTCAAGAAATAAAATGGAAACTAGACATTGCTTAAATGGTTTAGTCCACTTTAACTTATCTCTCTCCACCGTGCGAGAATGTCGTTTCGCAGAGAGTTTTAAAAGCAAAAATGGCAGAGCGTTTTCACAATGGTTTGCCACTGGAGGTACGCATTAATGGAACATTGCAAAAACCCTTGGAATAGGGAATGCAAGAACAATGATATTGAAGTCTACATTCTTTTTAGAGGGGAAAGACTGCCTATTTGTAGGCGATGCTGGAGCAGAATGGCAGACAAGGATTTGGAGTGGTGACGGATGGAGAGGTTCAGCATGAACACGGCGAAGTCTTTTCTGGGAAAGAACGTGAACCTTCACTTGAAAGACGGCTCAGTTATAATAAATGTTCAGTTATCAGAGCTTCAAAAAGACGAGTTCAGAAGAGAAACTTTTGTTAAATGCATTCCCTATGGAAAAGGAAACGAGTTTAGAATACCGCTGAAAAGCATAGCATGGGCAGAACAATTAAACCTAAACTTGATTCTGGTCAACGATGAAAATTAAGCAAGATTTGATCTTGACTCCATGAAATAAAGGAAAATGGAGTTTAATAATCAGAGACGCGTTTTTTACATAAAACCAGCAAACAATCTTAAATAACCCAAAGCAAATTCTCTCAAACGGTGATAAAATGCCTTGCACAGTCATAACCGGAGCCTTCTGGGGAGATGAAGGCAAAGGAAAAATCATTTCCTATCTAGCCTTAAAGGATAAGTTGGACGTTTGCCTAAGAACAGGCTCCGTTAACGCCGCCCACACTGTTTGGTATCAAGGCAACCGCTACGCTTTACACATGGTTCCAGCAGCCTTTGTATATGAAAAATGTCGTTTATTAATTGGTGCTGGCTCAAATGTTCATGTTGCAAAGTTCCTTGAGGAAGTTGAAGCAACAAACGTTAAAAACCGCATAGGCATAGACCACCAAGCATCCATCATCGAAGAGAAACATTCAATTCAAGACAAAACAAGCGCACATCTAAAGGGTTTAGGCACAACTGGATGGGGCATAGGACCAGCAATCGAAGAACGCGTCCGCAGAAC
The DNA here is from genome assembly GCA_964573475.1 of uncultured Candidatus Bathyarchaeia archaeon. GTDB lineage: Archaea > Thermoproteota > Bathyarchaeia > Bathyarchaeales > Bathycorpusculaceae > CAVZKK01. Next base: position 2,247 of record CAZNJT010000065.1, on the reverse strand, counting down.
AGCAAAGCTTGCAAAGGACATTCCGGAACTGCAGCCATACTTAACAGATGTGGCTACAGAAGTCAACAACGCAATAGACGCTGGCAAAAAAGTTTTGTTAGAAGGAACTCAAGGCTTGATGCTTTCGCTTTTCCATGGAACATACCCATACGTAACCAGCAGAGACACAAGCGCCTCAGCGATATGTTCCGAAGCAGGCGTGGGCCCAACAAAAGTTGACAACGTCTTAGTAGTGTTTAAAGCCTTCGTGACACGCGTTGGTACAGGCCCATTACCTGAAGAATTGACAAAAGAAGAAGCTTTGAAGCGTGGATGGTTTGAAACTGCTGCTGGAACTGGCCGCGATAGACGTTCTGCCCCTTTCAACTTTGAACTAGCGAGGAAAGCTGTAATGGTTAATGGTGCAACGCAAGCCGCCCTTACAAAACTTGATGTCTTATTCCCAGAATGCAAAGGTGCAAGAACATACGATAAGCTTTTTACAGAAGCAAAGCAATTCATAAACGAAATTGAAAAACAAACAGAAATTTCAGTTGTGTTAATTGGCACAGGACCAGAAGCCCTAGACATAATTGACAGAAGAAAATAATCCTAATACATTAACGAATTCAGCAATTTTAAAACTATATTTATCCGTAGAGGCAGAGAGATAGCGAAAAAACTACAAGGCGTTGGATGTGGCAAGAATCTTTAAGCTAGGCTTTCCCTTCGAAGTTTTGAACAGAGACTTAAAACTTATTTTAGCATGCAACTTGGTCGGCTCTTTCGGGGATGGTCTCTACGCTTACCTTTTACCCGTTTACATCACTGGGACTTTAAAGGCCAATTCGGTGGAAGTTGGAATACTCTATGCCGTCATGAGTCTGTCAACAGCTTTGACGTTGCTTTTGGCTGGAATGATTGCAGATAGATACGACCGCAAAAAGATTATGATTGCAGGCTGGATTGCATGGATTCCAGCTCCTTTGATTTTCTCTCTTGCCAACAACTGGCTTCAAATGCTGCCGGGAATGATTCTGTGGGGCGTTTGGCTTGGTGGACCGACAACCACAGCCTACGTTGTAGGCACGGCCGACAAAAGCAAGTTGACTTTGACTTTCACAGCCATTTCTTCTGGATGGTCTTTCGGCTATATTTTTTCTCCAGCATTAGGGGGTTACATAGCTGGAACAGTTGGCTCACGAGTCATTTTCTATCTAGGTTCAATTCTTTATGCTTCAGCATGCTTCATTCTCATGTTTATCAGCAAACAACAATTGATGGGCTATAAGCAAAGCCTTTCACAAGAGCACAATTCATTTTTCGAACTCTTAAAAACAAGAAAGCTACTCATGTTGTCAATTTTCTTTGCTTCCATTTGGTTCGTCTTAATGCTGTTTCGACCATTCATTCCCCAGTTTCTCGCAGACAATTATGGTTATAGCGATTTTGAAATCGGTGTTTTAGGTTCGGTTTTATTCTCTGGATCAGCTGTTTTAGGGATTCTCTTAGGCAGGCTGGGAGACAAGTGGAAAAAATCGTATGCTTTAGCCACTTCTCTCGCTCTTTGTAGCATATCTCTAGTTCTTCTTCTACTGTTCAACAATTTTTCCATTCTGGTAATTGCATTCTTCATAGCTGGCGGTTCCTACATAACTTGGTCTCTAATGGGTGCTATTATTGGCCCAATTGCTCCAGAATCCATTAGGGCTCGTTGGGTCTCTATCCCTCAAGCAATAACTGTGTTCAGCTCCTTCATAGCCCCTTACGTGGGAGGCGTATTATACAGCATCTCACCGTCTTATCCATTCATCATAGGAATTGCGCTAACACTCTTCATAGCATTACTAGCAACCACAAAACTCTTTGAAGAATAGTTTTTTGAGGAAATCTAAGAAACTAGCTTCAAGGTCTTGGGCCGAGTGTCAGCTGTTTGTCGTTCAAAACAGTGCTACCTCGAAGAACATTCAAATAGATCACGTCGTTTGGACTCTTGTATCTTTCTATGTAAACGATGAGGTCTTCAGGTCGGGTGATTGGTTGTCCATCCACTTCTGTGATTATGTCATTGCTTTGCAAGCCTGCGTTGGCGGCTGGGCCTCCTGACACAACTGAGCTGATTAGTAATCCGCCAACATAGTTTGCGAAGTATTCGATGCCTAGCCACGGATGAATATAGTGTCCTGTTTGAATTATTGCATCAGCAACCCGTTTTACAAGGACTGATGGTATAGCGTATCCTACACCTACGAAGGCTCTGACTTCTCC
>CAZNJT010000064.1:2136-8707 GCA_964573475.1 uncultured Candidatus Bathyarchaeia archaeon | reverse complement strand
AGGTCCATGTAAAACTCATCCTCTTTCGGATGCATTTTTCCAAGAATTCTAAAAGCAGTTTCTGGACCTACACCTTTAACCTCTAACGCTATTACTGCCTTTTTACCATAACTCAACACCAAATCAGCTGTGCGCCTTGCATGGGTTAAATCCTTAAGCTCCTCTTCCGCCAACTCCTTGCCTTCACGTCTTTTCATCAAAACTTCACGCAAACGCTTAGCGTCTTGATTTGGGTATAAAAGCGCCAAAAGCTTTGATTCGCATTTCTCGCATGACGGTTGTTCTGATAGACTTCTGACTTTCTTTTCGGCTGTCCATTCGCCGCACGACATGCACATTAGCGTCGCTGTTCTTGCTTCTATTGCCCGTTTCATTTTGTCTATGTTGCTTAGCAAAACTCGTTCGGGAGCCATCAACTCTGAAACTTCAGAATACTTCGCCAGAATATGATACGCTAATGGTGTAGGCTTTTCAGAACGATAAACAGTGCTAACCCTAATTTTCCCATCTTTAACACTGCGCATAATCTCCTTAGCCTTTTCAACGTCCACCTTCTCCAACATTGCCTCCCGCAAAGTTTCATCAAAAATCGGAGTTCCCCTAAACTGTCCCGGCAACTGACCTTGCCTCTCAGGTCCCATAGTTTTGCCACGCGGCAACGCTCCAAACCGTTCTGCCACAAACTTCATCTTGTAAGAAAACGGAAACCTAGCCTCCAAATAATCATCAAAGGCGTTTTCCACCTCTTCATCCGTCAAGTTAAAGAGAGCTGATGGCATTTTTTCAACTTCTCGTTGCGCTAGATTTCGCGACGTTTCAATCAATAGGCGATAACCATCATTCCACCAGCCAATTATTATTTCCCTGTCCGAAAGTATCGAGTCGAAGACGCCGCCCAAAGTGCGATTAACTATTTCGCCAAAACAACCGTGAACTATAAGATACTTGTCAAAGGCTTCAATCAGAATATGGTTATGCGTTGGTAATGGTGCCCCTTCTTTCAATTGCTCTTCAACTTCTCTCACAGCATCAAACAAAGCAACCTTATCTGTTGCGAGTTTTTTCGCAAGTTTCTCCGCTGCAACTTCAGCCTTTCCAGTTTCCCTCAACGCTCTTCCAATCTCTTCTCGCATTCTACCCGTTTCCTGCGCTAGATCAAACGGAACTGGAAGCATTTCCCCATCCCAGCCTGGAATTGCCGCCAACGGGTCTTCTGAAGGAACAACGTAAACCGTTCCCGTTTCCTCTTCTATCTGGACTATGCGCCAAACTCTTCCTCTAACAATGAAGTTCAAGCCAACGCGGGCTCTTATGGCCATGAACTCGTCGCCTAAAGTGCCGATTTTTCTGTCTGAAATCACGTTTATTATGGGATAGCGTCTCTCGTCTGGAATCATGGATAAATTCTCGTAGTAGTAACTTCTGCTTCTTCGCCCTTTTCTCAAAACCTTATCTTCTTCCTCAAATCTTAATTCGTTGAGGCTGTCTAAAAAGTATATCACATCCAAAAGCGTGTTTTCCGTAAGATTCCGATAAGGATAGGCTCTCTGCACCATTGCCAACAGTTCCTTTAAGCCTATGTTTCCCTTGTCCATAAGTATGCCCACAACCTGATGAGCCAAAACATCCAAAGCTCCCTCATGAATCAAAACAGGCTCAATCTTGCCTTCATAGGCGTTTCTTACCGCTGCGGCTGATTCAAGAGTATCGTCTGGAAAAGCCGTAATAATAACGCCTTCTGAAAGCAAGTCTAAACGGTGACCGCTGCGGCCAACTCTCTGAATTAGGCTGCTGACCTGCCTTGGCGAAAGATACTGAATGACTAAGTCTACGTTGCCTATGTCTATGCCAAGCTCCAAAGTGCTTGTGCAAATTATCGCCTTCAAAACTCCAGCCTTAAACTCATCCTCTATCTGAACACGTTCTTCTTTGGATAAGGAACCATGGTGAACCGCTACGTCAGTTCGCCCTAGCTGATTAAACTTGAAACCCAACATTTCCGCGTTTGTTCTGCTGTTTACAAAGATTAACGTTGACTTGTGACTGTCAACAAGTTCGGCAACTCGCCTTATTCTTGCCGCGGCTTCCGGCACAGTTTCAAGTTTCCCAGCCAAATCATAATCAGCTTCGGTTGGCGTTGGATTTTCCACTTGATACCTGTAACCTTTAGGCAGCGACGCTTGAACAACTCTTATGCTTCTATTTGTGCCAGCGATAAACTTTGCAACCTCGTCCGGATTACCGACAGTGGCTGACAAGCCTATCTTCTGAAACTCTTTTCCGACAACTTCGTAGAGGCGCTCCAAAGCTATCGTGAGCTGAACTCCCCGTTTGCTTGACGCTAGATCATGTACTTCATCCACAACAACATAGCGAACATGGCTTAAGTGCTGCCTCATGCGTGTGCCAGGAAGGATGGCTTGTAGCGTTTCTGGTGTTGTTACGAGCATATGCGGCGGAAAAATGGCTTGTTTTCTGCGCAGTTTCATTTCAGTATCGCCATGCCTAACCTCAACTGAAATGCCGAGGCGAGAAGCCCAAAAGGACAGGCGCTTCAACAAATCTCTATTCAAAGCCCTCAAAGGGGTAATGTAAACTACCGAAATGCCCTTTTTCTCTTCTTGCTGGATTAGTTTGGAGAAAATTGGCAGAAGAACAGCCTCAGTTTTTCCGCTTCCTGTAGGTGCAATTAGAAGAACATTTTCTCCTTCTAAGATAGGTGGAATAGCCATTATCTGAGGCAGGGTCGGCTCCGTAAATCCTAACTCGACTAGAGCATCACGGATCGGCTTAGTAAGTAAATCGAAAACATTAGAGTTTGGAGTTCTTTTGTGCATTGCGTTTGCCAAAACTATGTTGTTAAAGAAAGTTTTATCCTTTTACCCTAAAGCTAACAGGAAAGGACAGTTTTAAGCCTACATCTTCACGCCATGCAATTGAAACTTTCTCCTTGAACTTCCCTCTAACAAGTGTGTTATTGAACTCTTCAATTAATGGCTCTTTCCTAGAACAGAAAATCACTTCATTTCTCTCATTTGTCCAGACCGTCAATCCTCTGGTTTTTCCTTTATGAATGAGATGCAAGAACGTGTTTTCTTCGTCGATTTGTAGCATGGCGATTGCGTTAGAACCTTGCAAAGCACAGAAAAGTGTGTACAAGGCTTCGTCAACATCTTCTATTTCGTTTAGCAATTCTTCGAAATAGTGTGGAATAACTTCTGAATCAATAAGCTCAACCTTTTCAGACTCAAAAACATGCTCTTTACCTAGTTTTTCCCTAAGTTCTTTATAGTTTTCCACTTTGCCGTTATGAACCGAAACAATGGTTAAGTTTGGGTCAAGTTCAACAACGTAAGGTTGCGCGGTTTCCTTGAACTTTACGGATTCCATGAACTCGGGGCTTGGCATTCGAACATGACCAACCAGAATAGACGCTTCATTAACCTTAGCATTGACAATTTTGGCCAAGTGTCTCACTGGGGAATTGTTGACTTTTCCAACTTTTTCGAACAAAACACTCCCATCGTTCAAGAGAATAGCTACGCCAGCGCCGTAACCCCCAACTGGTTTTAGTTCTTGTGGATATTGGTGAACTTCCAGTTTTTCAAGGACTCTGAAAACTTTAGTCAAGGGTATAGGCTTTTTCAGTGCAAACCCGAATATGCCACACATTTGTATCTCTACCTCCTCCTCAATTTGAAATGATCTCTGTTTATTCCCATGTAAAAACTCTTTATGTAGGTAAAGTTTCCGTAAACGTAAATATTCTGAGATAATTAACATATTATTAGGACGATGAGGTAATCGAGGTACAATGACGAAGAGGATGATTGCTTTTTCCGCTACCGAGTCCAAAATAAAAAGCCAAAGCTAAGATTTTGTGAATAAAGAAAGAGAGAATGAGGATTCTTATCTTTCTGAAGATCCAGTGATGTACGCCCAAACGCTTACTAGGACAAGTGTTAGACAAGCTCCCGCAAATCCTGAGAGGATGTATCTTGCGTTGAGGAATGCTGGTAAGATTGCCATAAGCGCTGGAAGCACGTATGTTGAAGTCAGGTCCGCAATGACTCCCGCCATGAATCCTAATATTGCCACTAATCCAAAGACTTTAAACCTTTCATTCATTCTATTCACCTTTTGCTTTAGAATCAAATCTAGCCTCTTTTTAGTCTAACTTACACGTTTTTGTCTATTATCTCAAAACTAGCAACATTATCTTTTAATTGGAAAATTAAAGCTTAAAACCGCTTTCACTCGGACATATAGCTCTACGTATATACATGCATGTTTTCAACATATTAACAATGTATAAGATTGTTCTACGCAACCTCTCTTTTCGGAGGTACTAATTTGTCTGAAAGATTCGGTAAAAAATGGGAAAGCAGAAGAGAAGAGCAACCATTTACGGGCCGCATAAAGGAGGCTGTTAGACCACCAGGTCCACTGAAGCCACGTTTAGACTTTGCTGTTAGACGCATCGAGCTGCAAACTCAAAAATTGGACCAAGCGACGGAAAGGTTCAGTCAGAGAGACAAAGCAATATTTGCAAGGATTGTTGACTCCTACACTAAGCATGACACTGCCCGCGCAAACGTTTTCGCCAACGAATTAGCAGAAATTCGAAAAATGGAAAGGCTAATTATGAACGCAAGACTTGCTCTTGAACAGATAGTATTAAGGTTACGAACTGTATCAGAACTTGGAGATGTAGTGACCACATTAGGACCAGCAGTGGGTGTATTAAGATCGGTCAGAGCTGGACTTGCAAGCGTCTTCCCTGAAGCAGAAAACGAACTTGGCGAAATAGGCAACCTGTTGAGCGGTATAATGATTGAAGCTGGACAAAGTTCGGGAATGACATTAAACTTTGACACTGTAAACGAAGATGCACAGAGAATTCTTACGGAAGCATCAACAGTTGCAGAACAGAGAATAAAAGAAAAGTTCCCAGAGCTGCCGCCAGGAATTCCTGCAATTCCAACAACTTCAGTAGGCGAAAAAGCATCAACCGAAACCTCGTAAAAACGGGGGAGAAAAAATGTCACAAAACCCCAACCTTTTTCTTTCTGTTGGAAAACATATTAAGGATGAATACGGACGCGGATTAGGCAAAGTAGCATCTTTTGCTCTAACCCCAAGCGGGAAATTCGACGCCGTCTTCATAGAGCAAGGTGATGGAAAATTCTTAAAACGTTCTGTGGAACACCTTAAATTCGATGGTACAGATGTCACCCTAATCTCTAAGATTAAATCGCAGACGAATGTTTTCTGCGATCAAATTCCTCTCATTTGGCGTAAAGAGCAAGCCCTCAAAGAACTATCTGACAAGAAAAAAATCTCAAAAGAACTTTACGAAGAGCTACATGGCAATTTCGACGGGGCACTAAATCAACTGAAAAGTGAGGCTCAAAATCTGATAGAGGAATTAGATAAGGAAATTGCTAGGTGTGCTAATGAAATAAGGGAGCTAAACTATGCTCTCGTACATCTTGAAATCGAACATGAAATAGGAAAAATCGATGATCAGTCTTATCACACAGCCTTTGCAATAATCCAAGAAAACCTCAAACGAGTCAACATGGAGAAAAGCGATCTTGAACTCGCAAACAACAAACTTTCAAACATCTTATTGGATGAAACACCGAAAATGGACGAACAAGAGAAAAATAAAGTAAAAGTAGAAGAACCATCGAAAGAATTCACTCCAACTTCCAGTGCCCCAGAGCTTCCGGAGCCACCCGTAGTAGTGTATGTGAAAGAAATCGGAAAAACCGGCATATAACTGCAACATGAAGTAGCGGACGGAGGGAAAAGCCATCAAAGGATTTCTTCACTCTGACCCTCCTCTCCGTGAAGTACTTATCAAATCAATGCAAACACTAAAAATTCAACACAACAAACTTGAACAAGCAAGCTTCAGACTTAAGGAAAGAGATAGAATTCTTTTTCAAACGTGTATACACGCTTTAAATAATAAAAATAAGGAAAGGGCAGCAATCTGTGCAAACGAACTGGCAGAAGTTCGAAAGTTAATAAAGTTTCTTTATAATGTAGAGCTTGCCATCGAACGTGTAATTCTTAGACTTGAAACAATAAAGGAATTAAGCGACATAGTTGTTGACCTTAAACCCGCCTTAAAACTTCTCCAAAGCATCTCGCAGCAATTATTTGAAGTATTACCGGATGTTTCCTCTGAACTAAGCAAAGTTAACGAAGCAATAAGCGAGACATTATACTCAACGAAGATAACGGCAGATGAATCGATAATACCTGTAAACAGAAAAACACCTGAAGGAGAAGAAATAATAAAAGAAGTCTCTGGCTTCCTTGAACGAAAACTCGCTGAAGAGCTCCCTGAACCGCCCGCTACTTTAGAAACTTCTGAAACCGAAAAAACTACACTGAAAGAGATGGTTGCCTTAGCAGCTAACTATTCACAAGCAATAGGTCACCAGACGGTCGAAGAATCCACTGGAGATTCTTCTCAAACCCTCTTTTCTTTTAAAAAATCCGAAATTCAGGAAATTTCCTTAACGGTTGAAAAACCATCATTAGAAGATGTACTTCT
>CAZNJT010000064.1:0-2036 GCA_964573475.1 uncultured Candidatus Bathyarchaeia archaeon | reverse complement strand
TCAAAAGGCATGGCAATAATGATGTATCAAAAAGCCATCGAAAGCCTCTTGAAACTCGTCCAGTTATATCCTGAATACAGCCTAAACAAAGTTTACATACAAAGAGCAATAGCCTACCAAGAAAGAATAAAGGCATTGCAAGGAGCAGTAGCACCTATTGAACCACAAAATGAAGCCAGAGATGTTGAAGGGGCAAAAAGCACCGAAGGCGGAAAATCAAGCTACGAAGAATTAATACTTGCAGAAAAACCAAACGTAAAATGGGAAGAAGTCGTAGGGCTTGACAACGCCAAAAAAGCAGTAAAAGAAGCCATAGTCTATCCAGTACAAAGACCGGACCTGTTCCCATTGGGATGGCCGAGGGGGATTCTTCTTTTCGGGCCTCCGGGGTGTGGAAAAACGTTGCTGGCTGCAGCGGTTGCCACGGAAATAGATGCAGGTTTTCTTTCTATCGACGCCGCGTCGATAATGTCTAAATGGTTAGGTGAGGCTGAACAAAATGTTGCTAAGCTTTTTGGTTCAGTTAGAAAATCTGCTCAAGAGGGAAAACCGGCCATAGTTTTCATTGACGAGTTAGACTCTCTTTTGGGGAAACATTCAAGTGAGGTGGGTGGAGAAGTTCGCGTCAGAAATCAGTTCTTAAAGGAGATGGATGGTATCGTAGATAAGGGTAAAAACCTTCATGTGTATGTTATTGGAGCGACGAACAAGCCGTGGGACTTAGACTGGGCCTTTATAAGAAGGTTTCAGAAGAGGATTTTGGTGCCGCTTCCAGACCATCACACCCGCTTGATGATGTTTAAACTCTACACAAGCCACCTGAAACTTGCAACTGATGTTGACTTGCATGAGTTAGCTAGGATTTCAGAAGGATTTTCCGGAAGTGACATAAGAGACGTTTGCCAATCAGCACAGTTAAAAACTATAGGCGAATTCTTCGAGTCCGGTCAAGCAACCGATAAGCTAGCCAAGCCAAGGTCCTTAACAATGGATGATTTTAGGCAAATACTAGAAGAGAGGAAGCCAAGTGTTTCACTTGACATGTTAGCCTTATACAACAGATGGTTTGAAGCTTTTAAGGCTCTATAAGAGGAGGGAATGAAAGAAAAATTATTTGAACGTCGGGTGGAAAGGTTTGGAGAAGTCAATTCTTTTTAAGTATATCTCCTTTCTCCCCCTCAAACAAAATCTCCAAACCCCACAACCCAACTCAAAAAATAAAGTTATAAGACAATTTTCTCCACGATGTCAGCAATTTTTTCAGGATTTTTTAGCACATTCACATATGGAATTTTTAGATTCAAGTTTTCTGTCGAGCAAGGTCCATTGAAAGCCAAAATAGGTTTGAGATTCTTTGCAGTTTCTGAAACTTCTTTAGCAGATCTAACAACCACAATTTTAGGTATGTCTTTTTTTCCGGCCACGAATTTTCTGAATCCTTCAAGAAACACGATGTCATACCCTTTGCATTTCTGCATAATCTCTTTTAACGGAAAATTTTTTGCTTTTACTTTTTCTATTGTGGCTATTTCATTTGATGCTACGCTGATGATTGTTTTGGCCCCAGATTGGGCAAATCTCCATGTGTCTTTTCCTACCGTGTCAATCGTGAAGTCTGGTTCTGGAATGTGCTTTACCACGGCGATTTTGTAGCCCCTTTTTGTAAGCTCTCTTGTTAAAGCTTCTATTGTTGTTGTTTTTCCAGAGCTTTTGCTTCCAACAACTGCAATAACAACTGGTCTCCTCATTTTTGCACCTTTGTCATCTCATTTCTTCAGTAAAGATTTTTTCTAACGTTTTCCTGTTTACGTGCAGTTTTTCTGAAAGGTCCTTGACCCATTTTATATATGTCCTAAAAAGGTTTTGTAATATTTCCGCCTTTTCTTTTTCAGACAAATCTTTTTCTTCAGCAAGTAATAAAGCAAACCACTTGCCTAAGTCTGAAAGTTGATACGCTTTAACCCATACAATTCGCCCTTCTTTCTTAATCTTCTCCATATCCTCCCTCAAAACTTCAAGGTTAGTTAGCGATTTCA
>CAZNJT010000063.1:0-9143 GCA_964573475.1 uncultured Candidatus Bathyarchaeia archaeon | reverse complement strand
TGGCATCGTGGAGGCCGCGGGTTCAAATCCCGCCCCGTCCACCAAACCCTCTTCCCGTTCGCTTCACCTCCTCAAGTATGTTATATTTCCTAAAATTCCCTTATAGAAAATAGATTCAGTAATTTTGTTCACCAATCTTGTCATAGTCCGCTTTTTGACATATATCTAGAATCGAAAGAAGCGATTTATTGAGATTTACGATATTAATTAATTGTAATGGCACAGGGTGTTAGAGGTATGAAGAAAAAGAAAAAGGTAGATTTGAACGACGTTCAAGTCGCCGAAAGGATGAAGCTTGCGTGGGAGGTTAGAAGGCAAGTCCAACAGGAAATCCTGCAAGAGAAGCTAGTGCAATGTTTCCTAATGCCACACAAAGGACGCAAATGCATTCAACGATACCCTGAAGCCATGCAACCAATGATTAAAGATTTTATGCAAAAAGCCGAGAAGCAAACGAGGCTTTACCAAGTATAGCATTACACTTCTCTCATTGTTCCTTCGCAGTTTTCTGTATTCGCTCGTCTTTTGTGCTCTGTGCGGTCTAGACCCCTCCCTTATATATAGATTGAACTTCTAGTATGCTCCATTATGAAGGCTTTTAGGGTCGAGAACCTTGGTTTTATGGTTTGGGTTTTTCCGCTACTTTAGAGTGTGGTGCGGTTAGAATTGCTAACCCATCTTCGTTTTGCTGGTAGTTTTCGACTTGTTTGAGAAGCCATTCCGTTAACTTTTGACATTCATTTGGATTGCAATAGAGATGGCTGTCTTTCTTCCATTCCCAAAATAAACATTTGAAACATGGAATCTCTATTAAAACGTCAACATTAGTCTTCATGCTACATCGTAAAAGTGAAGGCTTAATGGTTTAACTTATAGCTTATGAATTTGCAAGCATGACAAAACCTAATGATTAGGGGTTCTGATTCACGGTTTTTTATGATAATAACAAAAAATAGGAAATGGAAAATCTAAAATATCAGTCTGTTAAGAATTGTTTGTCGGATGGCTGTAAAGCATGATCCTGTATTAATAAAACATTCATTGTTCTGAACAGCTGAGCAGCCTTAGTTCCGAATTTGAGGTGTTTTCATTGTTAAAAAGTTTAAGAGAAGAGTTTAGTTTCGTCCATGGAAACGTTTTGATACTCATAACCATGTGGACCATTACAGATTTTGCCAACTTTCTTCCAAACACGTACTATTCGCTTTACGTTGAAGCTTTAGGAGCTTCAGCATTCCTATTAGGCGCCATATTGTCTGCTGCCAGTCTCGCCATGGCTTTCCTTCTTTTGGCAGGGGGCTATTGGGCTGACAGATATGGAAGAAAACGGATAATCGTAAGCATAAGTTTTCTGAGGGGCTTAATTTTTCTGATTTTTGCCACAGCGCCAACATGACACTTTATTCTCTTAGGCGAAGTATTATTAGGCATATCTTCAATGTCCGAACCTGCTGTCATAGCAGTTTTTGCAGATTCGTTGCCGTCGGAAAAACGTGGTTTAGGTTATTCGTTCTCGCTGGTTGTTGGAGCTACCTCCATCCTCTCGCCTCTGGTTGCAGGTTTTCTGTATCTCAACTACAATTTAGTCCAAGCCATGCGAATAGCCTACCTAATAGTTTCTTCATGCTGGCTTGCTTCCGGATTGATCCTTCTTAGATTAAAAGAAACTATACAATCTGAAACTGTTAAGATTTCAGTTAAGCAAGCAATAAGGCAATATCCAAGGGCTTTTAAGGAATGCGTAACCGTTTGGAAATCTCTCTCAAAGCCTATGCTTAACCTTCTCATTGTTTTCACGCCAATCATGTTTTTCATTAGAATGTGCGTGCCATATTACGTGCTATATGCAAACCAGATTTTACAAATAAAGGAATTTCAATGGGCACTACTACAAACTTGGTCATCCATAGTACTTTACGTTGCATTGATTCCAATAGACAAACTTGTAGACGTTTATGGAAGGAAAAAACCACTTCTCCTCTCCTCTATCGCTTTCATTCTCGGGCTCTCATTTTTCTTGTACGGTGACATGCTTAGGCTTTACATTTTCTTTGCTTTATCTGCAATAGGTAACGCCATGGTTTTCACAGCTTACCCCTCATTACAAGCTGACTTAACACCGAAAGAGTTTAGGGGAAAAGTGATAGGCTTTTCAAGCTTCCTAGATTGCATTTTGGCTTCTGGGGCACTGCTTTTAGGTGGTTTTCTTTACGGGAACATTGCACCCATGACGCCTTTTCTTCTGCAATTGATTGCCATGATTATTACTGGTATAGCAACGTTTCTCTTCATCAAAGAACCTAAAGATAAGGAAAAATAGAACCTTGAAAAGAAGATAAATTGTCGGTGATTAAAGATGGAGCCTACCTTTAGGTTAATGTATGAAAGGTTAGCCAAATTTTTGCTGGACAATCTTGACCTAGGCAAAGTATCTGTTATTCTTGAGGCTGGATGCGGAAGAGGACAACTAACTATCCCTTTAGCCAAAAAGGTTAACGAAATCAAAGAAAAATTCAAAGTATTTGCTCTTGACATTTCGGCTGGTCCTTACAAAGGCGATCTGGAGATTTTGAAGAAAAATGTGCAAAAAGAGAAACTCGAAAAAGTTATCATGCCCATCAAGGGCGACGTTAGAAACATTAAAGACATAGAAGACGAAAGCATCGACTTAATAATTTCTAACGAGCTTTTCTGCGATTTAGATAGAAAAGGTCTTGAAAGTGCACTTATGGAGTTTTACAGAATTCTAAAGCCTAATAGACAGATGGCACATGGAGAGCTTAACCCAGCAGCAGAAAATGAAGCTCAAAAACTTCTGATAGAGGCAAATGCCTATTCGTTGGAGACTACGCAGCCAAAACCAGAATGGTTTTCGCCATTCTCCGATGAAGTAGCCGCACTTATGCATAAAATAGGCTTCAAAAATATAACGGTAAAACATTTTGAAACGAATGTAAAAATGAACTTTAATAAATCAATAGAGAAGCTTAAGGAATGGAAAACCGACCTTGCATTTATTGAAAGACGCCTAAATGATCTTAAGAGATATGGCATGGAGTTTCCAATGGAGCATGTAATTTTCTGTGAAAAATGAACATCAAATGAAATATTTGTTTTGTTTGCCATCTTTAAGTTTTTATGACTTTTTTCTTTTCTTTATCAAAAACGTAAAGAAAGATATGGCGCAGGCTGAAAAGAGCAGCAATACGTTTGTGGAAAATTCGGAGATGACTGATGATCCAACTATCTTGATTGTGTGGAAGCTGTGAGTGTAGCTGAGATGAATGAAAGTGTGGGTTCCATTAGAAGATGTTGTTGGCGTCGTTGGGACATCATCTATTGTTACGGTATATGATGGTCCTAAAAGACTTTCAGGAAATGTAACATCGCAGAAGCCAGCTAAACCAGTTGCCGCCGCCACTGAAAAGCTGATGCTTTTTGCAGTGATGTTAAATGCGAAGTTGGAAATTGTTGAATTGCTAACTGTAACTACATAAAAGGTTTGTCCACCAACATTGACAGGGTGATTAATTGTTGTGACAATGCTTTCTAGTACAAAGTTAAGTTCGGTGTTTTTTCCTGCCTTTACAATTACGCCATTCTCCGTTGAACTGGCTTTTCCTTGAGCATACACCTTAACAGTGTAGCATCCTTCAGGAATATTGTTGACTGAGTAGGTGCCATTTGCAAGAGTGTTAACAGAAGTTACAACTGATAGTCTGGGGATTGAAATTTCGACAACAGCGTTTGGTATAGGGTTTATTCCATCGGTGACTGTTCCAGAAATCGTGCCATTGGTGACAACGTTATTTGAGGCTTCCACAACTTCAATTCTCGCCTTTGAAGAGCTGCCCTGTTCTTCTGAGCATGTTACGAGTTCCGTTTGGGCATCGGCGTCAACGTTTCCAGTTGTTACGGAATAAGTATATGTTTCGTTGTCGCCTTCCTGAATGTTTTCAATAATTAAACCTGTGCCTTGACTCCAGCTTAGTATTACCCCATAGCTTCTCCACATATCACTATGCATGTCATAATAGTAGCCTACAGCCATGATTTCTGCTATGCCGTCACCTTCAACATCCGCAACATCAATAGAAGAAATGAAACTGTTTCCGCTGACAATCCAATAGTAGAACCCTAATTGGACAACTGCGTTGGGAGATTTGTTGGTTGCGATTATGATGAACATGTAGATGTTGCCGTAGTAATCCCAGCAATAACCACTTAACACTATTTCATTGAAGCCGTCTCCATCAACATCTGCAACATCAACAGACTCTATCCACAGATTTGCTCCCGAATTATACGCTTGCAAATGAAGCGAGTTTTGGCTACAATTCAGAACAGCGATATAGCCTACCCATGCGTAAGTGCTATAGTCGTAGTATACGCCGCCAACTAAAATTTCAGCTAATCCATCCGCATCGGTGTCACCTACGGCAACAGCGTTTAAATCCCCATCGTATCCGATGTCCCAATAGAGACTGCATTCTAAATCGATAGAGTTGACTGCAGAATTATTGCCCACAGCGACGTAAGCGTAGTATGAATATTCATACCAAACATGTCCACTTATTACTATCTCCGGAAAATTGTCACCATCTACGTCTGCTACATCTAATGATGAGACAGAAATATCTTTTCCTTCATCATAAGCTTGAAGAATTAACTCGTTTCCTTCAACAGTAAATATTCCGATGTAAGAGTACCAGGCACCTTCTATAAAATTATAGTAGTCACCACAAGTTACGATTTCATCGATCGTATCGTTGTCGATGTCTGCAATGGTTACTGAGAGCAACTCTTCATAATCACCGACGGTATAGGTATAGTTGCAAAGTTGAACAAGCCCATCTCCAGTTATGTCAAAAACAGCAATTACGAAATAAACATTCCCTTCTTCATCTGAATAGTTGCCCACTGCAACAATTTCATTCTTTTGGTCGCCATCAACGTCGCCCACAGCAA
This sequence comes from uncultured Candidatus Bathyarchaeia archaeon, assembly GCA_964573475.1. GTDB lineage: Archaea > Thermoproteota > Bathyarchaeia > Bathyarchaeales > Bathycorpusculaceae > CAVZKK01. Next base: position 4,175 of record CAZNJT010000063.1, on the reverse strand, counting down.
CATCCATAAATTCTATGTTTTCACCTGTCGTATATGGAGGGCATACCGGAATAATTTCTACGTCAACGTTGGTTGCAAAATCCAAAAACTCATCCCAAAGTGTATCACAAGCAAAGTCTAAGTCAATATAAGACGATTTTTCATATTTCTTTGGGTAATAAATTGAAACACCATGCGCGTGTGAATGTACGGTTCCATGGCCTTCCGAAATAATTAGACTATTAACTGCATTTAAAACTGTTCCAGCTTTTGTTTTAATTGTTGTATTGGAAACTTTGTCCTTTAGTAGCTGGGTAAAGTTGTATAAATCAACAAAATCTCCAGAGAAGGTTTCAGCTTGTTCCCATGCTTCTCTAACCGCACCTTCAGAATTGTTGAAATCGCCAATAATTGCTTCTGCTAATTGAGAGACCGCAACAGCAGCCTCATCAACCTTTGTTAGGTTAAAAGCTGCTGAAGTTACATGTGGTGCATCCTCAGGATTGGGCAATCCATCGGTGTAAGAGCTTACGTATTTTGTGACAATTCTTGACGCAAGCTGTGCTTGAGACATAGAAGGAGACGCCGCAAGTTCTGTCAATATCATATCGTAGGGACACCCATCGTTTGGTTCGGTCTCTTCAGAACCCACCATATAGTTGACATAATCGCGCAATTGATAGGCAACTTCTATCATGCCCATTAGGCAGGCATCAAAAGCTAAAACATCTATTTTCTTGCCAGTTGTGCTGTAAATATCTGCTAAAGCCTTCTTTATTTCCTCTAAAGTTAAGCAGTCGTCTTGGGGGTTGGTGTCGTCCCAGCAAGCGCCTGGACCTGTGGCACATGAACCTCCATGGTCCCATAATATTAATGCGTAATGTTGTGCTGGGTAGGTTTGCATTGACCAAATTACGAATGATGAAAGAGTGCTATTGTCACCCATGTTTAGTTCGCCCAAGTTTTCCAATAAATCAGAGTTTATGTTTTGTGTGTCGTTGTCCTTTGTCACATAATATCTTCTTGTTTCAGTCCAGTTGCCGTTTGATGAATCATATCCTGGGATTCTGTCCATTTGAACTATAATTGCTAAATTGTCTGAAGATCCAACAGTTTCCATTTCATTTAGGTCTTTAATGCCTGCAGATTCTAGGTTGTTATCTGCGTCAAGATAAACCATAAATGTCCATTCTCTTTCTGAAGATGCATAAACATGAGTGAATGCTATGATTTGGGGGAGGGTTAGAAGGATAAAGCATAATAGAAAAATCTTAAAGTGCGATTGTATTCGCATCAATCATTCACTTTCCTTCAACTTAATGAAGCATATTTGGTATTGCTTAAAACATATACTATATGCACGAAATTATAAGCGTTCAGAAAGCTTCAGCTTCCAACTCTGAATTCCACAAAATTCCCTGATTTCTATACTGAAACAAATAAAATAAAAAAAGTTTGGGGACTTAACTAGTGTTCACATTTAAATGCGATTTGCGTCTTTGAACTAAAATCACCGCGACCACTGCCACAACGGCAACCCCAGCTATTAATGCTGCAAGTAACATCCATGTCTCAATTCCAAGGCCAAGCGAAACATCTTCTCCACGTGCAATTGCTGCATTGCATTTAAGTATTAGATCTTCTGCACGCCAATGATATGAGAACAAACCTGTAACAATTTCAAACTGAGCCTTTGCCGCAGAATAATGATATTCATAGTAATAGTTTAGACCGTTGAGAAAGGCTTCGTCAACAGGACCTTTTGCATTAGCCACGCTTGATTCAGTTAACAATGACTCCAAAACGTTGCTTTGAATAAGGAAGTTAAAGCCTGCAACTTCTTGGTTAGCTTCTGTAACTGCTCCTCGACTGCAAATGCCGATTACCTCTCCATTAGTATTTAATCCGGGGCCACCACTCATGCCATGGGTTATGCTTGCATCTGTTTGGAAACATGGTGTGTCGAAATTTGTGATCCTCTCAGCACTTATTATTCCGCTGGTCATAGACGGTGCTAGAATTGTCTGTGCGCTCGGAAGCTGAAAGGATAAAACGTCAGGGAAGCCAAACATGTAAACATTATAGCCCGTCGTTACTTTATCTGAGTCGCCAATCGTCAAGACAGGACAATTTGTAAGTCCCTCGACCTTAAGTAATGCAAGGTCTCTTTCGATGTATGGACTTACGGCAACAACTCGTGCAACCCAGCCTTTTGCTTCAATCTCCGTGAGAGTCGCCTTTACTTTACCAAGTACGGCATAGACCACTCGAATTGGCGTTGATTGAAATTGCCCATTATTTTGCATGTACGTTAATAGAGCTGCCTGTTGTACCGGATTGTAGTTGTAATTAGCTTGTTGTTGTAACGCTTGCACCAACACATCGAAAGATTGAGTGATGACAAAGATTCTGGTAGATGGATCTTGAGCAAAATTATCCTGTGTGAAGCAGTAAGCAACGTGACCAGCAGTTACAATGTAACCTGTTGAGCCCACAAAAAACCCTGAACCCGTGATGCCCACGGTTAACAGCACCGAAACGACATTTGCTGTAGGATTCATGTTTGCATCCGGCACAGGCATATTCACCGTTGCGGTTATCGTTGAATATATGAGCGTTGTTGAAGCCTCGCCTAATTCAGCGATTAAACCTGACGAATAGCCACTGGCAGCGGCAGAACCCAAGGGAGTATTAACCAGCATATTAGCGTTCGCTGCAAAAAGCACCAGCAACAATGCTAATCCGATAGCTTTATGATTTTTCATGAATTTTTCCTTCCAATTTTCTGTGTTGTTTCAATTGAAATCATTTTTATAAATAGTTTATTAATGATTAATAAAAAGGATCAATAATTATTATTAATCATCAATATTCGAAATCGAAGTTTGAATTAGATGCAGATTACACAAATTACTGTTTGTTTCCAACTACGGCTTGCTAACGACGAATATTGTCGTTTCTTGTAAATCCGCTTTCTCTTTGACGGATATTCACTTTACAAGTAATCGTTCCAAAAGATTCTCACTTTTGTTAATAAACGCTATCTATAAAAGGCAAGCTTACTATTCTAAACTATAACAAAAGCTTGGGAAATCATGACTGAAGAATCTGGCAATAACGAATCAACTGCGCCGGAAAAGGTCTTAATTGACAACCTATCTGACTTTCGGTTCCACGCTGCCTATCTCACTTACTCTGATATCTATGACAAAATAGCCAACCCTGAAACCAAGAAACAGCTAAACCAGAACATTATGGCTCTCCAACAAAATCAAATAGACTACCCAACCTTTTATAAAAACATAGATCAATACCGGATAGGAGAGGGCTCTCAGTACAGTTACGGCAGAACTTTTATAAAGACACAGAAAAAACGAGAATGGCGCAGAAAAACGCAAAAACGAGAAAGAAATGAACGACACAAGAAATAACGACTACATTTATTTTGCAGACCCACGCTACGCTTTTAGCCTTGCACAGTAGCCCGCGCTTTTTCCAATCCTTAACTGTCGTTCACCTCTAAACATGGACACGCGTGCATTCTCAATTTGAACAGTGTCTCCTATGGAGATGGAGTTTATTTGCTCGTTCCATAAACAAAGTTTGATTGTTCCAGTTTCGTCAGCTATCAAAGCGTTGGCTACGCTGGCGTAGTTTCCAAACCTTGTAAAGACAAGCGTTGGTCTTGCAATTTCTAGAACTTTAGCCTTCAAATTAACTTCTTTCATTCCGGCTCGCAAATCTCTAATCTGAAGGAGACGTGGCTCCTTGTTTTTCTTATTTAGATGTCTGCGGACCATGTCAGGGTTTATGAGATCCTTAATTGGATTGCTTCGTTCCAAGAGAAATTCTTTGGGTATTGGAAATTGTGCAACAACCTTTTGACCCTTCGTTATTAAGAGAACAGTCTTGTCGTGTAGTTTACTGCGACATTTGATCGAAAGATTTCCACATGTGGATTTTTGGTTTTCCCCTGCCGAGATTAAAGCATAAAAAAGTTTGTCAGGGTCAACTTCATATTTTATAGAAAGAAAGGCGAGATACTCGCCGATTGATACTTTACTTCGCAAGGTTTTCCTACTCTTTTGCAAGCGTTATTTCCATTGTTGAAACCATTCGTGCTCTGTTTTCGCCTTCTCTCGGTGGCATCTCCTCTGTTCCTATGGATATTTTGCTTATCTTTAGGTCTTTTAGGA
>CAZNJT010000062.1:0-9394 GCA_964573475.1 uncultured Candidatus Bathyarchaeia archaeon | reverse complement strand
GAGTTCATAAAATTCGTCGCTGAGCCTAGGCTGCTTCTCGAGAACTTCCCTAACATCTGATGGTTGAACTTTTCTGGCACATAACGCCAATGCCGCTACTTTTCCATATTTTGCTATTAACTGAGCTGTTTGCAACGCTTGTTTATGCAGTTTTTCCTCGCTTTTAGTTAGTTTTTCACCTTTCTTTTCAATGATTGGAAGCGCTTTTTCTTCCTCCACTTTTAGAAGCCCTATGGCTGAGGAGCCACATCTTGGACATTTTGGCTTGTCTGACAAGTCTTTAGCACGTATCATTTCAATGTAACTCCAACAGTTTGTGCATACGAAAGTGCATGTTTCATTCAGTAATCGCACTTTTGCAGATTCTATTAAGACGGCTCGCATCCTTTCAGGAGGAATCAAATCAGTTTTCATGCTTACTCGTTCGATGCCAACACGGGCAACGGGCGTTGCATTTCCGCCAGTTTCGACTTTCTGTAATTGAATTTCGCCTTCTCGAATTTTTCTGAGAACACAAACAAGCTTTTCCAAGTCTAAGTCCTTTGTAAATACTTCTTTCAAGGCTTCCTCGTAAATTGGTGTGCCCTCAAAACTTTTTATCAGCCTCTGCAAACTCACGTTGCTGAAGTCAGCCCATTTCTTTAGAGCTCCGAAACGCCGTGCCACATGAATCATTCTCCTCTTGAAAAGTCCAGTTTTCACAGTTGCCATCGTTAAACTGTCTCTGACTGCTTGATCTGGCATAACGCGCATTTCGTCAAACAACGTGATTATCTGGTTTGCGTTTGCAGCGCCCATTGTTTGCACGAAAATACGATATGGGTCATGTTGAACCACAACGCCGTATCCAATTTTCTCGGAGAGCAACTGACCCAGCAATTGGGCTAAGGCTCTGTTCGTAAGCGATCCGAAGTTGGCGTGGAGTATAACGAATTCTTCCCAGTCTTCGATGACTATTCGTTTGTCCGTAGGAACTGGAAATCCAGCCGCTACCTGCTCTATTGTTTCGGCTAAAGCACGCAAAACAGTGTCCTTGTCAGATGGACACTGCTCACTTATCTTAGTGGCTATTTCCTCTTGTGAAATTCCCTTCCGCATTTGCTCTTCAACAAAACCCCTAATCGAGCCTACTTCCTGCGCAATTTCGAACGGAACTGGAATTTCTTCACCTATCCAGCTTGGAATAGCCCCCGTAGGATCGTCAACTGGTTTCACATGGACTTTTTCTTCGGAAACATGCAATATCAGCCATGGGCTTCCTCTGATAATGAATTTCGTTCCCGGCTTGCCATACTCTGCCATGAAGGCTTCGTCTAAAACCCCTATTGCAGAGTCGCTTGATTCATCGACCACTAAAAATTGTTTTTCTTCAGGTATCATGGACAAGTTTTCAAAGTAATATTCGAATAGAGCTTTTGTATTCCGCGGTTTCAAAACCACTTTGTCTTCAAAGGAAACCCATGCTAAGCGTGGAAAACGTTGATGCATGTACCTAAGGATTTTCTCGACATCCTCTATTGTTAAATCCTCGTAGGGGTAAGCGTTTCTGAACATTTCCAATATTTCGTTAAATTCTAGTCTTCTGTTCTTTAGCAGCAAACCTGCAATTTGATGGGCTAAGGCGTCGTAGGGCTTGGGCGGAATTTCTACAGGTTCAAGGTCTTCTTCTAGAGCTCTTCTAGCTATGGCTAGAGCTTCAAGCGTATCATCAGAATCCATTGTAACAATTATTCCTTCGGCTATGCGTCCAATTCTGTGACCGCTCCTGCCGACCCGCTGTATAAGCCTCGTAACCTGCCTTGGGCTCATGTACTGTATAACTAGGTCTATTCTGCCCACGTCTATGCCTAACTCGAGGCTGCTTGTGCAAACAAGTCCTTTCAATTCGCCGTTTTTCAAGCCTCTTTCAGCAGCTATCCGAGATGGTTTGGCAAGGGAGCCGTGATGTATCGAAATTGGGAAGTCTATATCCCAGACTTTGAATCTGCTTGCTAAAACTTCTGATATTGCCCGCGTGTTGGTGAACAAGAGCACAGATTTATGCTTGCTTATGTAGTCGCGGATTATCCGCAGTCTAGCTGCAACTTCTGGGTGCGTGTAAAGTTGTGAAGAAAGCTTGATGTCTTCATCGTCGGGTTCTGGGAAAACTATTTTTAGTCGCATCATTCTGGCAACTGGAACGCGGACAATTTCTACACTTCGTCCCTTTCCAACGAGGAACTGAGCAACCTTTTCTGGGCTGCCGATAGTGGCGGATAAACCTATCATTTGGAATTCTTTGCCAACCATTATCCTCAATCTTTCCAAAGCCAAGGATAGTTGGCTTCCGCGTTTGCTGTCAGCCATCTCGTGCACTTCGTCGATTATTACCCAGCGCACCTGTTGGAGATGCTGACGCATAACCCAGCCAGGCAATATCGCCTGCAAAGTCTCAGGAGTCGTGATCAAAATGTCTGGAGGGCTTCTAGATTGTCTTACTCGTTCTTTTGTTTCTGTATCTCCGTGCCTAACAGCCAATTTTATGTCTAGGTTATTGCACCACCATTCAAGCCTCTCCAGCATGTCTCGGTTTAAAGCTCGCAAAGGCGTGATATACAAAACTTTGATGCCCGGCGTTCCCTGCTGTTGAAGCAGCATGCTTACGACTGGCAGAAAAGCCGCTTCGGTTTTGCCAGTAGCCGTGGGCGAAATAAGCAACACATTTTTTCCTTCAAGAATTTTCGGAATAGTCTTCTCCTGCGGCTCTGTTGGTTTTGAGAATCCCCTCTGCTCAACAAGCCTTCGAACGGGCTTAACAAGCAAATCAAAAACGTTTTTCGGCGGCTCTTTCAAGTTTGGTTAAACCTCAAATGCTAAAGAATAAGCGGAAAACCATAGGTAAAAGCATTTTGGAAACTTCTCAAAAAACCTAGAACAATGAAGCCTATGTTACCAAGTTTAACGAAACGAACGGCATGTTGATTTTAGCATCTTCAACTCAATTTTAGCAATCTCTCCTATGTCTTTTTTGTTTAAATCTGTTTTTTGAAATGAAGCTTCATAATCAATAATGAACATACTGGTGCCCATCTAACGGTCACCATTGATGGATTTATGCTGAATCTTTCCATCAAAAACCATCATAAGCTATAAAATAGGAGCCATATTCTTTCCCCATAGCCTTTTTCACTCGGTTATGTAGCGCTTTTAGGCTTTAACTTAAAAGTTTTTGAAGCGTTGTTTCATTCTTTTGTAAAGAACATGTTTAAACTTGATGTTATGATGGAGCTTTTCTATTCGAAAACAATGGAAAGTTTTTTATGTATCATCATATGAAACCATGGTTATCGAGAATGTTGGAGGAAATTAAATGGCTAAATGTCCAAAATGTGGAACCGTTATTTCAGCACCTAGGAAGAAGTGGACTATGGCTGGACGCCCAGACAAAGCAGGAAAAAGAATGCAGCTGGAAATTGGACTTTTCGACTGCCCAAAATGTAAGAAAGCATTCCGAGAAGTATTGAGCAAAAAGAAGATTTAAAAGTTCAAGGGAATCGAGAGAAAATCAAGCTAAGCACAGAACTTTAAGCTTACCCGCCTTCCCCCTATTTTTTCCATTTCGAAGCGTTAAGTTTTAAAACACGGAAGCCTAAATCAACAAGAACACTTCATGTAACAGAAGGCAGAACATTGGCAGTAACAACGCTTAAACAATTATGGAAAAACGAGTACTTCCAAACAGCGATAATGATAATCTTAATGATAGTAATAGTTTTTGGTTTCTGGTATGGCTCGCAACTAGTGCTAAACACACAATATCCAGCGTTAGCTGTAGTTTCTACAAGCATGCTACCAACATTAAATGTAGGCGACATGATAATAGTTCAAGGATTACCTGTAACCCAAATAAAGGCAAATTATACAACAGGCGATATCGTTGTTTTTAGAAGCCCATATGAACCGGATAAACGTATCGTTCATAGAGCAGTTAAAAAAGCACTCGGAGCTGATGGTCATTGGATTATTACGACCCATGGAGATAACAATCCCATAGGTTCTGATGAACAATTTAGTGATACTTACCTTATTGGAAAAGTAATAGCAAGAATCCCATATGTAGGTAACTTTCCTTTATTCATCAACGCTTTGGGAAATTTTTACTACTTCATCATTGTAATAATTATTGTAATTAATATCTTATTATCACTACTTTTCGACACTGATGAAGAGAAGAAATCTATTAAAGAGGAGCCGCATGAAAAAAGGAAATTATTTGGAAAACTGGATATTGATATAGTTTTTTTTCTAATTTTAAATGTGCTCCTCATAGGTTTCACTGTTTTTAATCTATTTGGGGTTTTCACATTTTGGCAAATAGGCGCTGAACCACCACAGAACGTAACTATTCGCGGTTTATACTCTGATTTGCAATATCAAGCAAGCTTTAGATACGTTAGTGAGGCGTTTCTGTCTCAAGGTTTCTTGACGTACCAGATTGATTGCTCGGTAAATGGGGCTATACGACCAGGTGTTCCGACATTCTCGTGGATGCAAGTTTCAATTTTGATTCTCGTATTCCTCAACCTTTGGATGGCAAATAAATTTTTACACCTGGATAAAAGACTTAGAACAAGGTTGAAACTTAATTCTATATATAAGTAAATGCTAATTTTAGAATATGCAATTTTTATCTCAAAAATCAAGTTTAAAGAAGTCAATAAAAAATCATGGAAAAAAAATCTTAAAAGTTCTTATACTTTTAACGGCAATTACCATAGGATTTCTAGGTTTTTGGTTTGCTTCAAAGATTATATTAAACACTGAATACCCGATATTACCAGTTTCCTCAAGTAACATGTGTGTTTTTCAACTTAATTGTGATGGTTTGATGCATCCCTTTGAACGTACGTTGCACGTAGGGGATTTAATAATAGTTCAAGGAGTGAATGCTATGAGTGTTAGAGTTGCATATCCCAACAGTGACATTTTGGTTTTTCATTTTCCGAAGCAGGATTCTTACCAGAAAGATGAGTTAGCCATAACTAGAGTGATAGCGAAAGAAGAAAGAAATGGCATAACCTATTTTAGAACGAAAGGTGATGGACAAGGGTTTCATAAATGGTCTGAAATACCAGATGTATCTGAATGTGACACATGGTATGATTATCGTGAAAATTACACATGGCATGGTATGATTTCTGAAAAGCTTTTGGTTGGTAAGGTTGTTTTTCGAATTCCTTTGGGTTGGGCACATTGCGCTTTTTATGCAAAATCCTTCTGGAATCTTCATAGTAGTCATTCTAATAATTATCGTATTACTCGCCAAGTTTGCTATTCCAAAATTTACAAGTAAAAAAGCTAAAACTAAACCGAAGAAAAGTGTGGAAAATGGTCTTGAAACCTAAGGTTTTATAAACGGTATTTAAGCATTCACTATACTAAGTGATGTTTCATGCCAAAATCTAAAGCCATAATAAACATTGAAAACGTTGTTGCTTCCGCAACCCTAAACCAGAAAGTTGATTTAAACGCTATTGTGAAGGGTTTTCCAGGCGTAGAATATCGTCCAGAACAGTTTCCCGGACTAGTATTCAGGCTTAAAAGGCCGAAGACAGCTACCTTGATTTTTAACTCTGGGAAAATGGTTTGCACAGGTGCAAAGTCGGAAAAGGAAGCCCGCAGGGCAGTTATAAAAGTTATTAAAGAACTGAAAAAAGGTGGAATAATCATTATTAGCAAACCGGAGCTAAAGATACAAAACATTGTTGCTTCTGCAAGTCTAAGCGGTATGATAGATTTGGAGAAGGCAGTTTCCACGCTTGGAAAAACGATGTACGAGCCGGAACAGTTTCCAGGCTTAATTTACAGAATGGATGAGCCCAAAGTTGTTATACTGCTATTTGCGAGCGGGAAACTTGTTTGCACAGGGGCGAAGAAAGAACAGGACGTTTATGACGCGGTGCATAAGCTCCACAACATATTGGAAGAGCAAGAACTCATATTCTATGAATAACCTTACTTCATGCTTTAAATTACCTTTTTAATCTGCTTCAAAATGGTTTTTAACTGCTCTTCGTCTATTGCTCCTATTTCGTATAGTTTGTTGACTATCTCGCTAACATTAAGCAGTGCGTGAAGCTTTATTCCGCTTTTCTCAAGTTTTTCTCTTCCACCCTCTTCCCTGTCTAGAAGTACAACTGCATCAGTCACTACTCCACCTTCTGCCATTATGGCTTTTGCTGACTTTCTCAGGGATAAACCAGTTGTGATTAGGTCGTCAATTAGTAAGACATGGTCTCCGGGTGCAAGGATTCCTTCTATTCTTCTTTGTCTTCCATGGAGACGGACACCTTTACGGACGTATAGGAATGGTTTTTGTAAATTATAGGCGATTAGGGATGCAAATGGTATGCCGGCAACTGGAATTCCTGCCACCCTCTCAAAATTTTTGTCGTCTATTTTGTTTTTTATGAAACTTACGTAGAAATCACAGACTTTTTTAAAAGCATCTGGGAAGCTTGGAACTATCCTTAAGTCTATATAATAGGGGCTTATTTTTCCGCTTGTGAGTTTGAAGGCTCCGAATTGTAGGGCGCCTATTTTATTTAGGATTTTGCAGATTTCAACTTTGATTGTTTCGTTGCTTTTTTCGATAGGCAATGTTTCACGTCCGTTTAGAAACTTGGTAGATTTTCCCTATTTCAGGTATTAAACATGTGACTTTTGGCATTTCCTTCTTTAGAATTTCAGCGAACTTTTTTAAGTCTTCTGTTGAGCCAGTATGGTAGGGAACCGCAACTTTCGGTTTTGTTAATTTTGCAATGTCAACGCCCGTTTCTGGCGATGTGCCAGGCGCAATTCCAACGGTGCAGAAAACAACATCAAGTTTTTCCCTTTCGCCAATGGCTGCCATCTCTGGAAATGGTAGGCTATCTGCTGTGTGGAAAACTTTGACGCCGTCTTCGCTTGTTATTACAAAAGATACAGGTGTAGCTGCTGGATGGTTACATTTTTCAGTCTTCACAGAAACTTCTCCAATCTTCACCTCCGAACCTTGCTGAACTTCATCCAATTTTTCTGGAGGAATTACGTTTCGCAATCTTCTTGCAGATGTTGGGTCAGCCACAACCACGCATAGTGTTTGTTTATGGATTTCTAAAACAAGGGACTGGTCAAAATGGTCATAATGTTCATGCGTAATCAAAATTGCGTCAACATTTTTGAAGTCTCGAGGTTTAACATCTACGGGGTCTACTAAGAGTGTTTTTGAGGGGGTTTTAATGGTTACTCCAGCATAGCGGTTAAACCATACAAACAAGATTTCGTTTTTTGCAGGAGATTTTTTGATTGACATGTTTAGTTCCTCACAGATTGATAATTATCGCTTCTGGGTTTTAAAGAACTTGTGCTGTTGCCGAATAATTTAAAGAAAAACGCAGTGTAGAAGCATATAGAATAAGCATGTTTGTTCTTATTTTGTTAAGACTTAATAATGTGGGTCGATTAAAAATTCGTCAAAGATGGGTGAAAAATTGAAAGCAGATGAGTTGTTCGAAAAGTTAAGCCAGCAAATGCTGAACAGGTTTCTAGAGAAAAACCCTGACTTCGCAACCTCTCTTGGGTTGCACGAACCTTACGATTACCTTTTGCCAAACGGTTCTACTGAAAGGCTTATTGAAAATCTTCGTTTAATAGAAGAATGGACTAGACGGTTGAGTGAGACTGTAAACCGTGAAGAACTAAACGATGAACATAAAATAGACTGGGAAGTAATTGAAAAGGCCTATGAACGCGGGAAGTTTGACTTCTATGAGCGGCGGATGCACGAGTTAAATCCAGACGCCTCAGAAGAATTAGGCGGACTAATTTTTATAATGTTTACCCGAAACTACGCGCCCCTAGAAAAAAGATTAGACGCTATTGCAGCCCGCATCGAGAAAATCCCCAAATTCTTGGAAGAGTTCCGCTCCAGATTCGCAAACTCGCAGCCAGTAAAACTTTGGACTGATATGGCCATAGAAAAAACCCAACAAATAGGTGGTTTGTTCCAGTTTATACTCTATGCAACGAAAGGTAAAGTTTCAGATAAAGTCTACGAAAGGTTGGGTAAAACTGTTGAGAATCTTCAACCTGCGTTAAAAGTACAAATGGAGTGGCTTCGTGGTTTGCTTCCTAAAACAAAGGAAGAATGGGCTATCGGCAGAGAGAAATTCGAAAGGCTCATTCAACTACGCAATTTAGGTATGAATTCAGATGAAATCTATCAGTTAGGTGTAAAATACTTAGAAGAATTGAAAACTAAAAGAGAACAGTTGGCACAACAGATAGCTCCTGGGAAATCTGTAGAAGAAGTTATCAAGATTCTGGAGAATAAAGCTCCTAAGACTTTTGAGGAAGCGTTGGAATTTACAAGGAAAACCATGGAAGAGGCTAGACGTTTTGTTCACGAGAAGAACCTTGCAGCCGTCTATCCCGAAGATGTATTGTTGGTTGAGGAGACGCCGGGTTTTCTTGCGCCTGTTATTCCTTTTGCGGCTTTGATGATGCCCGCTAAATTTGATAAGCCACAAATAGGTATATACATCGTAACAAGACCCAAAGACCTGGCGAACTTGGGCAAACATTTAAACTATTCTTCGATAAAGAACACGGCTGTTCATGAAGCTTTCCCTGGACATTTCTTGCAGGGTGCTATATCAAACCGTGGAAGCTTTATTCGCTTATTGTCCGAAGGAACCGAAACTGTTGAGGGCTGGGCGCACTATTGCGAAGAAATGATGGCTCAGAAAGGTTTCATAACGGACTTAGAGACGCGTATTATACAAGTTAATGATATGATTTGGCGTGCCGTCCGAATAATCGTGGATGTCAAACTTTCTAGGGGTGAAATGAGCTTTGAAGAAGCTGTTGAAATGCTTGTGAAGGAAACGGGTATGTCTGGAGAAGGCGCCACTGCTGAGGTTATGCGTTATACACAGACACCAAGCTACCCGTTGTCTTATCTACTAGGAAAACACCTCATCTTAAAGCTGAAAGAAGAATCAAAACAAAAAATGGGAGATAAATTCGACGAAAAATTCTTCCATGATACTATAACAGCTAACGGATACCTACCCATATCAATGCTACGCAAAATCTTCGACCAAAAAATTAGCAAACTCAAATCCTCTCCTTAAAATACCCTTTTTCTTTTAAGCAAAATAATCCTTGCTTTTGCCTGTGATGAAGTCAAATTCTTTCCTAAGGATGTCGCGTAGCCCCATCGGCTTCACTTGTCTTTGCATGAACCAGTGAACTTGCAAATATAGGGATTGGCTTCTGCAAATGCACAAAATATTCATGAATTTGGCATCATTCATATTTTCATGCTTTTTGGTAATGCTTAATAGTTGCTGTTTGCGTGTTTTCATATTCA
>CAZNJT010000061.1:0-9400 GCA_964573475.1 uncultured Candidatus Bathyarchaeia archaeon | reverse complement strand
GCCGAATGTGTAAGACCCTAAAGGTTTCTATTTTCTACTTTATAGATCAAGGTAAAATTTGATAAACTTCATTTTTTCTTTTGGTTTAGAAAGTTATAAAGTTAGAAACTTGTAATAATGATAGGAGGTTGCAGGTTTATGTTTGCCATTTCGGCTAATGTCTTGCCAAACGAATACCTAAGAAGATGTGATGATAAATTGAGCCTCACAAAATCGGATTTCAATTTGGCAACACTAAATTTGTCGCGACGCTAATAACACGCATTTCGTAGTCTTTTCACGAAAAGAACATGAAAAAGGGTAGCATTAAGGGTTGTTTCTCACTTATTCATCTGCATCCGCGCTTTTTTCAGGATTCCGTCCACTATGGCCTTCAGTTGATCTGGAGAAAAACTGTAGCGGTTAATTGATGTTATAGAATCAACCAAGCTTTCAAGCTTTACCACTTCAACTTCTGGGTCTATGGTTTCCAATTCTGCATCAGGGTTGGAGAAAACAACAATTGGGTCAACCCAGACCCTCAAATTCTCTAAGGCTCGAGAAGCGTCAATTGCTCGCTTAACCCAATAGGCGCTACCCTTTGCTTGGCTGCTAGGACTGCGTCCAAAGGGAAAAGGGACAGCCCAATAGCTACCTTTGCATGTTATTTTCCCCCGATAGTCTTTGGTTTCTATAGCGAATATTCCGTTAGGACCCAAAACGATGTGGTCTATGTTCTCTTTGCTGCCTCTATCATTAATATATTCAATGTCGTTTATGAGATAGTAGCTGTCGTTGAGCTTAGATTCGAGAAATTGTCTGACTCTTTGTTCCCCTTTCATCCCTTGCCTGCAGTTTTGGTATTTCTTTAGATAGTAGTAAATCCCCAGGGTTGGAAAAATTGCCGTTAAAGCGAGTGACGTGTCAAAATCTCCCACGTCTATTCTGGTAGGAAGTCTCGGAGTCGAAATTAATATTATGACCAGTAATGTAACATCACATAGAATAGTTAGGATTAAGTTCTTTTGAGTCTCCTTTTTCAGGTAGTTTCCTGATGGAAACGGCACTGTCTTCAAAGGTAATACGACCTGAACTGCCTATGTAGATATACGTTTACTTCACATTTAAGCCCAACTTCACGTAACAGTCTCATTACCTTAGGAGCATAATATTCAGCAAAACGTTCTCAGGCGCGACTCTCCCAAGTTTGGGTTTGGGGGTAAAGTTTTATCCAACCAAGAAAAGTGAAAGGAGTTGAGCTAGTATCGTTTACTCTTTGCTTTCACTATACCGTTTTAGTTTGTTTGATAACGTAATGCTTGATAGAATCCTAGAAAAAGCACGCGGCGAAGTGAGAAATTTAAACGAGATAAGTCACGTATCCCGGGCTACCATTACACCGTAGTCAGGTCTACGTTCAAACTCGCGGTTCAGTAATGGTTGGGGTAAAGTTTTATCTTTTTTTTTAAACTGATAACTGAACGCCAGCAGAAAAATTCAGGTTGAAGAAGCTGGCTGAATGTTGCCGCTGGCGCGGCAACGACTAGCAGTTGACTAAAAAAAAGATATGAGTACCCTTCAGGTAGACTCAGAGCAATAGGGTAAAATTAACGGAAGATAAGGCGTAATTTTCTACTATCAGATTTACCTCTCATCTCCCTAAAAGGAGGTGGGAAACTAGATGTCTTTGATACTATGCTTTCTGCTTTGGTTGAATTATTAGAAGAGAAGGGAATTTTGAGCTACGAAGAATGGGAAAAACAAATCAAAAAGCGAGTAGTCATAAGATAGTAACTGCAAAACAGGTGCAACATTACTGCGGCGATGTCGCGGACTTGAGTGAAATTTATAAAGAAATCAGGCAACTTGTATGGGGCGAAATCTTATGTCTGGTGCTTCAGCCTCTGCAAACCCAGATGACTTAGAAAAGCTGAAACTGTTCAGGGAACGGCAAGATGCAGAAGCAACACTTCATTGGAATCGAAACAGCTACTTCTTGGTCGTGATAGGCATACTGTTCGTGGCCTACGGTCAAAAGCCTGTCGAGGGCGTTCAACTTGTTCAGTTCCAAATACTTATTGCCCTACTAGGCGCGACTCTGAGTCTTGTTTGGCTTCTCATCCAACACAGGAGCAGCAAGTATGTTCTGTACTATAAGACTCAAGCGAGGGTATATGCAGAAAAAACACATACCCCTGACGTATATCCAAAAGATCTAGGGGGAATTGAAATGAGGAAGCTAGCATACGTCCTTCCTCTGGCCTTTCTGGCAATATGGGTGACTTTCATAGTTTTGAGATGGCCTTTCCTCTATCCGCCTAGCTAAAGCTTTCGAAGGATTTTTATGCAGAATGCAGAATTACAGTTATGCAGGACATTGCAGGAGAACTATATTGTGAAGTGCCTACTGCATAACTGTAATCACAACAATGAGAAATATATACTTAGTTTTGGGGCTGGTCTCAATTCAACAGCTCTTCTCGTCTTCTTGGTTAATAATCATTACCCATTGGATGAAGTTGTTTTTGCTGATACTGGTGGCGAAGTTCCTGAGACATATAAACACCTTAAAATTGTAGACGACTACTTATCTAAACACGATATTCCGCTTAGAATTGTCAGGTCAAAAAATGGAACTTTATATGACAAATGCATGTGGCGAAAGGTAATACCTTCTCAAGTTTGGCGTTGGTCTACCAGAGACTACAAAATTACACCGATTTATTCCTATTATCGCTCACTCAAGGCACACGTCAACCAGTACTTGGGCATAGCCTACGAAGAACGAGACAGGATGCGTGAAAGCGGTGTTGAATATGTTTCCAATACCTTCCCATTAATTGAGAATAAACTGACACGACAGGACTGTGTAGACATAATTTGCTTATCTGATTACGATTTTCCAATACCTGTTAGAAGTGGTTGCTTCTTCTGCCCCTTTAACTCACTTTCAAGATGGATAGAACTATTTGAACAACATAGAGACCTTTACCTAAAAGCAATGATATTAGAAGAAAACTCGAAGCATTTTCCAAAACAAAAATTGATGAAGCTAACCCTCAGGGGGCTCCAAGAAAAACTAGAGAATAACGAACCTCTTCCAGAAATACACGTCAAACGGTTATGCAGTAGCGAATGTGTCATTTAGATCAGTAATACCACAGTCCTAGTCCGTGTTTGACAAAAGTGCTAAGCCTGTTTAATGTTTTCAACTATCTCTTCCATTCTTTTCTGTATATCAAGTTCACTTGCAATTGATAGAATAGGATCATGCTCAAGCAATCCTTGTTGACAACCAAAGCCAAATATCAGCAATCCGTCACTTACATCAGTTCTGCTTGGAAGTTTTCCTAATATCTTAAAGTATGATTGGACATCTTTTTGAGTGTTAAGCTCGGTTACGATGTCTGATGCAGTCAATATCCTTGCTTGCCTGTTCTTGAACACTTTGTATCCTTTGATTCCAAGAAAAGCCAACCTGTTATATCTCAGAAGGTCCTTTTGCCATTTGAGTACATCTTCTTCCGACTTAGCAACATATTCATGCAGATTGTCAATTTTCCTAATGTTGTCCGCTAAAATGCCAAACAGGTTTTTCAAGTCAACATGTCTTAAACCAATAGCAAGAGAGCACACTTCTGCAATCTTTTCAACATTGTCGAAAGTCATCGGTATAATGTTATCTTCTTCAATCTGTTTTTGGCGTATTGAGTTAAATGTATCTGAGTGAATTTCGGGAGCTATCAACAGGAGATGGACAGAATCCTTTAATCTTCCAGTTTGGGTTAGATATTCGCTCATGTGTCTCAAAGCAGGGCCAAATTCGAGTTTCCATTGATTTGCTCCTGTTCGGCGAGTGATTTCTACTAAGACATCGAAGTTTCTGGCAAACACGATGCTATCTGCACCAGTGTTTGCACTGCAGATAGGAGCAGACTCATTTTGTCCATTCCAAACGATCTTGTTTAGAACATTTGAATCGTTATTTTCAGAAGTATAGAATGGTAAATGAAACACGAATGATAATGCCTTGGAAAATAGAAGTTCGACCGCTGCACTTCGTTGTTCATGAGAAAACTTTGCGACATATGCATTTATGTCTCTAATGTTTTGCCGTACTGTCTCACAGGTACTCATTTTCAGGAACCTGCTCCGTTTATTCTGCTTAGCCAATCTTCAACTATTCTTTTGACTAGTTCCGCTGGTGTGTTATTCTTGTTTTTCGCAACAGCAACTAGCTTCTTGTAATTTTCTTCGCTAAAATCAAGAACAAAGACATGAAGGTTTCGCTGTTTTGATTTTAGAACAGCCTCTTTTGCTGCGTCAATGGATAATCCTGCATTTTCTTTGGCTGTACTAATGACATCTCTGAGGTCATGTGTCTGAAGACTCAAAAGTTTGTTAATAACAGTTCTTAAAGTCTGCTCATCCTTGATTTTTGATAGTCTATATGCAGTATCGATGCTGTCGACTTTTCGAGACTTGATTAGCTTTTTCACGTATTCAGGCAAGTTGAGAATTTGGAGAAACTCTCTGACCATTTCCCTAGAAAGGTCAGTCTTTTCTGCAACTGCCTCTTGGGTGCCATAGATATTTCTTAAGAAATAGAAGCATTCAGCTACAGTAAGTAAGTCTACGGTACGCTTATGCCTTTTGGTATTTGCGAATATTATTGCTAAAGCACTTTCTTCATCCATTCTAGTGCCCTCAACTGCTTTCGTAGAATCCTTCAGTCTTCAAATAGTCGAGTAGAACTTGCGTTGCGATTTCTCTAGGTTCCAATTCGTATTTTTCGCTTGCTTTTCTGAGAGCTGCGGCAGCACCGTTGGTTAAATCTAAAGTAACATGTTTGAACTTGGTTTTTGGTGCTTCAGCAAAAACCTTTTCTGCAGTGTACGTCGGGTTTTCAATTGCAGTTTGTATTATTTCATTTCGTTTTTCTCTTCTAGGCTCTTCTTTGACTTTGGCCGCAATTGCAACTGCCCTTTTTGGGTCAGGATTAGTTTTGGCTATTCGAACTGCCGTAAATCTGGAGAGATGCCCTTCCTCAACCATTTCCTTTATTGGTTCTGGAATTGCTGAATAGCCTAAATAGTTTCTTATTGCAGTTTCTGAGACACCTATTTTTTTGGAGACTGCTTGTACGCTGCCAAGTTCTTGTATTAGGTTTAATACGACTTGTATTTTGTCCTTGTAATCTAGTTCTCGTCTATGTATGTTTTCGCTAAATGAATATGCGAGAGCATCCACGTTGTTCATTGGTTTCTTAAGTACAATAGCAGAAATGGCTTTCATACCAAGATTTTTGCAAGCCAGAAACCTTCGTTGTCCTATTATCAGTTCAAATCTGTCCTTCTGACCTGAGATTGGAAATACAACCACTGGTTGCAGAAGTCCGATTTCTTTGATGCTCTGGGCGAGCTCGTCTAATCCGATATATGTGTCTATTGTTCTTGCGTTTTTTTTGCTAATGGCTATGCTTTTTAAGGGAATCTGACGCAGACCGCCATTCTCAGCCAAGGTTTCACCTCTCCTATGTTATCGTACAAAATATAATTGTTTGCTACTAGATAATCCTAATGTTGTTTGTCAACACAAAGTAAAACAAACTAACTTAATTATGTTCATGTTAGGAAATCGGAAAAATACTCTTCTTAGCTCATCACAAATCACTTAACAGTGTCTGTGCAAACAAAGAAATTTAAGTGTAGTAAGCCAAAAGATAGTCTGGGATATTGATGAGCTTCACAGTCTATATCAGTTATTCGCAAAAAAACAAAGAACTTGTAGACAAACTATACAGCGTTCTCAAGCAGAATGGCATCATTACATATGCTCTCGATGTGACAATTATGCCTACGATAGAAGGAAGGCCTTTTGCCGATGAAATTCGAAAGTACATCAACTCCTCAGACTATGTGTTTGTTCTCTTGACAAAAGATGCCATCACATCTCCAAATATATTTTTCGAGATAGGTTTGGCTAGAGCTTCGCCAAAACCAATATTGCTCATTGTTGAACCCCATATGGATTTGCCTAGTGAAATCGGAGATCTGCCATATATCATTCTGGATAGAAGCAATCCGAGTGTAACATTAGAGCAAATAAGGCAACTATCATCGAAACTCAAATCACAGAAAGAAGCTGGGAACGCAGCCATGGGATTACTGTTCCTACTCGGTGCACTTGCCTTTTTTGCTTGGCTTTCTTCTGACAAAAGGTGAGAGGAAATGCCTTTAAATCCTGATTTGGTTTTCAGAGATTTCAGGGACTGGCTGATTAAAGAGTCTGGTCTCTCGTGGGGTCAAAGTCTCAAGGATTGGACAGCTGGAATAAAAGGTTGCTTTCAGAAACTGGCCAAGAAATTTGGATACGAACCTGTTCTGACAAGTATAGATAAAAAAGAGTACTTGACTGACATCGTTTGGAAGTGTGAACACCCTGACAGATACCTAAGCCTCGCTATGGAATCTGAATTGTCAAAACGTGACGATGCGATTCTTGAAGATTTCGAGAAACTGGTCGACATTAAAGCATACCTGAAGATAGGGTTATTCCATCTTCGGACTAATACGGCAATGATGCCGATAATCGATAAAATGAAGAAAATTCTAAATAAACAACAGATAACGTTCAACGAAACTTATCTGGTGATCTTCCTTTCCTATGATGAAAGTTCGGGAAAGATTCTTATTAATGCTTACGACTTGGACGTAAAAGGCATTACGAGCCGCATTGTGTGCGAGGATTCCTTCATGTTTCCAAAGATTTCATAGTATTCATGCTTTGGTACATTCAGCTATTACTTTTATCACATCAGTGTGTGTGTGCATAAAACTTTACCCCAACCACCACTGAACCGAGTTTGAACGTCGCCCTGACTAGGGTTTGTTGGTAGCCCGGGATAGCTTCAAACTCTCGCATGCATAAATAGAGTATCTTTTTACTAGTAAATTAATGCTGAAATCCCCTTTCAAGCATCCAAACCTCCACGATTGGCGACTTTTTTGTCTTAAAGTCACTAAGAGAAAAAATGGACTTGAACCCTTTTGCGTATTAGTCCGACCCGGTTCACTCTGGCCCGTACAAATAAGAAATCAGTCACGACAGATTGAGCCTTACAAAATCGGATTCTAATTCTTCAGTTACTGGCAGTTTGTCACGACAATGATAACACGCATTTCGTGGGCTTATCACGAAAAGAACGTGAAAAAGGCTTTAGAAGAAGGTGGTGCGGGGGATGGGGTTTGAACCCACGCAGCCTACTAACCGAATGTGAATGCTGGTGGCTTCTGGGGTTCCGTTTTCAACGTCGCCATCACAGCTAGGCATATCGCTCAGAAGCGGTCGTCGTGGCTTCCTTCCGGGTGACTGAAAGTGTATATTTCGCTGCCGAGTGTCTGCTCCCACTGTTCAACGTTTAACTCCGCCTGCACATCAATCCATCGTCATCATATAGTTTGTATATGCAGCAGCATTTCAGCTTACAATGCCTAAGCCTTGCGGGCGTTAGTAGAGCCTTTGCCTCAAGCTTATTTGATATTTAGATGCGCGGCACCTATTCACTAGCCGCAGGATTTTTCGCCTCAATTTGTTCACCTTCTCCAGATCCCAAAGCGGATGGGGATTCCTCCTCAACAGCCAGTATTGATTATCAATGAGACGGTATATCAGCCAAACCTCATCTGAACTTAGCCGCGGCCTAACATATTCTTTCTCAACCCAAACGGTTTCCTCAACCATTCTCCAACACCCCGTTCACTAACGAATAGGCACAGTTAAACATGTTTCAGCACCCTTTTACGACAAGACGAATGTTGTTTCGGCGCCATTTAACATTTTTGCGCCACAAAACAAACGGCAATAGTCACGCTATAGTACAGGCAGACAACATGAGAATTCTCAAGATACACTTCTATACGTTGCGGCATTGGAAGACAACCATGCTTTATCATCAGACCAGTGACATCCTCTACGTCAAGGAATTTCTGGGCCACAAAAAAATCGAAGACATTCTAACCAGCTTGCGCGCGCAAACTGCTCTAACTTAGAATTTCTAAGAGTTTTTTTCCTTTTTCGGTGATTTTATAGATGCCACGGTCTTATACCTGAGATTGTGCTTTAGGCTCTCACGGTATCTTTGCATGTTTGAGTTTCTCGCTGGCCTGTTCTCCGCCTACTCCCCAATTTTCCATTGGGATCTCGTGGATCACAACTTCAACCGCTTCCACAGGAATGCCCATTTCGGTGAAGACTTTAGTTATGCCTGCTATCACCTTCTTCTTAGCCTCGTTTGAGAATCCCTTCCATACATTTACATGGATAATCGGCATGGTTTGGGTTCTGTTCTATCCCATATAAAAGTTTTGTTTCCCGTCTTTGAGAAGGCTTCTTTAAAGGGAAAAAGCCTAAAAATAATTAATGACCACTTATGCGCGCACATAATAAAGGGACAAGGCAGCGCGCTAAAAAATAGGGGGTAGGTTGCAAGGATATGGGTCGCGGATCGCGTATTTTTGCGGTGGCTCGCGCGCACAGTTGACAGAATCTCGGATAGGGATACTTGGAATGACCTTATTAACGCGACAAGTCCGAAAACAAGCGTTATCGTTATTATGTTGTCGCCTACTACGTTTCCAATAGATATTTCCTGTTCACAATGTAGGGCAGAAGCCACGGAAACGGCAGTTTCTGTAGCGACCTGTATTTAAGTTCATTGTCTTGCTGTGAAGTCACGTAACCGTTTAATAGCATTAATTCGCTCTTTATCATCCACTTTGGCTTGTTTGACGGCGTTTTCTAAAATTTCAATTATTTCATCGTATAAACCTCTGTCAACTGGAAACGGGACTCCATCCTTACCCCCTACGCAAAAGCTGTATTTTACTGGGTCTTTCCAGCTTGGTTTCTCGCCGTAAATAAGCTCTGCAATTAATGCTAAACCTCTGACTGTGGCTGGACCTACGCCCCTAAATCCTAGCAATTCTTCATAGTTGCGTGGTTGAAACTCGTAAACTTCCTGCAAGGCTTTCCAATTTATGTTTCTTGGCATGGATAAAACATCTATTGGATACTCTTTCCATGCAGCGTCAGCGGTTTTTGGCAGCCATTCCTGAAGCGACTTCTGATAAGCCGGTCTAATTGACATGAGCATTCGCATACTCTTTTTCGGCGGTTCTTTGGCTATGTCCACTGAAGTTTTTCTGCAACCTTCGCTTTCTTTTGCCGTCATGTCCAAAGCAATATCGCGTTTTACGTCGCCAACTATCACATTATGTGGTTCAACAACAAAGTTTTTGGTGTTATCGGAAAGCCAATGGTATCTTCTGGCTGTTCGATCTCGGGGACACATGCCCTGCTGGATGACTGCCCATTTTTCATCCTCAGCCACGAAGAAGGCGTGATGGTAAAGCTGGTAGCC
>CAZNJT010000060.1:0-9527 GCA_964573475.1 uncultured Candidatus Bathyarchaeia archaeon | reverse complement strand
TTGCTGCTTTGGTTACGAATTGTAAGATGGTTGTTGAAAGAAGAGAATAGGCTTTTGTTGTGCGTGCGTGCAACGGTTTCTAGCCCCTCTATTTGGAGCCAAATATGGTTATTGCGGGAGATTTGAGACGTTAGAAGTCTCTTGTCTCTGCTATTGATTTTGCTTTTGGATTGCGCACTCCTTAGGAGTAGGTTTACTTGTTGCTTTACGAGTAGCTTATACTCGTCCTATTGTTGGTTGACACTGCATTGTTGGAAATGGAATGTTAAGCAAAGTATTTGCGGGCTTAGATAAAATGCTTACTCAATTATAGATGATTTAATAGCGTGGCAAATGCCCGACACTTTGTGGTCTATGGGCAGCGTGGTAAGCATCAAGAAGAAAAAAGCCCAATGTCAGCGATGTGGACGAGAATTTATGGGTCAAGCTTCCAATCCGAAAAATGCTCCGCTCTATTGCAGTGATGGATGCAGATGCTGGTCTAGACACTTTCGCAGGAAGAGAGAAAAACAGGCAACTGGGTCTTGCGAAGTACATTATCTATCGATGGAAGGAACGCGTTTTCCTCACATACTAGTTGTTTTTTCTCTTCGTATTTTGCGTCTTACTGTTGAGAAGACAGCGGATAACATTATCAATAAGGCAAGATAGACAGACGAGGGCATTGATGTGTTGTGCTGTGTCAGAGAAATCGAGTAGCCGCCGACTGGCACTGACATAACGACTACTCTGTGTGTTATTGTGTCGGTTTCTGGTATGGCTCCGCTCGCATAGACAGTCAAAGTTGGGTAGTATATTCCTGAACTACGGAAGCTGTGATACAGTATTGGAGTCGTAGTCGTCGTTTTGTTTCCATCACCAAAGTCCCATTGATATTCTGATATCAATATTGAATGAGTGCCATTGTAGCCAGGCTGGCTACCTGAAGCGTCGAACCTTACGAGCTCATTCACGCTTGCTGTTTCAGGAAATGCTGCAAACTCTGCCTTTGGACCATACGGTGGTGGCACCAAAGAAATCCTCAAGGCTGTATCTGATGTTAAATTCAAGCTGACGGAGTTGCTCAGCATTCCTTTAGATGCTCGCACCTGGTACAGTCCTCTAGCTAACAAGAAGCGAGCCTCACCATTAGTATCGGTGTTTGCTGGTTGTTGCCCAGTAATTTCGACAGCAGCGTTTGGAATAGGGTTGCCCGAACCATCAACAACTACTGTCAAGAGTCCATACAATGCTACTGCAATCACTCCGTCAGTCTTCTCGTTATTAGTCACATCGACTTCGTCTGGAACTGGACTCACTTCAGCCTTAATCGTATAGTTGCCCAAGGGAACACTTGTGGTGTTCCATTCGAAATGAAGTGACCTGCTAGTCTCGTTTTCGAGTATTTGAGACATTTGGGTTCTGGTTATCAGATGTGTGTCGTAATACAAACTCACATTGAAAGCTTCAGGGCTTGTTCCTTTGTTTTCAACGATGACTGAAATGTCGACAGCATCTCCTGGATAACATATGTAGGTTGATGGTATAACATCGGTTATAGCTATGTCATGCACGGTAGCTGGCCGCCTAAACCAGAGGTCAATTAATTGTGGACTCCCCACACACCAGTCACGATTCCTGATAAGCCAACTCATATCAATGGTGATAAGAGGAATTTCGAAATCGTGCAATAACCAATCTATCCAGCTTCCGAAATCAAACATCAGCCAAAAACGTATATAGAACTGAGTAAAATAATACCGAAAGTCGTAAAGTTTGACTAACGCCCAATCAACTGAAGGGTCATAGTCTCCGAACTTAACGATAAAGGCAACAGATTGGTTTGGGTAAGACCAAGTGATGTTTGTTCCTTCAACAGCTTGTGCGTCGCCTGTCGCACTCATTTTTGCAGTTATTCTCTTTGACCCAAAACCAGGCTGCACTCCCAAGTCGACTTGGAGAAACGTGCCAAGTATTGGAACCTCAAATTCTACAATTGACAAGGCTGGTATGGGTGGAATAGGAAACGCTATCGCTTCTCCTAATGGGGTTTCAAAACTTTGTGAAAGGTCATAATTTGGTCCGTACGTCCACGTGTATGGACCTCCAATTAACAAGCCGCCGCATTCCACAAAGAAGTAAGATTCGAATATGAATAATGACTCATTGAAGTTTGGTAAGTCAATTGGTGTTATTATCGCATACATAGTTGTGTTAGATTGGTCAAATTTCACAGGAGAATCGTATTCGATAGTTATGTTTACGGGCAACCGTATTCCGAACTCTATATCAACTACCAATCCTATTTTGACATAGGCAACCCAACTGCCCAAGGTCATGTCCCAACGTCCCTTAAAAAGGGAATATTCCCATCTCATTAGTATCTCTTGATTAATGACCTCGGTATGGGTTTCGGTCATACGAGTTGAGTCAGAGCTTACACCGTATCTTTCAGTCCCAAGACTCTGCCCTTCGTGATTGTTCAAAATCAGTGGTATGGATTGGTTATTATTATCGTGGAGCGTAGCCGATTGGTCGAGGGTTGTTTCAATCGTGAAATCCTGAGTTCCATTTCCATAGTCGATTATTGTGCAAATAGTCCCGTTGTGATAGTCGATTATGTCTGTTGTAGGCTCAGTTGGCGATTCGTCTGCCTTCACAAAAGCACTCGGATTATGTATATTTGAAGAAACCAGAATTAGAAGAACCAAAAAAAGGGCAATATAGCGAACACTACTAATGCTCACTGTTCTCCCTTCTCCTGCTGTAGTTTAGTTCAACGAATAGGATAAAGCTTATGGAGAAATCTTCTATTGGTTTTGGTGCATTGCCTATTGACGCACACTAATCTGCAAGCCTAACCAGTTCTTCTTTCCAAAGTTGCTGAAATTCATAGTGGGAGATTGTTCTATGCGTCTTTATAAAATACGTTTGACCCGTTGATTCTCAGAAGAAAACGGTCATGTGAAGACGGAATTCGGGAGACATCTCTGCACCTGATTCTAGAATTTGAGGATGCTATTCTGTTTTTGCGATTACCAAAAATACTCCTAAGGCTAACAGAAAAATGCTTAGAACTCCAAAAAATCCTGTAAAATCACCTAACGCTGAAGTGCTTGTAAATGTGTAATACGTGGTCATAGCACCAATAATAATGATTATGAAACCAAAAAATTTTTCAGCCAACGTTATTCCGAAACCGCCTCCTTCTTCACTCATACCCTAGCCCTTCACTTTTCAATATGCTTTACATCATAAAACATGAACAGTTATTTTAAATTTCCCCCGCTTCACTTTGTCTCTTCAAGCTTCGCTGGCAAGTACTCATCAACAATATACGTTAACCCATATCTGCTAAAAGCCTCTTGCTCCGCCTTCTTCTTAATCTTCATAAACGTCTTAATTTCCCTCTGCCACAACGGGTCCTTATAGCGCGGGTCCCTCTGCAACTCGCCAAGCCTTTTCATGTCCACCTCATCCAACGGATCCGTCGGCAATTTATAATTGACAATGTCTGTTGCCCACACACCACTCCATTTTGCATCAGGAGTATTCAACTCTCTTAGGTGAGCAGCATTTGCAGAACCAGAAATTATCACCATGGCTATGTGCATCCCCCAAGGGTCACCGTCCGTGAAAATATAAACTGGAAGATTCAGCTCTCCGTTCAATCTCCTAACAAAGTGCCTCGTAGCCCTAGGCGCTTGCCCAGCCGTCAAAACAAGTACTGCATTATACTTCTTATGCACATTCTCTTCTATAAAACGTGTAAACAGTCCGCCCTTCTCTATGGCTATGACCTTGTCTGCTGTGGTTTTCACGAATTCCGAAGAAGTTAAAGCTGGTCCAATCAAGACACCGTCAGGATGGGAAGTTAAATTCAATGTTTTTCCTTCATAACCTGGCACCGTATATTCTATGGTTAAGTCGCCGAAAACTGCTGAACGCTCTTCTGGAAAAATGTTGAAGTCTTCCCGTGAGAAACCCAAAACTGTTTCTAAATCCGTTACAATGTTGTTTGATTCCTGCTGGTCTTTAAACGTCATTTCATACGCTTGAGCGGAATAGTAAACATCTCTTAAGGTAGATGTTTTTCGTTGCGAAGTGAGCTCATGAGAAAATTCTGCAGCCCAAGTAAGCTGTGTGAAAGGCTTCACGTGGCGGATGTTGCGGGCGCTTCGACGAACCTTCCTATCGCCCAAAATGAACTGTCTAAGTTGCGGATCGTAGTTGATGTTTTCTATTGATCTGCTGGGCATCTCTACTGATGGGAAATATCCACTATCAAGCTGATCGTAAATTTTAACTCCAAGGTTTTCCAAACCTGATAAAACTTCCTTCTTTCTTTCAATAATGCTACTTTTATGTTTCTTCTGCTCCAAATTTCCTCACACTCCTCAAAAGTTTTTCTATATCTGGAAGCTTTTCCCTACCAGCCAGTTTAGTTGAAAACTGGGCTATTTTCGGCAAATATTTGCTGAACACTCCAAGGCGTTTTCGATCTCTGTCCACATGTTCCCTTCTTGTCAAGAAATGCTGGAGTTGACGGGCAACTTCCCGCAGCCCATTACCTATTTCTCTTCTAACTTCAGGTCTGTCGGCGATGAATTCCTTTCCCACCGTTTTGTATGGAACTTTCGTACTGCAAACATGCACTAAAATTGCAATCGGCATATCTGGCGTGATCTTATACCTTCGCCAATTCATAGAGTCTATCACTTTAACTGAAACATCGCTTGCCTCATCATAAAGCAATGGGATTCTGTTGGCAAAACGGTAAATTAAGAAGCTTCCTTGCTTGGGGATTTCTCCTCCATAGGCGATTCCCCCTTCAATGATAAAAGGGTGCCCAGCATAAGTTGCTGGTTTACGCTGATGAACAGCCACAAACTCGGGTTTTAACTCCTTCACTATCCCAGCCTTTAACAGATCCTCACCCAATGGCGACAGACAACTTGCATCCGGTGGCAAGAACTCTCTAAACTTCTTAAGCATATGCATTAGCCTAACGATTTCCTCATGGGAAAGTTTCTTCGGATTTCTAGACGGACTTAAGTTGCTGAATTCCAAAAACTTATTTGCAGTAGTTTCTCCAACCCTGTGGAAATGATGCCTCAAAAACTCAAACATATTCTTATAAGGTGTTATTTGTATAAGCCGCTGAATAAGCTCCACATCCACACCATACGGGTGCGGTTTAGTCTCTTTTGGCGGCTCAGGCATTTCCTTCGTAATTCTGGTGAACTTATAGAATCTGCCTTTAGGGTCAACAAAAGTCAAGTTCGCATAAGGGTTCATCATAGCTGTCTGTTTAAAATACTCCAAAATTTTGGGCATGGCCCTAAAGTAGTCACCTTCCAAACAGAATTCAACTATTGTTCCCCGCCACTGCTCCTTGTTTATGAGAACTTTTCTGTCAAGTATAAGTGGACGATTTCTCTGTATGTCAATCATAAGCTTATACATGTAAATTTTCGCGATACCAGCGCTTGAAAAAATGCAGGCCGGCTGGTGTGTCGTAATTTGTCCATATAGAATTGCCATTTTCCCGCCTAAACCAAAGGTTCCCCTCTGCTGCTTTAACTTGTATTTTGAGCCAAAAAGCACCTGTCCAAAAGCTGATGGTATATGCCTTGGTGGGACTCCTATGCCGTTGTCTTCAACTCTTAACCTGTAAATTTGGGCTTCTTTGCTGGCTTCCCCCTCATATGAAAGCCTCACATAAATGTCTGGCGGTATTTTGAGGCTTTCGGCGGCATCTAACGAGTTTTCCACAAGCTCCCTTATAGCTGCAAAAATGGCTCTAGACGGACTTGTGAAGCCAGCTATGTCTCTGTTTCGGTAAAAGAAATCTGAAGCACTTATCTCTTCAAACGTTGTTTGAGCCACTTTAAGCTTCCACCAGCACCTCTTTAGCAGCCGTTCTTACGGTATGCTCTGCTCATTCTTTAATTTAACTACATTTTTAGGCGAAAATTATTCATTTTCTAAAAGGAAACGGCAACAACTCCTCAAGAGTCTTTACTTTAACAGTGTCAAACAAGATTCTACCATTTTCCACTTTTGCCACAACAACTTTAACTTTGGGGTTTTCCGCAAAATCATAAATGTATTGTAGGCATGCTCCGCATGGTCTAGGCTCGTTGCGGCTATCTGTATCCGCGATTAGGGCTATTTCTTCAATTTTTCGGTTACCATGCAAAACAGCGTGGTTAATTGCGTTTCTCTCAGCGCAAATCCCAAGTCCGGAAACCCAACTTTCAACATTACATCCCTCATAAATTTGTCCATTCTCTGCAAGCACTGCTGCGCCAACTTTAACACCCCAAAGCACGTAGGCATTATCCATGGCACTCAAAGCAGCTTGCAACAACTTCTTTTCCCTTTCTTCAATCTTAACCATTAATTATCCCTTTACTGATTCATTTTTGCAGTGAGCGTACATAATAGTACTCTCCAATTTCTTTCTGAAACTTATCCAGTTTTGAGCCTCCTTTGTTAACTCTCGGTCTTTTCGTAATCAGGTCTCTTCGGAAAGTCACTGCCATCTCTTTCAGGAATATGTTCATTCCATCTCTTAGGCTCAATGGCGGGTTTGCCATGCCCCTTTTTCCGGGATCTCCCGTGAAAACTAGTAGGTGGTCAGCTATAAAGTCCTGTGCAACTACGTCATGTTCAACAACTAAGGCTGCTGTATTGTGGTTTTCAACAACTCTTCGGATGATCCGCGCCATATTCAATCGTTCTTCAACATCCAAGTAGGCGCTCGGTTCATCAAGCAGGTAAAGGTCAGCTTTACGAGACAGGCAGGCTGCGATGGCGACTTTTTGTAGTTCACCACCGCTGAGTTCATCCACATTTCTGTCCAAAAGCAAATTTACCCCTAAAGGCTGGAGAATTTCAGTCTTATACAAGCTTGAAGAGAAACTCTCTTTGGCAACGCTCATTAGTAGCTCTTGAACAGTTCCAGTGTACTCTGCCGAAATATACTGTGGCTTGTAGCTTACTTTCAATTCGCCGAACTTTTGCCCGTCATCAGCCTCTTCAATCCCGGCTAAAATCTTTATAAAAGTTGTTTTGCCTATGCCGTTTGGCCCTAGAATTCCGATGATTTCGCCTCTTCTTATTTCCCCTTTATGGGCAACAAGCTTAAACCCTTCATACGTTTTCTCTATTTGTCTCCATTTTAACAGCATTTCGCCAGCGCCAAAACTAACTGTGGGCGGCTTTTCATGAAATACGATTGCTTCTTTTCTAAATCGAACATTCTCGTCTGGAATGTAACCTTGTAGGTAGATGTTAATACCGGTTCTAACGCTGTGAACGTTGGAGACTATGCCATAAACACCCGGTTCTCCGTAAAAAATGCAGATTTGGTCAGATAAGTAATCTATTATTGCTAAATCATGTTCGGCTACAATTATCGTTTTTTCATCGTTTTTCAGGCTTCTTATGGCTTTAGCCGTCTCAAGTCTCTGTTTTACATCTAAGTAGCTTGATGGTTCGTCGAAAAGATATACATCAGCTTCACGACATATTGTAGCCGCAACTGCCACCCGTTGTAGTTCACCTCCACTCAAAACTTCAAGGGAACGATTCCAGAATTGTTTAAGTTCAAGCTGTTCAGCAATTTTATCCAGTTTTTTCCTCTCATCTACCCTTTCCAGCACTTCTCCAACGTTTCCTGAAACAACCTTTGGAATCTTATCCACATACTGTGGTTTAAGCGAAATCCCAAGTTTTCCATAAGTCATCTTTTGGAAATAGTCTTGAAGTGTTGAGCCTCTGAAATGCCTGACTATCTCGTCCCAGTCAGGCGGTTCCTCATAGTGTCCGAGGTTTAACTTGACTTCACCAGAAAGTATTTTGAGCGTAGTTGTTTTGCCTATTCCATTTTGTCCAAGCAAGCCTAAAACCGTTCCTGAAGAGGGTGTGGGAAGTCGATAAAGTTTGAAAGTGTTCTCTCCAAAACGGTGGCTACATTCTTTCTCTAACTCATCTGGAAGATTAACTATCGAGATGGCTTTGAATGGGCATTTCTTTACGCATATTCCACATCCCGTGCAAAGGGATTCCACAATTACTGGTTTGTCATTTTCAAACCGTATGGCTTCTATGCGGCTTCGCACCATTGGACAAAAACGATGGCACATTCTACTGCAACGTTTTGATTTGCATTTATCAGCATCTAACACGGCAACTCTTGTCATGATTAGTCCGATAATGAGTGGTCATAACTAGTAAGTTATAAATATGCGGTTTGAAAAAAGGCATAAATATTGTTCAAAATTTTAGGCATAGAAAAATCGAAAAATGCTCATGTCTGCCTAAATTTTCACCACTCTTCCTCTTCCCATTCTTCTTCCTCTTCTTCCTCTTCCCCTTCCTCTTCCTCAGGCATCTTTTTTCACCTCCCATCCGTTCTAGTGCTTAATGAAAGCAACCAAGCAATGGTTTAAACATTTTTATTCGTCAGTTGTCGAGAATGAAAATCAAGACGAATAGCCGTCAACGTCTTTTTAGAGACTTTACTTCACAATTTCAGCCGTTAAAGAAGCCACAGGCTCTTGCATTCCTAGCTTAATATAAGCCCAACATAAGTTTGGAGAATTATGTGCTGCGCCAATTCCTCCGTGAATGTCAACAGAGATTAACCCCATATGATTGTACGTGGCTAATATTCTCTTGTTAACAAGCTTTATTGCCAGTTCAACAGCTTCTTGTGCCGTTTTTCCATTCTCCATATAACTACAAACAGTCTTTGCCAAAACAAGCCTTATCGCTATTTCACCAATACCAGTTGCAGAGCACGCACCAGCCTGGTTATCCGCATATGTACCGCATCCAATTAATGGTGAGTCTCCAATCCTTCCGGGAAGTTTTAATGGAAAGCCTCCGGTAGAGGTTGCGGCTGCAACATTTCCATCTTCAGCTAGGGCAACTGCGCCCACAGTTTCAAGCTTAAAGAGTTCAGGATAAGTTTTAACCAAGCCAGCCAGCCTAGGCAGTTCAAATTTTCCATCAAGCAAGACTTTTTTCTGCTGTTCGTAATACTTTAACCTAAGCTCCGTTATCGGGTTTCTTCTTTCAAGGTTAAAGATTCTAGCGAGTTTTTCTGCCCCTTCGCCGACCACAAAAACATGATCTGTTTTTTCCATGATTATCCTTGCCAAACGAACAGGATTTTTAACGTCTTTTAATAGTCCGGTAGCGCCAGCTTGCAGTGTTTTTCCATCCATAATCGATGCTTCCATTTCCACACCTTTTTCTATGTTCAAACTTGAGCCATAACCAGCATTAAACGCACCGTCATCTTCCATAACCATAACGGCTTCCATGACGCTGTCAACAGCGCTTCCTCCCTTTTTCAGAATTTCAAAACCCTTCTTTGCGGCTCTTTTAACTCCCTCTAAACCAGCTTGGCTACGTTCAGGATGCCAGGTTCCAGCACCACCATGAACAATGATTACTGGTTTTTGTGCATCTGTCAAATACGGCTTCCCCTCATTAAAGCGAATTAGTAAACTCGTGCAGCTTAAATTTAAGTT
>CAZNJT010000059.1:7734-9679 GCA_964573475.1 uncultured Candidatus Bathyarchaeia archaeon | reverse complement strand
ACCTACGAGAAGCCTTTCCGTTGAGCTTTTCTGGCTTGGGGAAGGCTCAGCACACCGCAAGCATACTATGATGTCTGTATGTTGGTTGGTTGGATAAAACTTTCCCCCAAATCTCAGAGAGAAAAAAAGAGGGATTGTGCGGGAGATATCTCCACACTTATTTGAATTGTATATTATGCTCAAGTTTTATCAATAAGAAACCATTAGTTTCTCATGTCACACACACCTTAATATAGAGTTGAGCCTAATGTCTGGAACTGAAACGTTACTTCCATACTTAAAAGAAAAGAAGGCTGATGAGCAGGAGCCAACAATTATCGTCGACAGCCGCGAAGCAAATACAGCCACAAAAATTGTCAAAGGACTTAGAGAACACGGTGTCAACGTCAAAATCGCCACATTAGAGAAAGGCGACTACGTTTTATCTGACGTTTGCGCCGTAGAGAGGAAAACCGTTCAAGATTTTGTTTATACGCTTACACGCCGATACCTTTTCGAGCAATTATTCGACCTGAAAGAAGTCTACCCAAAATCACTAATCCTCTTAGAAGGTTATCTGCCAATAATCTATAAGTATAGCAGAATTCAGCCAGCATCCATCTGGGGAGCCATGTTCAACCTAGCAAAAAACGGAATAGCAATAATAAACACTACTTCATACAAAGAAACCATTGATTTTCTCTACGTAGCCGCCCGTCAAGAACAAATAGCAGAAAAAAGGGCGCCGATAGTTCATGCAGCAAAAAGGGTTGAAACCACATCCGACGCCCAAATATATTTCGTAGCAAGCTTACCAAGCATTGGAAGAGAAAAAGCCATGTCAATCCTTAAATCCTACCAAACCCCATTAAACGCCCTAATAAGCGTGGACGATTGGTCTAAAAACGTCTATGGACTTGGACCAAAAATAACCACCAAAGTTAAAGAAGTGTTGAACACTCCCTTCAAAGGGTGAAGAAACATGGACGTGGAAATTGCTCCAACACGAAAAATTACCATCTTAGGCTTGGATAAACGTTCAATTAGTAACATTACATGGTGTGCTACCACTTATGGGGTGAGTAGGCTTTACTGGGTAGATGGCTACATCCTATGCTTAGAAGTTTACGAAAAGTCTTTCGAACATGAATTGAAAAAGAAAGAATTTCCCATAAGCCAGATTTGCTACGCAGAATTCCCAAAGTATGAAAAAATCTACGAAATCGACAAGAGCCTTCAAATTCCACTGGTGAACGTTTCTGACATGCAAATTTTCCAAAACATTTTGAAAGCAATTTTAAATGAAAATAATGAAAAACAGTCAAAATCCACAGCTAAAGAAGTTTAAAACTTAATCTTGCCCTTTTTCACATATTCATAGCCAAGCTTAAACGCTTTAACATTTATGTCCAAATGTTTAGGTGGAACAAGCTCCTGTAAAGCCTCCATAACACTTTCAGTTTTAACTGGCATTTTTTCCATGGCTGCCAGAGCCCCAATCAAAACAACGTTCTGTGTCAGAATGTTTCCAGCTTTCTTAGCTAGTTTCGCAGCCTCCACAATAGTTATATTTTTTGTGAAACGATGAATTTTCTCCACTATTTCTTCCATACTTGGATACTTCATCATTTTAGCTGCAAGTTCTGTTGGCGGAATCTTCTCATCACTCATTATGACAAGCGCCTTTTCTGAAGCGAATTTCAAGCTTCGCAAAGTTTCCAACGGCTCAAATCCTAAAAGCACATCTGCATGTCCCTCCAAAACCGTTGCTGCTAAAACTTTCTCTCCAATCCTAACGTTAGAAATCACCGCACCGCCTCGCTGAGCCATTCCATGAAGCTCGCTCACCCGAACGTTCAACCCTTCTTTTATGGCAGCAGTGCCTAGAACTTCTGCAGCTAAAAGTATTCCCTGCCCACCAACACCAGCCAACACAATGTTAAATTCCTTCATTTTTGCCATGCTT
>CAZNJT010000059.1:0-7634 GCA_964573475.1 uncultured Candidatus Bathyarchaeia archaeon | reverse complement strand
TTAATCTCCACTTTTCCATCTTCAACAATCACGGCTGGACAGCCCAAAAGCTTAATGCAAGCCATACAATTTGTGCATTTATCGGTAATTTTACAAACCACAATTTCTGCGCCTTTGCGTCTTCTCTCCCTAACCACCATCAAAGCGCATGGAGCCCGAAAAACTATAACTGAAGGCTCAGTACGGGCTAAAGCCTCTTTTAAAACCGCTTCGGCTTCTTTAATTTTGAAGGGATCAACCACCTTAACATATTTTACGCCGCACCCTTTGGCAACATTTTCTATGAGTATTCTCTCTGATGGAGTATGCATGCCAGTCATGCCCGTTCCAGGATGTGGCTGATGCCCAGTCATCGCTGTGGTAAGGTTGTCTAAAACGGCTACAATGACTTTGTGATTGTTATAGACAGCATTTATAAGTCCAGGGATTCCGGCGTGGAAAAATGTTGAGTCTCCAATTATTGCCAAAGTATCTTCGCCGATTACCTTGCTTATTCCTTCCGCAGTGCCTATACTCGCACCCATACACGTCATTATATCGCCAGCTCTCAATGGTGGAGCACATCCTAAAGCATAACAACCTATATCCGTTGAATAGACCAATTTTTCGCCTGCAACCTTTTTCATAACGTATAAAGATGCTCTATGAGGACATCCGGCACACAATATTGGTGGTCTCGGCGGCAAATCCCGAGCAACCTCAGCATAATTTTCATCAATCTTTCCAAAGTTTATGGGCAATTTTCTGCAGGTTATCTTGGCTAATCCCGTTGCAACCATTCGTGTCGAAAGCTCGCCTTCTCTTGGAAAATATGGCTTACTCATTTTTCCATATATTTCCACGTCAGGCGCATAATCTTTGGCTATTGCTTTGATCTGCATTTCCAAGTAAGGTTCGAGCTCTTCAACAATGATGATTTTTTCATGTTTTTTCAGAAATTCTCCAATCATTTTTTCCGGAAGCGGATGAGTCATACCAAGCTTCAGGATGTCGGCATTTAAGCCTAACAAATCTGCTGCTTCAACTGCGTAATTATACGCTGAACTTGAGGAAATTACACCGAACTCTTTGTTTTTCCCTTCGTGAACAACTATGTTGTAAGGTGATGTTTCGCTGATTTCC
Organism: uncultured Candidatus Bathyarchaeia archaeon; assembly: GCA_964573475.1. Taxonomy (GTDB): domain Archaea; phylum Thermoproteota; class Bathyarchaeia; order Bathyarchaeales; family Bathycorpusculaceae; genus CAVZKK01. The sequence continues at coordinate 6,512 of CAZNJT010000059.1, read as the reverse complement.
TTAGCCTTCTCCATCTTCCTCAAAAGCACTCCGTGCTTTGGCCTAGAGTTAGCTGGAACCATTACTAAACGTTTTACATCTTTAATGAATTCGCCCTTCAAATTTGGTTTCGTAACCCTGCCATAGGCTACTGGTCCGCGCGTGTGGCTTACGCGAGTAGTCGTTCTCAATAGCACAGGTAGTTCCAGTTTTTCAGAGATTTCAATCGCTGAAATTGTCATGTCTTTTGCTTCTTGAGAATTGGAAGGCTCCAAGCATGGCAGATTCGAAAGTAAAGCATAAAAACGGTTGTCTTGCTCGTTTTGTGAACTGTAGCATTCTGGGTCATCCGCAGTAACAATTACGAGGCCGCCTCTTACGCCTGCATAAGCCAAGGTCATAACAAAGTCGGAAGCCACATTCAGCCCAACATGTTTCATGGCTGTGAGGGCTCTGACTCCACAGTTTGCGGCTCCACCTGCCACCTCAACAGCGACGATTTCATTGGTGGAATATTCCATGTATATTCCGGCGTCTTCGGCTATTTCTGAGATGGAGTCGCCTATCTCAGATGCTGGTGTGCCTGGGTATGTTGTTACTATGCCTATGCCAGCCTCTAGAATTCCTCTAGCGATGGCTTCATTACCAAGCAGAAGAACACGTTTCCCCGGGCTGTCTTTTAACAACACATGTAAATCAGGCAATAAACTTCTCCTCGGCTTTATAGAAAACGTTCATAGTTTTATCCCTTTACATATAACTTTTGGTTGTTCAAAACAAAAAGCAATCTTAAACCGAAAGAATTATTAAAACGCATATCCGATAACAGCAACACTCATGAGGTTTGCGTAATGTCCATAAAATTGTCATCAGGTAAGGAAATACCTATAGAGATGCACAAGACGAGAATGGTGCAAAAAATCTGGCTGCCACCTGTGGAACAGCGGCTTAAGGCCATAGAAGAGGCTGGATACAATACATTCCAGCTTAAAACCAAGGACATATTCCTTGATATGCTAACCGATAGCGGCGTAAATGCCATGAGCGATAACCAGTTCGCTGCCATGATGAAAGTTGATGATGCCTATGCTGGTAGCATGACTTTCTATGAATTTGCTGATGCGGTCAAAGATGTTTTAGGATATAAGTATGTAATGAATGTTCATCAGGGCAGAGCAGCAGAACATCTAATATCAAAAGTATTTGCCAAATCAGGCGATGTGGTGCCTACAAACTACCATTTTACAACCACTAAGGTACATATCGAACTGACTGGGGGAGCATTGTGTTTAGAGATTTATGCTGATGAAGCTTTGAAGACGGCAAGCACTCATCCTTTTAAGGGTAACATGGATCCGCAAAAGTTGAAAAACACTATTAAGAAGTATGGCAAAGACAAGATAGCCTTTGTTCGCATGGAAGCAACAACTAATTTGCTTGGCGGACAGCCGTTTTCCATGGAAAATTTGAATGAGATCAGGCAGATTTGCAATGAGCATGGCTTAATTCTCGTTCTTGATGGAAGCCTAATCTGCGAAAACGCCTATCTTATAAGACAAAGAGAAAAAGCGTATCAAAATAAAACTGTTGCAGAGATAGTCAAAGAGATGTGCAGCGTTACAGACCTATTCTATATGAGTGGAAGGAAAAACACTTCTGTTAGAGGCGGTTGCATAGCAACAAATAACAAAGAGTTTTTTGAAAAGATACAGCCTTGGCTTCCAGTATATGAAGGCTTCTTTACATATGGTGGTATGTCTCAGCGAGAAGTTGCCGCCATGGCAGTTGGAATGAGAGAAATGGTTGATCTTGATGTTGCTGGTTGTGCAGTAGAGCAAATAAAATATTTTGTTAATAGACTAGTTGAGACTGGGATTCCGGTGGTTACACCGCCGGGCGGATTGGCTTGTCATTTGGATGCTAAAAAGTTTTTGCCGCATATCCCTCAATCACAGTATCCAGCAGGAGCCTTGACAGCAGCGCTTTACATAGTTTCAGGGATTAGAAGCATGGAAAGGGGCACTATTTCGATGGAAAGAGACAAGGATGGAAAAGAGGTTTTCGCCGACTTGGAATTGTGCAGGATTGCACTGCCAAGGAGAGTTTATTCTATATCGCATATTGAATATGCTGTTGATAGGATAAATTGGCTGTATAAGCACAGAAACATGATAAAAGGCTTGAAATTCGTGTTTGAACCACCAGTGCTAAGATTCTTCATTGGAAAATTGGAAGCCTTAGACAACTGGGAGAAAGACCTTAGTGAAGTGTTCAAAAAAGAAGTAGGCGAGTATTAGTCGTTCCCTTTTCTCTTTTTGTTTGGTTTGGAGTTGGTAGTCTACCATAATTCTTTATGGCATTCATCCTTTTTCAATAGAAATCAAACGATGGAGAATTGCTAGAAGCACGCTCTTAATTTTTATATACTCATTGAAACGTAAGTGAGGGGCTAGGAGAGAATCTAATTTGAAAAGTTCTTTAAAAATAAAAGCGTTCTCGGTTCTGATGCTTCTATTGATTTCCATGTCAGCAGCTGCATATTTAGGGAATAGTTCTTCATCAAACTCTGTTGTGTCATCGGCTCAGTTGAAACAAACAGTGGAGTTTGGAGCAGCCTCGGAGGAACCATTAAGAGTAGCCATCGAATGCGCTAACAATAGTAAATCACGAGACAATAGTACCAACGATCCAGTCTATTCCATGCAAGACCTGTTTGAATCTCGCGGATACGAAACAGCAATTGTGAATGGATCAGACATCGACACGATAGAGAAACTTGACAACTATGACGTGGTTGTAATTGGAGACAGTGGATGGCACGATAATGATTTCAACGCATGCCAATCAGCCTTGAAGAAGTGGGTTGAAAAAGGAGGCGGACTGGTCGCAACTGGATGGACACTTTATGGAATAGAGTATGCAGGAATAACTGGCGGAGACCTCGACCAAATTTTGCCAGTTTCTCCACCATTCGATTGTCAGACTTCAGGCAACGTAACGATGATTTCTGAGAACAATCCAATAACTCAAGGAGTAGACACGTTTCCAATCTACGTTTTTGCCGAATTCCCCGATTCTCTTGCAGCAGATTCTGGCGCAACAGTGCTCGGTGTTACAACAGATGGTGGCTATCCCGTGGTTGCTCTGTGGTGTTACGGACTAGGCAAGACGGTGTATCTTGGACCCATCTATTTCGGAGACTTTCAAGTCTATCATACTGAAGGATTGTATACGGATGTAAATGCAGTGAGGCTACTTCTAAACTCGGTTGAATGGGCAGGGAAGCACGTAGGACCAAAATGTTTGATACTCAGCAACCGGATGGCTGACACGTGCGCTTTGGATTTCACGCTGAAAATTAAGGACGTAGACTTTGCTTGGATGGACGTTAGCTCGGAGACTCCTAGCATTTCAAAATTGAGAGCTTTCGATGTTGTCCTGCTGTTTGAAGATGGATATTTCAGCAACGCTCCCAACGTAGGCTCTGCGGTCTATGAATATGTGAAGGCTGGAGGAAACCTCATCATAGGAACATTCTATGAGCAGGATAGAAGTGAGATCGGTAATGGCTGGGGACTTCTGGAAACAATTGACCCCTTCACAAGCGATGGATACGGCTGCGAGTACACAAATGACACGCTTAATGTATTGTCTCTCATTACACATCCAATAACTTCTGGCGTCCAGAGCTTATGGTGTGACTCGTATCATGGTGGAGTACACGCCAAAGCAGACACAATCGTAGTTGCCAATTGGACAGGTCCGAATTATCTTGGAGAACCATGTCCGCTTGCGGGATATCGCATACTGGAAGACAACCAGCGTGTGGTTCAAATAAGCATCTATCCAAACTACGCTTACTACAACACCACTGGGACTGAAGTAGGTGGAGATTTCTACACGCTTTGGGCTAACGCTATCAGATGGGCTTCAGAAGCATTGTACACGGGTCCACAAATCCTAAAAGAACTTACTCAAATTTTCATGGGGAACCAAGAGGAAACTCCATCCATAGCGCTGGATCATAATGGCAATCTCAACATCGTATGGGTTGGAAACAACACTGCTAACTTATACTATATGATGGTTGACAGCTACGGCAATGTCCTAATTAACGAAACTTGCCTTGACTCTAGTCCCAACGCAACTGCTTACCATGTTCGACGACCTTCAATAGGCGTTGACTCCAGCAACAATGTTCACATAGTCTTCCACGCAGAATACATCTACGAACCTTGGCCAGATTACACTAACAGCACAAAGCTAGACAGCCAAGAAGTCGTGTACCTAAAGATCAACCCGTATTTAGATGATATGAACGGCAGTTCAGCTAACTACGTAGACATAACTGTGATACCAGAAACCATAATCAGCACAAGGGACAACAGCAAATCTAGAGCACCTAACCTTGCAGTGGATTCAGAAGACAGGGTTCATGTTGTCTGGTTCGACGGAGGTGCACCTGCATATCAAAATGGCAACACAACGGAATTGCATTACCTTGTAATGAACTCAGCTGGCGACTTACTTGTTTCGGAAACTAACGTAACCGCTGGATTCCAAACAGATGTAGACTGGGGCGAACCTGAAATCGTAGTGGACTCCCATGATAACGCTCACGTGTTCTTTGTCACGGAAGGATGGACTGGTGACACTTATAGCTGGAGAGACATTTGGTATACCATGATAGACGGAAGCACAGGAAATGTGCTAATCAACAGTACCCAGCTGACCAATAGTAGCGAAACTTGGAAATACGCAAGACCTTTCGTCGACATAGACTCTGAAGACAAAATACACATAGTGTGGCACGACTCCAGATTCCAAGCAAACGCAACAGGAAACGTGGAAATCTTCTATATGAAAATCGATCCATACCTAGATGATAGAAACGGAAACTCAGCAGACCCTGCAACCATCAAAGTAGTTGATGAGATGCTTGTCTCGGAAAATGACTACGTTAAATCCTATTTAGCCAATGTAGCAGTTGACAAACATGGCATGGCTAACATAGTGTGGATTAACGAATGGACTGGGCAACACACAGACCTTTATTATGCGATGGTGGATTCAGCAGGAAACAAGTTGGTTCCAGAACACAGAATTACTCACAAAAACGGCACGCTCGATTTTGCAGCATGGTTCTCAGTAGCTGATAGAGGCCCGCAAATCGCTGCAGCTAACGGGCGAATCTTCATAGTTGATATGGCTCAAGATTTAGTTAACAGCTATTACAATATTTGGTTGACAATAGCTTTTGTTGACAAAAATCCACCCTCAACATCCATAAACTACACAGCCTACACCCATGCGGGGAAAGACTGGCTTTCTGCAGCATCTCCAATTTCATTGTTAGCCATTGACGAAGAATCCAACGTAACAGCGACAACCTACAAAATCGATGACGGCTCATGGCAGACCTATGATCATCCATTCAATCTCTCGAGTCTGGATGACGGACCTCACACAATTCAGTATTTCAGCACAGACTATTTCGGAAACGAAGAAGACGTCAAAAGCCAGACAGTTTACCTTGACACAACAGCGCCAAACATTCACACGCCTACACGTTATCCAACAGGAGACATTCAAGTTGGCCAAGCAGTAAAGATTTCTGCCAACATAACCGATCTAGGAAGCGGAGTGAAAGAAGCGATTCTGCACTATTCCTTAAACAACGGAACAACTTGGACAAACGTAACCATGAATTACAACTCAACAAGCGGCCTTTATGAAGGAACAATTCCAGCGCAGTACAGCAATATGACGGTCAAATATGCAATTTCCGCGAGCGACAATGTTGACAATAATGCAGTTCAAGACAACTCTGGAATGTATTACATCTATCCAGTGATTCCAGAATTTCCATCAATGATGCTGATAACAATCTTTATGCTTCTATCCTTATCGGCAACGATTCTAATAAAGAAACGCAGCAAAAAAGTTGTTCGATAAACTCCTCTTTTTCTTTTGTTTTAGTTTTTTGGTTACGGATGCAATATGGCTTGTATCATTGAAATGCAGAGTTATTTGATTTTAATGCGCTTTGCCTTATTTGCCTTTGAATGTTGGTTTTCGTTTTTCAGTAAATGCTGATACGCCTTCTTGCAAATCCTCTGTTGAGGCTACTACGCCGAATCCTTCACGTTCTAGTGCTAATGCTACATCTAAGCTTATTTCTGCGCCTTTGTTGATTAGGGCTTTGGCAACTTTAAGGGCTACTGGAGCTTTTGAGGCTAGTTCAGCAGCAAATTGCCGTACAGTTTCTTTGAACTTGTCTGCAGGTACAACCATGTTCACTATGCCTAGTTGCTCTGCGGTTTTTGCGTCAATCATTTTTCCTGTGAAAATCAGTTCTTTTGCTTTGGTTCTGCCGATTAGGCGTGTGAGTCTTTGGGTTCCGCCCCAACCGGGGATTAAGCCTATGTTGATTTCTGTTTGTCCCATGCGGGCGTTCTCTGAGGCTATACGTATATCGCATGCCATGGCTACTTCTAAGCCCCCGCCAAGCGCGTAGCCGTTGATTGCTGCGA
>CAZNJT010000058.1:0-9702 GCA_964573475.1 uncultured Candidatus Bathyarchaeia archaeon | reverse complement strand
TTTTCATGCTTTTTGGTAATGCTTAATAGTTGCTGTTTGCGTGTTTTCATATTCATAGTGATGGTTCATGGTTGATGTTTGGCTTCCCTACGGAAAAACAGAGGTCTGTGTGAGGGTTCCAACACAAAATTTTCTGGGTTTAATAGAACCTAAAGAGAAGCATGGCGTACTAGACGCTAGGGCTGAGATTGAAAGGGCTTTAAAAGAGCCTGTTGGTTCTAAAAAGTTAAGTGAAATTGTTAAGCCCGAACATAAAGTGGCAATAGTTGTTGATGATGCGACTAGACCTGCTCCAAGCCATCTGATGATTCCGCCAATACTTGATGAGTTAAACATGGCTGGTGTTAAAAATGAAAATATAACGATAATTTTTGGTTGTGGGACGCATAAGGCTGTTAAAAATGAGGAAGCTGTTAGGCTTTTGGATGAAGCTGTTCTTAACCGTGTGAAAGCCATAAGCCATGACTGCAAGGCAGAAGACTTGGTTTATGTAGGTACAACTCAGAAACATGGAACAAAGGTCTACTTAAACCGCATTTTCGCCGAGGCAGACGTAAAAATTCTTACAGGGGATGTTTGTTTTCACTATTATGCAGGTTATGGTGGTGGGAGAAAGAGCGTTTTACCAGCGGTTTCAGGTGAGGAAACAATAAAGCATAATCACGCCATGCTTCTGCATCCAAACGCAAAAACAGGAGTTTTGGAGGGAAATCCTATTCACGAGGACATGGTTGAAGCCGCAAAACTGGCTAAGGTAGACTTCATTTTAAACGTTGTAACTAACAGTAAAGGTGAGGTTGTCAAAGCCTTCGCGGGCGATTTAGAACAAGCCTTCTACGAGGGCGTTAAAGTTGTTGACGAAATGTACCGCATACCCGTAGACCGTAAAGCAGACATAGTTGTTGTTAGTCCAGGCGGGTATCCAGCAGATGTAAACCTCTTCCAAGCCTACAAGGGTGTTGACAACGCCCTTGAAGTCGTCAAACGTGGCGGCGTGATAGTTTTATTGGCTGAATGTTCACAAGGGCATGGAAACCAGGTCTTTTATGATTGGATGGTTAAGTTTAGCGATATAAAGGCTGTTGAAAGGGAAATTAAGCGTAATTTTGTTTTGGGCGGGCATAAAGCATATTATTTGTTGAAAGCGTTGCAAAACCATCAGATTATTTTGGTTTCACTGATGCCGGACTATTATGGCACAAACATTTTCAAATTGAAAACAGCAAGGGCGGTGAACGACGCCTTAAATGAAGCTTTTAAAATTGCTGGTAAAAACGCTAAGGTTTGGGCGATGCCTTATGGAAACTTTACACATCCGGAGGTTAAGACAAGTGAGGGTAAAATGCCTCCTCAAAGCGGTTAAATAGGAAAACTGACTAATCCCTCAAAGTTGAGTGGAGAAGAAATCTTGCAGAAGACTTTCAAACTGCGGAAATTCACCCAGAATGACCTGCGAAGTGTAGTGCATATTAACAGTGTTTGTCTACCAGAAAATTATACGGACTACTTTTTCATCGATCTGTATCAAAGATTTCCCGAAACTTTCATCGTTGCTGAGGAAAATGGGGAAGTTGCTGGTTATATAATGTGCCGCGTAGAACTGGGCTTATCAAATTTTGGTTTTAGTGGCGTAATTAAGAAGGGGCACATTGTTTCGGTGGCTGTTCTGCCTCAATACAGGCGTAAGGGTATAGGACAAGCCTTAATCACCGAAGCCATGGAAGGCATGCGCTTACACAATGCGAAACAATGCTTTCTAGAAGTAAGAATAACCAATACGCCAGCAATTGACCTTTACAAGAAGTTGGGATTTCAAGTTACCCGCACAATCCACGGCTACTACGCTGACGGAGAAGGCGCATACGTGATGAGTTGCGAACTCCGGTCAAAAAATAAGTGAATGAGACTAGATACGTGTGTATTCTGCTTTTTCGTTCATGTAATTTATTGCTTGAAAAACAGGTTTTGCAAGCCCCAACAAACTAAGAAGCATCGCAATCGCCAAAAACAATCTTAGATCAACCATCAAACTTACATTTTGGAATGTTAAACCAAATATCCCACCCTTCAACGAGAAGATCAAATAGCCAATCACAAACAACGCCTTAGCTACGTTAAAAAAGTATTGAAAGATCGTTCCGGAGGTGAGTTCTCCAATAATTATTAAGAAGATGTACACCATGACAAAAGTTTCAATCATCTGCTGTAAACCGGGAACCATCTCGGAAATTGGAGCCAGAAACATCCATAAAACAAAGTAGATTGCGTAGAAAAGAATCCCTTTCACAGTTGCCTTTAAAGCTTTAAACGTAAAGTTCCGAACCCTTTTCTTAAAATCGTTATTTGCGTCAGCCATAAGGAATCACCAACGGTCCATAATTGAAAAGCGGGGTTAGAAAATAAACGTCAAAATGTCCACTTTCGCTCATTCCCACCATCGAAACATAAAGCTCTAGGTACCCATGATAGGGAGAATTATGGTGGACTTCTATGTTTGTTTGTCCCTCACCCACAAGTATGTCAGCGCTATTGTACATTTGTATTTGGACGTTTCCAACCAAATCGAAGAAGGCACGATTCTCAAAACTTATTGGAACCGTAACCCTAAAGTGAGTAGAATTATACGGCGCGTATGCAGGTTTTCCCAAGATGAAATTGTGCAGTGGCGCACCCCAAGGCATGGAAAAATTTGTTGAAGCTTGAACTGGAATCACGTCCGCAATTCTCATGCTTAATGCTTCATAAATTTTCAATTCAGTATCATTAAACAAATAGTTTTTGTCTCGCTGCAACAAATCATTAACATCCGTCGTCATGTTGTGAGTTATGGTCACCACATCGTTTTTCTTTATAACAAGTACAAACGTGGATCCGCGCGTGATGGTGAAGCCTTCTTTATCTGAGATTTCAGTTGATATGTTGAAAGAGCCTATGTTGTAAAAGCCATCGTTTGCAATCGACACTGGCAGAGAGAAAACCACTTTATTGTCCGAGGTTACATCCATTTGCGGTTCGCCAAAATCGAAATGGACATCTTTAACAGAATAAACTGCAGAAACGAAAAAAGCAATTAGGAATATCCAGAAAAACGTTGTGGCTATGCCTATCATTCGAATTGGTATTCGCATGGTTGCCCCTTTTCCGGCGTTTAATAATGATTTTAGTGATTGGATGGTTGCGGTGAAGAATCGTTTTTCTGCGGTTCTTTTGGCTCTGGTTGCGGTTGCGAAACTTGCTCTGGAGGTATAACCACAAATTCTGGCTCTGACGGTTTAGCTTCCGGCTTAGCTTCTTCCTGCGGCTTTTCTTCTTTTGTCTTCTGAGGTAATGGTTTTTGTTGAGCTGGGATTGGCTTTTGTGGAACAACAGTCGGCATCTGTGGCGTATGGGCGATTATTGTCACTCCTCTTATCGTTAATAGCGAGCCTATCCAACCCATTACTCCAAGATACATTATGCGTATGCAAGTCGCAATCAAAGGCGCCAATGCTTCGCCGAATGTTCGCACCAAATCTTCAGAAGCAATTATCGATAGGCCTTGGGTTAGGAATCCGTAGGCGCTTACGAAAGTGCCTATTAGTAGGGCTACACCTATCATCAGCACCGTAATTCCGGAAAGGGCTATTTTGTCTCTAAAGTTTTTGAACATGGCATTTGCCTCACGGTTAATGGAGTGTAGAGATTGAATATTAAATCTTCCGAAACATTAAACAGAATCCAAACTAGCTATCAATAATCAAAAACAAAAATAAACAGAAAAATAGTGGTTGAAACTAAGGCAACAAACCAAGTTTCTGATAAATCTTTTGCTTGTTCTCTTCAACCTTCTTCTGGACATCCATGAAAATATTGTTTCCATGCGAGTCAATAGCAACAGCCAACGGACCAAACTCCTCAACTTCGAAAATCCACATGGCTTCAGGCGTTCCCAAATCAAGCCACTCGACACTCTTGACGTTTTTTATGGCTCTTGCAGCCAATATTGCGGCTCCACCAGTGAAAGCACCATAAACAGCACCATATTTAGCCATTGCATCAGTTGTCTTTTTCCCCATTCCACCCTTGCCAATTACTACTCGAACCTTGAAGTTTTTGATGAACTCATCCTCGAAAATGTCCATCCTCGTGCTTGTTGTTGGACCTGCAGCAACAGCAATCCATTTTTCTCCTTCCTTACTCACAACTGGACCACAGTGAAAAACGGCTAGTCCTTCAAGGTTTATGGGTAAGGGTTTTCCCTGTTTAAAGTATTCTAAAGCTCTCCTATGCGCTTGGTCTCTTGCGGTTACTATTGTTCCAGTTACGTAAAGCACATCGTTCACTTTGAGTTTACGGATTTCTTCCTCCGAAATTGATGTCTTAAATTTGTAAACAGCCATTTTTCTTTCACCTCACCATTTTATTTTATGCGTTAAATATTCAACCGTTCCATCCGCGTTAATCCTCGCAGAAGCTCTTCTAGCAGCCCAGCAATTGAAAGCAACAGCTGCAGGAAAAGATGCCGGATGCCTAAAAGCATAATCCACATGTACGCCTAAAACCGTGGTTTTTCCGCCTAACCCCATTGGGCCAATTCCAGTCATGTTTGCAGCTTCAAATATTTCTTTTTCAAGTTTGGCGATTTCTGGGTCTTGGTTAGGTTCGTTTAGGGGTTTTAGCAGTGTCTTTTTAGCTAGTTTCATGGCTATGTCTGCTCCGCCCCCAATTGCGACGCCTAAAATGTTCGGTGGACACGGTTGAGCGCCAGCTTTTATAACAGCGTCAACAACGAACTTCTTCAATCCTTTAATTCCTTCTCCGGGTACAAGCATTCCCGTTACGCAAACGTTTTCTGAGCCTCCGCCCTTTGTCATGACGGTTAGTTCTAAACGGTCTCCGGGCACGATTTCCCAGTGCAGGAACGGTATGTATCTTCCAGTGTTGTCTCCACTGTTCTTCTGAGTGAATGGATCAACTGAATTTGGTCTTAGAGGAACTTCCTTTGTAGCTCTCCGCGTGGCATTTATTAATGCTTCTTCAATTTTGTCGAGGTCTTTTGCTTTGGCACCAGCCTTAATATAAAATATTATTGTGCCCGTGTCTTGACATACTGGCGCCTGATATTTTTCGGCAAGTTCAATGTTGTCCAGAATTGCTTTTAGTTGTGTTTTGCCTGTTTCGCTTGTCTCTTCGGCATATGCCTTTTTCAGTGTCTGTTTAACGTCTTCTGGCAAATAGATTACTGCTTGTTTTAGAATGTTAAAGGCGACGTTTTCCACAATTTTTGCTGTTTCCAACGTTTCCCCCTTCTTGTTGTCGGTTTTATGAATAATTCATGTACTTATATCTTGTCTCGTGTCATCCGCAAAACGTAAGAGAATCACTTTAACTTATCTCTCCATGGGCTAGGCAATATCATGTTTCGTGTGTTTTAAATATGGCTTAACCTAACTCTTTCATAAGTTACAAGAGGAGAAATGGTTTGATGGCTGAGGAAGAGCGATCAGAAGACGCTGTCAAGAAGAAATACGAGTTTTTGGAGGACCTTCCAGGGATTGGTCCAGCTACCGCTCAGAAACTGCGGGAGTTGGGGTTTCACACGGTTGAATCATTGGCTATGGCTACTGCCCGAGAGTTGGAGCCTGCAGGCATCAGCGAGAAAAAAGCCTTCGCCATCATCGAGGCTGCCCGTTCTTCGATCAGTGTTGCTTTTGTTCGGGCGGATGAGCTTCTCAAGATGCGTCAAAGCGTTTTGCGTTTAACAACTGGTAGTAAACCCTTAGACAGAATGGTTGATGGCGGGTTAGAAACACAGACTATAACCGAGTTTTATGGCGAGTATGGCACTGGAAAAAGTCAGATTTGCCATCAGTTATGCGTGAATGTTCAGTTGCCTCCTGAAAGGGGTGGACTCAGCGGCGCTGCATTGTATGTTGATACTGAGAATACTTTTAGGACTGAGCGGATTGTGCAGATGTCTAGGCATTTAGGGCTTGACCCAGAGCAAGTTGTTAAAAACATCATTTATGCTGAGGCGTATACTTCTGATCATCAAATGTTTCTTCTCGACAATGCTGATGAAGTGATTAAAGCGAATAATGTGAAGCTTATTATTGTTGATTCCTTGACTGCCCATTTTAGAAGCGAGTATCTCGGGCGTGAGATGTTAGCTTCTAGGCAGCAGAAGCTGAATAAGCACATGCATAAGCTTATTCGTTTGGCTAGGGCTTTTAATGCTGTAGCAGTTGTGACGAATCAGGTTATGGCTAAGCCAGACGTGTTTTTCGGAGATGCTGTTTATCCCATTGGCGGTCACATAGTTGGGCATACGAGCCACACGCGTATTTATCTGCGGAGAGCTGCCCATGGTCCTGTGCGGATTGCCCGTTTGGTTTCAAGTCCATATCTGCCTGAGGGTGAGGAAATATTTAAAGTAACTGAGAACGGCATAGAGGATGTTTCTGAAGAAGAGAAAACGAAGTCACGTGGGCGTTAAAAGATGCCTGTCCCCTCAGCTTTGGTAACGCGTTACTTTCAGCTTGTGGTTAATAGGCAGTTTGCTGAAGCTAAGCGTGAATTGGAGAGGATTAAGCAGAAAATGCATAAGACGGAGTGGAACAGGGGTTATTTTAGGGCTTTGTATGGGATGTTGCTTGCACGGCGGTCGAACAATAATGACTCGTCTGCCTTTTTCTCGAAGCTGGATTTAAATGATAAGGCGGCTTTGCATGGTTATAGGCGAGAGTTTTTGGAGCACGTAAAGAATAGGCTTCATGGCGATTTTGATCGTGGATTTTTCTCAGCTTTGGCTGATTGTATGCGTGTGCTCAGCAGAATTGATGTTGCGAAAGTTCCGAACGCGTATGGTGCAGCGTCTGAGAAGGGAAAGCTTGAAACTTTGAAGAGTGATAAGAGCCAAGTAACAATTGAGGATTTCCTTAAAGAGTAAGACTAAGCTACAGCGATTATTGTGTATAAGAGAACCCAGAAGACCAGCCACGAAATGAAGTATATACCTATTCCAGTTGTGAATAGCTTTTGTGGCTTCTCCACTGCGAGCGTGAACTTGGGTTTTATGGCGCCGTAGTAGGATAATATATAGGTTATTAATGCCAAAGACATGCCATTCAGAAGAGTCGTGATCTTGAATTCAGATGGGATTTTACTGATTGTTCCCGTTGCTAAGCCATAGCCTATGCATATTATGGCTGCAACTATGCCTAGGGCTACTCTTAGCCAGTATATTTTTTGTAAGGGTGTCATTGTTTTTCAGCGCCTTTTGCACTTTATATTTTGGATTATGATTTAAAGTTGTCTATTTATAGTTTGGCAGTGGTTATAAATTCTTAGAAAGTGATACATGTTGCGGAAGAAGGAGTTTACAAGTTTTGATGTGTCTGCTGTTGTTCGAGAGTTGAAAGAGACTATTTTAGATTCTCGTGTCAGCAACGTTTACCAGTTGAATTCTAAAACCTTACTTTTAAAACTCCATAAGCCTGAGAAACCTGTTTTTGGACTGGTTTTGGAATCTGCTAGGCGACTGCATTTAACTTCTTATATGGTGGAGAAGCCTTTGGTGCCGCCTGCTTTTTGTATGGCTTTGAGGAAGTATCTGCGAAATGGCTGGTTAACAGATATTGAGCAGTACGAGTTTGAAAGGGTTGTTGTTTTTTCTTTTAAGACTAAAGCAGGCGAGTTACGGCTTGTTTTGGAACTTTTCGGCGATGGCAACATCATTTTGATGAGCGAAAAGGGCGAGATTCTGCATGCTTTGGCTTACAAGAGGATGCGGGACCGAAACATTCTTCGAGGTGAGGCTTTTATTTTTGCTCCTCCCAGTGGAAAGAATCCGTTTAAAGTCAGCGAGGAAGAATTTCGGGAGGAGTTGAGAAATTTTGGCGATGTCGAGGTTGTGCGGGCTCTTGCAAGGTTTTTGAGCATTGGCGGCGTTCATGCTGAGGAGGTTTTGTTTAGGGCTGGTGTTGACAAGACTAAGCCTTGTAACGCATTGAGCGAGTCTGATGTTGACGCCATTTTTGATAGTTTGCAGGGTTTGCTTTCTCAGATTTTGAGCGGTAAATTGGAGCCTTATGTTGTTTTGGATGACGCGGGCGGGTTTGTTGATGTTGTGCCTTTTAGGCTTAGGCGTTATGAAGGTTTTAAACGTCAGCCTTACGACAGTTTTAATGAGGCTTTGGACGAGTTTTATGTTAGGGTTGCAATTGTTGAGAAGGCAGCGGCTGGTTTAGAAGTCAAAAAGTTAGAACGAGAAGCAGAAAGGCTTAAACGGATTATTGAAAGCCAAGAAAAGGCTTTAGCTGAGTCTAAGGCTGAGACTGTAAAGGACAGAAATATTGGAGACGCAATATATGCGCATGTTGGCGAGCTTCAAGTCTTGTTAGACAGGTTTTTGGCTGCCAAAAAAAGCGGGAAAGAATGGAATACCATTGTTTCTGGGGTTTTGGCTGAAAAACGTTCTGGTTTGAAGCCTAGCGTGTTTTTTGAGTCTTTTGATGCTAAAGACTTAGTGGTTAATGTTTGTGTGGATGGTTTACGGTTTGGTTTGGATTTTCATGATAAATTGTTTGATGGTGCTGGGCGTTTTTATGAGCGGAGCAAGCGGGCTAAACAGAAGTTGGAAGGTGCAAAAGCTGCTTTAGAGGAAAGCCGAAAGAAGCTGGTGGAGGTTGAAGCCAAGATTAAGAAGGCGGAAACCTTAGAGCATGTTAAACCAGCCGAAGCCGCGGAAGAGCTTGTTAAACATAAGATTAAGCGTAAAGAATGGTTTGAAAAGTTTCGGTGGTTTGTCTCTTCCGATGGATTTTTGGTTGTCGCTGGCAAAGACGCGGTTAGCAATGAGGTTTTGATTAAGAAGTATGCTAGTGCTGATGGCATTATTTTTCACGCTGATATAATAGGAGCACCCTTTGTCGTCGTCAAAACTGAAGGAAAAGAGCCTAGTGAGCAATGTTTACGTGAAGCAGGAGAGTTTGCCGCTGCCTTCTCTAGAGGTTGGAGGGAAGGATTTGCTTCAACCGATGTTTATTGGGTTAAACCAGATCAACTGAGCAAGGGCGGGCCTTCCGGCGAATATGTACCTCGCGGAGCATTTGTTGTTAGTGGTAAACGGAATTGGCTGCGTGGGGTTTCGCTTAGGGTGGCTGTTGGAGTTGTGATTAAAGAAAATGGCGAGACAAGTTTTGTTGGTGGACCTGTTGATTCTGTTAAAGCCAAAGCAAAAACTTTTGTCATAGTTGTACTAGGCGACCAAAGTGGTAAAGAACTGTTTAAACATGTTTTGAGGGTTTTGGCTGCAAAAATGCCAAAAGAACTGCGGGAAAAAGTGTTAAAGGCTTCGGTTGAAGAGATAAGAGAATTTATCCCATATAATAAAGGCAGAGTTTTAGAGGAATAAGCTTTCAAATGTATTTGGAGATTGTCAGAACTTGTTACAGAAACCTAAAGTTGAATCTATATATAAGGGGGTCTAGTCGCACAGCACACAAAGAAAACCTGAAGGAAGTCTTCTGTCCAAAGCTTGAGCGAAAAACTTGCAATGAAAGCTGATGAATGAATGACACTATTCTTTCAGAATTACGTAACATTATTGGGCTTTAGCGTTTTGTGGCTTCTTCCTTTCTCCTCCAGTCAGCATTGCAAGGCTTACACTTTCTTAGGAGGTGATCCGGCCGCAGGTTCCCCTACGGCCACCTTGTTACGACT
>CAZNJT010000057.1:0-9922 GCA_964573475.1 uncultured Candidatus Bathyarchaeia archaeon | reverse complement strand
GGAAGAGGGTTTGGTGGACGGGGCGGGATTTGAACCCGCGGCCTCCACGATGCCAACGTGGCGATCATTCCAAACTGATCTACCCGCCCATCAGGCTTTGTTTCTAAAACTTTAACCATTAAAGATAAGCTATAAGCATTTCTTTATCTAAAGCCCATTTAACTAACCATAATGCAAGTACTGCTTCAACACGTTTTCAATTTTCTCCGGCTTATCAGCCAAATTCTTCCACAAATCCTTATCCCTATAGGCTTTCAGCTTATCTATGGTTTTGTCGATTAATTTTTTTGGAAAAACGCCGTTCGCTTCATAAAGTCGTCTATCCTTCCTAAGGTTTTTCGCAGATTCGCTGCAAGACCGGGGCAAAATTTTAAGCCTTTTCCTTCTACCGCCAGTTCCTTCAATGTGCAAGTCTTCAGCCATTTTCAAAGCCTCTTCAGAGTTTTCTAAACCATAATTTACAGCTAAAGCTATTCCGGCAAAAAGCAAGTAAGCGTTTGCCAACGGGTCTGGAGCTCTATACTCAAAGGTTTCTCTAATGTTGCCCTTTTCTTCGCCCTTTTTTACGAAACTCCACCATAATGGTATCCGTATCAGGGCTAAACGGTTTCTAGCACTCCAACAAATGTGCATTGGAGATTCCTTGCGTGAGATAAAACGTAGATAGGATACGGGTGTTGTGTTTCCAAAGGCTGTGAGGCTTGGTGCAAACTTTAATATTCCGCCAATCATTTTCATGGCTTCGGTGCTTAAGGTTCCATTGGGATTTGCAACTATGTTTTCTCCGTTTTTCAATGCGCATAGGTGGATATGCATTCCAGTTCCAACATGCTCAAGAGATATTTTAGGAGAAAAAGACGCGGATACTCCATATTTTACGCAAATGTTTCGGATGATCCACTTTGCAATTGCGATGGTTTCAGCCATTTCCGCTAAATTCTGTGGTAAAAACTCTACTTCCTGCTGTTCCATGAATATGCCGCCTTTACTAAAAACTCGACCAACCTCACTATGCCCATACTTGGTAGCAATGCCAACATCAGCCAGCGTAACCAAAACTTCATTCCTTAAATCCTCAAATTTTGTGAAAGGGGCAGATTCATGATAGTTTTTATCTGGGGCACCTAGAAAAAGCATCTCACTTTCCTGCTTAGAAATTATGTAAAACTCAAGTTCAGCCAAAGCTTTCAAGACAATACTGCTTGAAGAACGCAATTTTTCTTCAGCCCTCGCCAAAACATTTTTTGGAGCAACATCCAGTGGTTTTCCATGCTCGTCTAAGTAGTTACATAAAAAGTTGAGTGTAGGGATTGTTGAAAAGGGGTTAGTAAAGGCTCTATCAATTTTGGGCATTATGTAAATGTCGCTTTTACCCGCTTCGATAAACGAGAATAGATTTGAGCCATCCACTCTTTCGCCAAACTCCAAAATCTCATAAACTCTATTCCTATCTATTGCTGAAAAGCTTAGGGTTTTTAACCTTCCATCTTCTGGAATGTGACACAAATTAAGGATTTTGACGCCTTTTTCTGAGATGAATCTAACAATTTCTTCTTTATCGGAGAAATTTAACGTTCCCTGCATGACAAGGCCTCTTTTATGCGAGTATCTTACTCATTTTAGAAACCGATATTTTAACTCTCCCATAAGAGTTTTAATTCTCAATAAGTACGGATACGTCTTCATATGGATATGTTTTGAGGATTCGCTACGTTTATTTATAAAGAACGGACATTAATAGGGTGAAGAAAGAGGAAAGAAGCAATGTCCAAGAAACTTCCATCGAAAAACGATGCCTTAGAAGCCCTAGACTTTATAGTGAACGTTTTAAAAGAGCATGAAAAGGACTTGGACAAATTAATAAACGAGTTAGGCAGCATAACCGAAAGACTAGGCGATACTGGTGTATTAAGCGGAAAAATAGAGAAAGTTGAAGAGAGACTAACAACACTACAGAATGAGATAGCAAACCTAATCACATATTTGTCAGCTTCACACGAAGCTCCCCCAGTTCTAACACAATTAACACAAGAACAAAGGTCTGAAGCATTGCAAGTTAAAGAAGTGCGAGGTCCACCCGTTATTTTACGCTGTAAACAGTGGGAAGACTTTCAAACATTAGCTTGTCAAGCCCAGACATTATCCTTCTTATATAGAGAAGCTGAAAAAACGTTCCAAGTAGATGCATTAAAGGATAATCAAATCATAACCTACAGTGGTGAACTTCCTAAACAGATTCCACTTTTAAAAACATGGCTTTCAAAACAGCTGGATATTCCCGAAAAGAACATTTTGGAAGGCATTTTGGCTATAGGTTAAGCTTCACTTTAATGTCTGTGCGTTCGTGTTATTCAGTAACGTTTTTATAGGACAAGTATCTTAAGTCTTACGATGCAGTATGGAGGGCTAAGGTTGAAGGCTAAACCACAAGCAGCCAAGAATCGGTTTTTCCGTTTTCGAAGCCTTCTCCTTTCTCCTCGATGACGGAAACGGCTGCGTGGCTAGCCAAAAAACGATGAGAGCCCTCCATCTAAACCAAACGTGAAGATGCAAAGAATGGACGAAAACGAACGTTTCGTGAAGAAGATTCGAGAAGAATTTGCAAAATTCGAAAGAACAATGGAGGAACTTCACTTTCTAAAACAAGTAGCCCAAGACCTGAAAAACTTTAGAGAAATGATAAAACTGAAAAAATACGATTGATTTGCTGGGTAAAATCCTTAAGTATCCTTCATTGTTATTTCTTAGGCGGTCACTCTATGGGAACTCTAACTAAGAATGTGCACTTCTTCAATACTTTGACACGTAGAAAGGAAAAATTCATTCCATTAGAAAAAGGCAGAGTTAAAATGTACACCTGCGGACTCACTGTTTATGACTATGGTCACATAGGTAACTTCAGGACATTCATGTTCGAAGACCTGTTGAGAAGATGGCTTGAATTTCGCGGCTTCAAAGTCACCCAAGTCATGAACATAACAGACGTAGACGACAGAACCGTTGCAGCTTCAAACAAGAGAGGAGTACCATTGAATGAACACACGAAACCGTACATAGACGCCTTTTTTGAAGACCTAGCAACCTTAAACATTGAAAGAGCAGAACACTATCCTAGGGCAACGGAAAATATCCCCGAAATGGTCACCTTAATCGAGAAACTATTGGCGAAAGGCTACGCCTACAGAGGCGAAGACAACTCAATCTATTTTAGCATCTCGAAGTTCAAAAACTACGGAAAACTTTCAAAATTCAAGGTCAAAGAGCTCAAAGCCGGTGCAAGAGTCAAAGTTGATGAATACGAAAAAGCAGAAGCAAGAGATTTTGCACTCTGGAAGGCATGGACCGAGGAAGACGGTGATGTTTTCTGGGAAACAGAGTTCGGCAAAGGACGACCCGGATGGCATATTGAATGCTCGGCTATGTCCATGAAATACCTAGGCGAAACATTCGACATTCACACAGGCGGCGTGGACAACATTTTCCCTCATCATGAAAACGAAATTGCACAGAGCGAAGCAGCAACAGACAAGAAATTCGTCAACTATTGGCTTCACTCTGAACACTTGCTAGTTGAAGGAAAACGGATGGCCAAAAGATTCGGCAACTACTACACCGTAAGAGACCTAACAAAAATGGGCTATGATCCGAAAGCTGTTCGCTACCTGCTTTTGTCAACTCATTATCGGCAACAGTTTAATTTTACTTTTGAAGGGTTAGAGGCTTCGAAGAACGCGATTGATCGTTTAATAAACTTTGTGTATAGGTTGATGGAGACGGATGGAAAGGGCTGCGGAGAAGAAATAAAACTACTAATGAGTCATGTGCAAAGGGATTTTGAAGAAGCCATGGATGATGACCTGAACATAAGTGTGGCGTTGGCTGCGCTATTTGACTTCGTGAGAGACGTGAACAAACTTATGGATGACAATATGCTTAGCAAGGAAGAGGCTCAAGAAGTCTACAAGTTAATGATGAGGTTCGATAAGGTTCTTGGCCTTATTGGCGAGGTTAAGAAGGAAGAAGCATTGCCTAGAGAAGCTGAAGAACTTATTCAAAAAAGAGAAGAAGCAAGAAAAGCCAAAGATTGGAAGGCAGCGGACAAAATCAGAGAGCAACTAAAGGCAATGGGCGTAATAATTGAGGATACTCCTCAAGGCGTGAAATGGAGAATCGAAAAGCGCTAGACAGTTTGACTTATTCCTTTAAAGTTCCATTCGTCAGTAGTGTATTTTTCTTTGTAGAGTTTACTGGCAATTTCATTTTCGTAAGGTGTTAATTCACCCTCCAAAAGTTGGATGTTTAGAGCCTTTTTAAAACCTTCACTTAAAGCATTATTTACTTCTTCTACTGAAACAGTTTTTCCTAGCTCCTTTTTTATTGAGGTTATTTTATTTTTTGCAACGTTTACGACTTCCATACACGTTTTAGCCCATGGGACACGTAGGAAGGTGAACATTTCCTCTAAGTCAACGTCTACGAGAAGTGTGCCATGTTGTAAAACAACTCCTTTTTTATGGGATTGGGCGCTTCCTGAAATTTTCTTGCTGTTAACAATTAGATTTGGACATGTTTTTGCGTTGCCTTCGTTGAAGTCCGCGTTTATTCCTAGAATTTTGAGCGCTTCTGCTATTCCACCATAAAATTTCGCGTAAACAGCGTTTATGTTTTCGGCTTTTAAATCTTTTTTGTTGGCGACCACGCTGTAGGTGATTTCGCCTTCAGTATCATGGTAAACTGCGCCGCCGCCTGTTATGCGCCTAACAACATCCACGCCATATTTCTTGCATTTGTCGAGTTGAACCTCATTTTCAATGTTTTGGAATTTTCCGATAGAAACGGCGGATGGGTTCCAACGGTAGAATCTTATCGTGTTTGGAGCGAGATTTCTCGTTCTGGCAGTTAGTATGGCTTCGTCTATGGCCATATTTGTGTAGGCGTCATGGGTTTCGAGTTTTAGTAACCGCCAATTGTGCATGGGATCAGCTTCTATTTGTTTTGTCTAATTTGTTGAGACGTTAATTTTTGTCTTTTGTTTAGTGACGAGTTTTTAAAGGCGTCTTGTCTTTGCTCTCTGCGGAGTCTAGACCACCTTATATATAGATTCAACTTTAGGTTTCTGTAATTTTCTCACTTTCTAATTAGTAAAGGTAATTAAGGCTTGGACAATTTTGGTGTTTACATGAGTTCGAGTATATCCGTTTTGGTTGATGAGGAGCTGCTACAGGCGGTTTTTGAAGGTGCCAGAAGGCTTTATCCAAGGGAGATAGTTTTGCTTCTTAGGGGTGAAAAGAAGAAGAATCTGGTGAAGATTTCTGAGGTTGTTGTTCCGCCACTAGCCACTTACGGTTCAAGTTTCGCCAATATTCCACTTCATATGTTGCCCATGGATTTTTCCATTGTTGGAACCGTGCATTCTCATCCATCTGGAAATTTGACACCTTCCAATGCTGATTTGAATCATGTTTTTGGAGTTGTACTCATGATTGTGGGCTTTCCCTTTGCGGATGAGAGAAACGTTGCAGTGTACAACCGCAATGGAGAGAAGTTAACGTTGAAAATAACGGAATCATAGACATATGTACCCTTAAATGCGAGGAGAATTTGCACGTTACACTTTAAATATTAGTGTTGTGATTAGACGTAGCGAGAGGAAAAATCAAAACATGGGTTCAAAATCCCCAAGAGGCGAATTCGCCGCAAGAAAGCTAGTGAAAAATCAAAAACGACTACGCTGGAGTAGCATGTACTATAAACGGCGAACGTTAAGGTTGGATGTGAAGGCTGATCCTCTTGAAAAATCACCCATGGCCCGTGGCATAGTGCTTGAAAAAGTAGGTGTGGAAAGCAAGCAGCCCAACAGCGCCATAAGGAAATGTGTTAGAACTCAACTGATAAAAAACGGCAGAGTCATAACCGCTTTTCTACCCGGAGATGGAGCCTTAAACCTTGTTGATGAGCATGATGAAGTAATAATTGACGGCATAGGCGGTTCCCGTGGGAGAAGCATGGGCGACATTCCAGGAGTACGCTGGAAAGTCATAATGGTTAACGGCGTATCATTAAATGAACTTGTGTACGGAAGGAAGCAGAAACCAGCACGGTGAGAATTTTGAGCCAGACACAAGAAGAAAAGCAAGACATTAAACTCTTTGAGAAATGGAGTTTTAAAGAAGTTCAAGTAAAGAACTTGGGTTTACAGAGGTATATCTCCCTAAAGCCCATGGTAGTTCCGCATAGTATGGGAAGGCATGAACATAAACGTTTCCGCAAAGCAAACGTCAACATTGTAGAAAGACTTGTAAACAATCTTATGCAACCTGGAAAAAACGCTGGGAAAAAAGCTAAAGCCATGAACATTGTGAAG
Source organism: uncultured Candidatus Bathyarchaeia archaeon (assembly GCA_964573475.1). Taxonomy (GTDB): domain Archaea; phylum Thermoproteota; class Bathyarchaeia; order Bathyarchaeales; family Bathycorpusculaceae; genus CAVZKK01. The sequence continues at coordinate 3,558 of CAZNJT010000057.1, read as the reverse complement.
CATGCCTTCGAAATAGTCCATCTGCGTACTGGCAGAAACCCACTAGAAGTTCTTGTTAAGGCTGTGGAAAACTCTGCACCATGCGAAGATACAACAAGGATTAGCTACGGGGGCATAGTGTACCACTTGTCAATTGATATCGCTCCACAGAGAAGGGTTGACTTGGCTTTAAGGAACATCGGCGAAGGAGCAAGGCAAGCATCAATAAACAATCCACGTTCAATCGAAGAATGCCTAGCAGAAGAACTGATTCTAGCAGGGAACCACGACATTAAAAGCTATGCGGTTTCGAAACGCCACGAGTTAGAAAGAATAGCCCAATCTTCAAGATAGACAATTTTCATAAAATTATTTTGCGTGAATTTCAGCGATGTCCCTGTCATTTAGAACAAATGAGGACCCAACTTTTTGGGGGCTGAAAACAAGGCGTTTAGCCCAAACTTTTGCATAGGAGAATTTTTTGCTGAAGTCACTGTGGATATTTTTGGCTAGGTCGTAGACTGTCGAACCCTTTTTTAGGATAAAAGGTTTTTTAGAAAACTCTTTTTCGTTCGGTTCTTTTGTGTAAACTCGTATAATGTCTAATGTTTTAAACATGGTTTCACCAAGTTTTTCCAGACCACATCTTTTTTCGCAGGAAACTGCAAGGATAGGCAGTTTGTTGCCAACATAACTCTCTAAGAATTTTAGATTCGCTTCTGAGCCTTCCAAATCGATTTTATTTGCAACCATCACCACAGGCTTATATACTGTGCTTTCAAAAATTGCATCTTCAACTTCATCCAATGTGGCTTCTCCAGAAATTTTAACAACCGCATCCGTAATGCGGTAACTTCTTAGAAGTTCTTCAACACCTTTGAAATTGCAGTCCACGAGCCTTCCAATCAAAATTATTCGCAAGCCTGCACCCATAAACCTCCTCTCAACTTCAACACGTGCCTTTGGCTTGCTAACCAATATTCGGGCTTTCTCCATTTCGCTTAAGGTGAGAGATAACTGTTCTACAGGGTCTTGAGATAGATCCACCATTAAAATTAACCCATCAGCATTTCGTGCTAAAGCTAAAGTTTGAAGTCCCCACGCTCTTCCATCTGCAGAGCCTTCCATTAAGGCTGGGGCTTCTACTATTTGAAATTGAATATCCTCGTAATTCATTATTCCTGGTATAGGCTCCCTTGTAGTGTAGGGATTAGCGGAAACTGCAACCTTCGAATTTGTAACCGCTGCAAGTAAGCTACTCTTTCCAACGTTTGTTAAACCGATAAGAGCTATTTGGGCTGCGCCTTCCTTTTCTATGAAAAACTTTGGTCCACCTTTCCCGGCTTTCCTGCGCTTCTTTTCCTCCATTTCTTTGCGCATTGTTGCCATTTGCTTTTTGATTTGAGCACAGAGTTTTGCTGTGCCCTTGTGTTTTGGAACCAGACTTAAGAATTCTTGCATACGTTGAAGCTTTTCTCTTGGATTTTTTGTTGCTTCAACCTCTGCCCATTTCTTTTTTGCATTAGGAGGCAAGTTTGTTGGCATAACACAAACGCGTCCAATCAATAATTTCGAAAATCAACTTTAATATTTGTTTCCAATTTGGAACTGCTTCATAACGTCATTCTATCATAAAGTTAAAATAATTGAATGAACAGTTGTGTAAACGAATCCACTAAATTTAAAGGGAATTTGAAATAAAGATAAAGGAGGAAAAAGAATGAGCAAAACTGGGAAACCCCACTTAAACCTAGTAATCATGGGGCACGTAGACCATGGAAAATCGACAACAACAGGACACATGCTGTACTTAGCAGGAGCAGTTGATGATAGAACAATAAAAGCCTATGAAGAAGAAGCCACGAAAATGGGAAAAGAAGCCTTCAAGTATGCGTGGGTTCTTGATAATCTAAAGGAAGAAAGGGAAAGAGGCTTAACAATCGACCTTCGATTCCTAAATTTTACAACCAAAAAATATTATTTCACAGTCATAGATGCTCCAGGACACAGAGACTTCATTAAAAACATGATTACAGGTGCAAGCCAAGCTGATGGAGCTGTACTTTTCGTCTCAGCCAAACGAGGAGAATTCGAAGCAGGCATCGGAGCGGGTGGCCAGACAAGGGAGCACGGTTTTTTGGCTTTCACATTAGGTGTTCGCCAGTTGGTTGTGGCTGTTAATAAGATGGATGATGCGTCAGTTAATTGGAGTCAGGAGCGATACAATGAAGTCAAAAATGAAGTTTCAAGGATGCTTAAAATGGTCGGCTATAAGACTGAAAAAATTCCGTTTGTGCCCACTTCTGGATGGACAGGTGACAACCTTGTTAAACCAAGCGACAAAATGCCATGGTATAAAGGACCAACATTGATTGATGCTTTGGACACTTTTGAGTTGGCTCCTAAACCATTCGACAAGCCATTGCGCATTCCAGTTCAAGACGTTTACAGTATTACTGGTGTAGGCACTGTTCCTGTTGGCAGAGTTGAAACTGGTGTGCTTAAAGAAAACGATGTGATTATGTTTATGCCAGCTAACAAGCAGGCTGAAGTTAAGTCTTTGGAGATGCATCACACTAGAATTCCTAGGGCTGAGCCAGGTGATAACATCGGATTTAACGTGAGAGGTGTAGCGAAAACAGATATACGTCGTGGTGATGTTGCTGGTCCCGTTAATAATCCGCCGACAGTGGCTAATGAGTTCATTGGGCAGATAATTGTGATTTATCATCCAACGGCTATAGCGGCTGGTTATACGCCAGTGCTTCACTATCATACGGGGCAGGTTGCGTGCAGGTTCACAGAACTAATAAGGAAGATTGATCCGCGTTCTGGGCAGGTTGTTGAGGAGAAGCCGACTTTTCTTAAGACTGGTGATGCTGCTTTGGTGAGGATGGAGCCTTTGCATCCGATATCGGTTGAGGCATATACAGAGTTTCCTGAGCTTGGTAGGTTTGCGGTTAGGGACATGGGTACGACTGTGGCTGCTGGCGTCGTGAAGGAAATCACGAAGAAGGGTCCATAAGCCTTCTTTCTCCCATTTTTATATTTGCGTCTTATTTTTTTGATGGTTTAGTGTGTGTTGTGTTTTGTGTGTGCGTGCAACGGTGTTAGGCCCCTCTATTTGGAGCCAAATATGATTTTGTTATAGGCGTTATTTTGCGGAAAAGCTATAGCTGAACCGAAAGTAACTGTTTGGATTGGTGTTCAAAGTGCTTGAAGGCAAGAATGTGAAGACTGTGGAAAGGAAGTCACTTATCGGTGAAAGGGTTTTTCTCAGAGCGCGCGCGCTACGGTTTGTGATTACGATATGTGAGTCACTCTTAAATCAAACAGACCCAACTCTAAGTATTCAGCCTGAAACCAGATAGATGGAATGCGGATGGAGAGGTTTATGCTAAGGATTCGGAGATTCATCAAAGATCATGACGAGCTAACGTGGGTTTATGCGTTGAACGCAGCCTATGGGAAGTTCAGAGATTGGAGAGCAATTACCGTGGAAGAGTTTCTTCGCGAGGAGCAGAGAGACTTAGGTTCACTGTATAGCGAAAGATGGGTAGCAGAGCTTGACGGAAATCC
>CAZNJT010000056.1:7467-10101 GCA_964573475.1 uncultured Candidatus Bathyarchaeia archaeon | reverse complement strand
TGTAAGGGATATTGAGAAGCGGGTAATCAATGGTTTCATGGATTTTATTATTCTTTCAGCTTTGGGTCATAATGGCGGATGTATCACTGGCTATGACGTGATCAAGCATGTATATTTGCAATTCCATTTTCTGCCGAGTTCTGGGACGGTTTATTCGCATCTTTATGCGATGGAGAGGGCTGGCTTGGTGTGTGGAGTGCAGGAGAACAGGCGCAGAGTTTACCGTTTGACTTCGAAAGGTTTGGGCGTTGTTAGAGAAGTTGAGAGGGTTAACGGTAGTGTTCAGAGGATTGTTGCAAGAGTCTTTTCGGGCAGAAACGTTGGTCTTAATCGGTTACCTTGACTTTTTCCACTTTTTTTATCCATGGAATTTTTATTGGCATTTCGGATAGTGCAGTGTATATTTCTTTTTCTAGTTCTTGGTTTGTTTTTTCTTTGCTTTCTTCTACTAGGGAGATTATGATGGTTGCTTTTTTATTCATTCCCCTCCCTCCTTTTTTTTAAGGAACCTTTTATGGGTTCAAATAGTGAATATTCAAAGCTGGGATTTAACTGTTAGTGAAATTTAGTTCTAGAAGAAAATATAAATTTTGTTTTGGACATGTACGATTTTTTGTGTGTATGTGTGCGTGCAACGGTTGTAGGCCCCTATTTGGAGCTGAATATATTTTGTTGGGTTTGGTTGGTTTATGAGGATGAATGTTAAGATTCTTTTAAGTTTTTGATATGGGTTGCTTTGAGAAAGTAACAGGCAGAAAAGTGAAAGTTGCAAATTCCCGCTATTTTAAAGAGGGGACGGAAACAATAATACAAGCCTTAGCTCCTCTTACCTTTGAGGTATACGACTACGACAAAATGCGCGAAAAAGAAACAAATCCTTGCTAAATTTTCGTTTTCAGAATACCCGTGAAAATATAGGTTAAAGTTTCCAGAACATTCACAAATATTTGACTCCAAATAGACGGGCCTACAACAATTGCACGCACGCATACAAACTCCCTACCCCCATTTGGAGGAACAATAGAACAGTAGCGATATCTTCCGAAGTCCTCTTTTTTCTTGCATAGAAGTTTCTTCCAAAAGTGTTATTTCCCAGTTGGTCATACTATGTACACGAGAAGGGAGGGCAATTGAAAAGGACTGTTTCTGGAATATTTTTTGTATTATTGTTAGCCAGTACGTTAACAGCGACCTTTAACGTTCAAGCATTCAGCGTGAAAGCAAGTTTAAGAGAAGAATCTGGGCAAGCAAAAATCGTTGAGCATAGGATTACAGCTGCTGAACTGGAAAAAATGAAAGAATATCTTGGAGTTTCTGATGGCGGAAATCATAATCTGATAATCAACGGTCATGGAACCGGGTTACGTGCGCCCACAGAAGAGGAGTGGACGCAAATTGCAGCCAAAGCCATGGTTGTGGATACCATCTCCCTCGGATCGGTCAATCAACCGCCTGGCAGTGTAGATTGGTCTGCCAGTGCATGGTTCCCGCCGATAGGCGATCAGGACGGGCAAGGCTCATGTGTCTCTTGGGCTGTAGGATATTATACTAAGACTTTTCAGGAAGCAAAAGAACATGGGTGGAATCTTACAGGCGCGCGATGGAAGGGAGGGTATCCGATAGGGTATCCGACCCCTGAATACCAGGACAAGATAATCAGTCCTGCCTTCGTTTACCATCTGACTAATGGGGGCATCGACACTGGATCTTTCTTTTATGATGCCATAAACTTGGTTTGCTCTATAGGTGCCTGCTCTTGGGCAAAAATGCCTTGGAACCCTTTCGATCAAGCCACCTGGCCTTCAGAAAATGCTTGGCGAGAGGCGGCTTATTATCGTGGGGCTTCGACTCAATTTGAATTGATTTATGTCAATCCTCCCTTTGGCATTTTGGCTCTCAAGAACTTGATAACTTCAGGAAACCTTGCGCAGATCGGTGTGGACGGGTTTCAGTTAAAGCCATGGGTGCTTACAAGTCAGGATGTTTGGACCCTAGATAATTACAATCCTGGAGGTATCAACCACGCGAACACAATCGTGGGGTACGATGACAGCTTTCCATACACAGAGCAAGGGCAAACACGTTACGGTGCGTTCAAGATCGCGAATTCTTGGGGTGTAGCGCGCAAGCCATGGGAAAACGTCCCCGACGGCTGCTATTGGATATCTTACAAGGCAATGAGTCAAAGAGTACAGTATGCCATGTTTTATCGTGACAGAATAGGGTACGTACCCACATTGACTTCTTATTTTCGAATAGAGCACCCCCTGAGAGGAGACTGCAAGATCACAATTGGAATGGGAACCCATGACAATCCAGACGTGTCAAAAAGCTTCACGGACTACATAAGCGGCGGAAACTTTTCCTTCTGTCCCAATAACATTGTCTTTGACATTACCGAGTTCAAGGATGTTGTCCCAAAAATCTACGGCCAGCAATTTTTCATCAGAGTCTATGACTCGGGAACCTCGACTACCGGAACGATACTCTATTTCGCGGTCGAGGACACTGTCTCTTCGGATCCGCCAGTGGCCACTGTAAACCGTGGCTTCGTCTTCGCTGATCTGATATTCGGAGCGTGGCCGATGTTTCACCACGACCTCAGTCACACGGGAACTTCACCCTCAACAGGAC
>CAZNJT010000056.1:0-7367 GCA_964573475.1 uncultured Candidatus Bathyarchaeia archaeon | reverse complement strand
CTGAACGCTGCTACCGGAGCGCTCGTTTGGAACTACACGACAGGTGGCTATGTGTATTCTTCTCCTGCTGTTGTTGGTGGTCTGGTGTACGTGGGGTCTGGTGATAACAGTACTTACTGCCTGAATGCTACTACCGGATCGCTCGTCTGGAGCTACAAGACAGGCAGCTCTGTGTGGTCTTCTCCTGCCGTTTTTGGTGGTTTGGTTTATGTGGGATCTGGTTATCCTGATGATCATGTTTACTGCCTGAACGCCACTACTGGAGCGCTCGTTTGGAGCTACAAGACAGGCAGCTATGTGTGGTCTTCTCCTGCTGTTGTTGGTGGTCTGGTGTACGTGGGGTCTGGTGATAACAGTACTTACTGCCTGAATGCTACTACTGGAGCGCTCGTTTGGAGCTACAAGACAGGCAGCTCTGTGTGGTCTTCTCCCGCTGTTGCTGACGGCAAAGTCTACGTAGGGTCAGATGATTGCAATGTTTATTGTTTGAATGCTTTGTCCGGAGCGCGCATCTGGAGCTACAGGACAGATAGCCACGTAGAGTCTTCTCCCGCTGTTGCTTATGGCAAAGTCTACATAGGATCATTTGATAACAGGGTTTATGCTTTTGGTGTCCATGATGTTGCCGTCACTAATGTTAGGTCTTCCAAAACTGTGGTTGGTCAAGGCTACAGCGCCATCATAAACGTCACAGTGGCAAACCAAGGCAGCTACCCTGAAACCTTCAATGTTACTGCACGCGCTGATGCTGTGGGCGTTAACGGTGGCTTGGTTGGTTACTGGAGCTTCGACGAAGGCAGCGGCACAACTGCACACGACAGTTCTGGAAACCTTAACGACGGCACAATCTACGGAGCCACCTGGACCGACGGAAAATTCGGAAAAGCGTTGAGCTTCGACGGAATAGACGATTATGTTGCAGTTCCCGGTTCTCCAAGCTTGAACAACATTTCTGATGCTGTCACGATAGCAGCATGGGTGAAGCTGGAACAGATCCCTAACGAAGCTTACGAGCTCATTTCAGCCGGGGGCTATTCCTATGTTGCCTATGCCTACGTAGCGGACCCTGCTGGAGTTAGGTTCAACTTTGGCAGATGCACAGCACCAGGCGTTGGCGACGACCTGCAACAGGAATTTTGGAAACAATATGGTGCTACCCTACCATACCTGCCCTACAACCAATGGTACTACGTGGTGTGGATGTACGACTCAAGCGGCTACGCAGCAATTTACGTGAATGGACAGCCGTATGCTAACACAACGCTCATGAGCGGCAAAATTCACAACTTTGGATGGGGCCTGACCATAGACGGCCCCAGCCACCTGCACAAGGGCATCATCGATGAAGTGAGGATTTACAACAGAACACTAAGTCAACAAGAAATAAGGGCTGTCGCTGGCAGCGGAGCCATCCAAACTCAGACCGTTAGCTTAACAAGTGGAGACTCCACAACGCTCACCTTCACTTGGAACACTGCTGGCTTTGCTAAGGGCAACTACACCATAAAAGCTGTGGCAGACACGGTTCGAGGCGAAACAGACACAGCAGACAACACGCTCGTGTATGGCACTGTCATTGTGACTATTCCAGGCGATGTGGTGGCACCGTACTTTGAAGTAGACATATACGACGTGACAGCCATCTGCATATGTTACGATTCAAAAATAGGCCAACCACTTTACTATCCAAACTGCGACTTAGACGGCAACGGCATAATAGACATATACGACGTGACCGCTGCCTGCATAACCTACGGACAAAAAGACCCATAACCCCCCATCTACCCCTCTTTATTCAACAAAAAAACCAAACCTTGCAACCACCCCAAAAACATAGTCAACTCTCCAGCCTTATCCAAGCTTCCAGAAAAGGTAAACCTTCGTCTGCAATAGAAAACCGCAGACTTTAATTAAACGTTCAAGCTTTTCAAGGTTGGCTTTCATTACTTCTTTGGCGTAAACTTCCTTTTTTCCAAAGGGAAACATGGCAGAAAAAGTATTTCATAAAGCGTGCGTGACAATGTTTAATGAATGCTTCTCTCAACTTTTCTAAATCTTTATCGTTTATGGTTTGGAGCTTGTTTAAAACGTATTTTTCGCTTCGCATTTTATTCTACCTCACGAAAAACTTTGTTGGCTTCTCTAAAAATGGGTTAGAATCGCTTCCAAGCTAAAATTAAAGCTTAGAAAACGGCTATTTTCATGTTTCCGTGCAGCAAAGCGGATTTTCCATGTGAAACTCTAAGATTGTGATAAGCGTTTTTTACTTTTCAGCCTGAATGAGGCATGAATGGGAATGGTAAACTTTTGTCTGAGGGGCTCGCAAATCAAAAATGGTGGTTTGGACGTATTATTGTGTGTGGATGATTTGTGGGTAAGCCGAGGCTTTTTGACATGCCTGAGTGCAGAAACTGTTTTCAAGGGAAGCCGTTATTGCTGGAACCAGTGTCCATACAATGTTTGGCGAAAGTATTAGCTACCAAATGTACTTGTCCAGAGGGCCTTTTATTTTTGGCTTGAACTTTTCGCATATGCTGCTTTCTGGGTTTACGTAATCCTTCTTTTGGTGGCACCAGTGCTTGGCTTCGGATGTGAAGTAGTTTATGAATCGGCAGTCACGGCACTTCTTACGCTCCATGTTTGGGAGAGATGCGGACTTGTTGGTTGTAAGTTTTGCTTAGTTTTGCTGTGGATTTTCAATTCATAAAGTGTTTACGTTTAGCTGATTATTATCTGGCTTTTATGGTTGAAGAGAAGCGTATGGCTCAGGTTTGGGTTAGCTGGGAAACTTGTAGGCGTTTGCTGAGTGTTTGTGGGGGTCTGCAAGGAACAGTATCCAAAAATGGACATATGTAAAAGGTTTCTGGGGGGAATTGAAGAATGTGTGAGGAAGCTTAGAGGGGTCGGTAAATTGTTTTTCTTGGTCCTATGGCTATTATGTGGATGGTTTTGTCTTTTTCTGAGACTGTGTAGATGATTCTGGTTTTTCCAATTCGCATGCTGTAGTTTTCTTTTAATTCTCCGTGGAGTCGTTTTCCTGTGTAGGGTTGGTTTTCCATAATGATTAGGGCTTCTCTTACTCTGGCTTTGACGTTTTTCTCCAGTTTTTTATAGGATTTTTCAGCCTGGCGTGATAGGAGAACAGTGTACGTCAACGGGCTTCTTCCTTGAGAAGGCTGTGGAGCTCTTTAACTCTTCCAGCTTTGACGTCTTCGAGGCCTTCGCGGATGTTTTTCATCATTTCTGGGTCGCTTAAAATCTCGATGGTTTCTAGGAGTTCTTCCATGAGTTTTGTGACTTTGTCGAGTTTCTGTCTGGTTTCCAGGATGAGTTTTCGGTCGTTCTCGTCGAGGTGCACAACCTTCGTCATCAGCATCACTGCATTATAGAAGTGTGGCTCTTCCTAATAAGTTTGGAGCATGTATGAAAGTTGCTCTTGAAGGTTTTGCGGCTGAGAAGAGAGCTGCAGAGGGCTGAGGCTTAAACCCCTCTTTTTTATTTAGAAATGCAGGTTCAGCGCCATTATTCTTTATTTTTAAATGTTGTTGTGTTGTTGGAGTGGGAGAGGATAAAGCTGGGAAAGCTCGCTCTCGGCGGAGCCAAGTAGAGTCAAGCTCTGCGTTGCAAACACAAAACCATGGACGCTGCAGAGGACTGATGGCAGAATCAGGAATTTTGACGAGGTTATTAGCGAGCTTATTGATTTCTGGAAGAAGTATGCGGTTTAGCCGGCTTGTGTGGTTTCGCTGTATTTTTGTTGGATTCTTTGCAGTTCTTGCGTTATGTCTTTTCCTTTGTTTGTTGCTTTGTGTGTGAAGGTTGGCGCGGGTTTTTTCCATGTGTCTTTGTGTAGGCTTAGTTTTATTTCTTTTTTGCCGAAGGGGATGGTGTAGAGGTGGTAGTGGCTTCTTCGCCACTCGCTTGTTCTGTCCGCCGTTTTTGTTGGGTAGTAGCCTAAGCTTTGGAGGGCTTCGTGGAGGCTTTCTGTGGCTGTTCGGCGTATTGTATGCTTCTATTACAGGGCATCCTTCCCCATGCATTTTTGTGGTTGCGGTCTTTTATCTAAATTCGCAAGAAGACCCCAACTTTCAAGTTGGGGATGAATTGCACTTACCTTTAAATATAAATTGTTCTTAACTGTTAAAGTATGTTCAGAACTGTTAAAGTTAAGTTGCCTTTTGAAAGTTCACTTGTGCAAACAGCAGTGGCTTTCAACAAGGCTTGCCAGATAGTTCTGGACTACGGCTCAAAACATAAAATCTGCAACAAAGACTCTTTAAACAAAGCAACATATCGCCAAGTCAGAGAATCTATACCGAATCTTCCGTCAGCGTTAGTGCAGACGGCAAGAGACGAAGCCTCAGAAATGCTACTGCGAACCAATTTTGCAAATGTACTCAAGAAACGCTTATCCGTTCGCTATGATAATCGTTGCTTTAAGTTCTATCCCGACTCTAACATTGTTTCGTTGACTACGGTTATGGGGCGCTTGAATTTTTCCTTCGAACACTACGCATACTTAGATACTTGGCGGGGCGAATACACAAACGCTCAATTAGTTATCCGCAAAAACAATGCTTTCTTGAATGTGCAGGTTAAGCTTCCTGATGTGGCGGTGAATGCCGCTGGAAAAGTTTTAGGCGTAGACATGGGCATACTCAACATCGCTGTTTGTTCGGACAACACCTTTTTTGGCAGCAAACATCTGAGAGCCGTGAAGGGACGCTACAGATATTTAAGGCGTAGGCTTCAGCATGTGGGCACACGTTCCGCTCACCGCAAATTGCAGCAGTTGTCGGGGCGTGAGAGACGGTTTGTGCTGAACACCAACCACTGCATATCTAAAGCCATTGTCAACAAGCCCTTTGACGTGTTCGCATTGGAAAAGCTTCAAATCACCCGAAAGAAAAAGAATGGGAAACGGTTTAACCGGTTGCTTGGTTCTTGGTCTCCTAACGAACTGCAGCGGTTCATGGCGTACAAGGCAGAGGCGAAAGGCAAGGTAGTTGTTGAGGTTAATTCTCGGCATACGAGTCAGCGTTGTTCAAGGTGTGGTTTTGTTCACCGTTGGAATCGTCATGGGCTTCGTTTTCGATGCGGAAACTGCGGGTTTGAGTTGAACGCTGACCTCAATGCGGGTCGCAACATCGAGGTACTTGGCAGGTCTAAGTATCTCTGGCTCTTCGTCAACGAGCCAATCGTAGCATCAGGTGAAGCTTCGCCTACGGGCGCAGTGGATGGTAGCTACAAGCCACCCCTTTCAAGGGGTGGTAGTTGACTTTCGTGTAGAAGAAGCTTCTATAACAGTTTTCCATAAATGGCTCTTGGTCCACGGTTGAAATTGACTTAGATGATAGGGCAATCGAGGGTTTTTCCGTGAGGGTTACTGGAAAAGAGAAACACAAAGATTGGAAAAATCGGGGCGTCATGTTTCATTTGAAACATCATCCCATAAAAGTATTTTTTTTTCTCACGCTCAAAAGACATATGTGAATCAAATACAAGAGGGTTTCACAAGTTTTAAAAGCTGTAAGGCATAATATGTAGGAATACTTCTGGTTGTTATGTTGGTGCTAACATGCAGGGTCATCGAAGGGGTGAAATCGAGATCATACGTGATATTTTACAAGCTTGTTTGAGGGGAGCGAATAAGACCAAGATTGTCTATGGTGCTAATTTGAATTTTTCCCGTTTAGAGAGGTATTTTAGGACGCTTTTGAGTCTGGGTTTTATCGCTGAGGAGGATGACCCCGCTGGAAGCGTTGTTTATAGGACTACCAAGGCTGGCATGGATTTTCTTAGTGGCTGTTTGAAGATGAAGAAGAGCTTGGCAAAAGCGCCCGTTGAAGTGAACAGCAGGATTTAGTTCAAGCCTTTGATAAGACTATCTCTTTGGGTTTTGTGCTGAACGTGAACATGATTTTTAGGTCGCTTTCGGTTTGATTTTGAACGTAGAGGCCTTGTACCTCAAATGCCTTGCCGGCTGGAAGGATCGCTGTTCCCGCCCCCTTCCTCTCCCATTCGGCTTTCTTTTCGTTTTCGGCTTTTAGCTGCAAAAGCATGCCCATTAAATCGTGCCCGAGTCTCACCCTAGCAGTTTTTGCATCATAATCGACAAAACCGTTTTGGAACGCTTCCTCGCAGTGTTTAGTCAGTTCGTCAAGTCCATCTCTTGTTTTTTCGGCTATTTCTTCGAGGCTGTGCCAGTTGCCATCCTGTAAAAGCCTGAAAAACTGAACCATAGAAACCGCTTAGAGCGTGTCGTCTTCTCGGATATTTAAGAATTGAGAACTTGGAGGTTAGAACGAGTAGGTATAGAATGAGCGTCTAGAAGGTACTTTCAGACCTGTTGGTTCGAACTCCATGGTTCTTACGCTTTTAAGAATGGGCTATTTGCATACGGTATGTTTGGTTAGGCATTTAGCCGGCTATATGCCATAAACGGTTAGGCTTGTCTAGCCCGTGCCGAGTGTGGGGCACGTTAAATGATACCCAAAATTGAAAAAGGAGAGTGATAACAAAAATGAACACTAAAATAGCTGCAATATTTCTTGCGTTGATAATAGCGTTGGGTATGTTTGGGTTTGCTGCTGCTTGGTGGACGGCTGAGTTGAAGGTTACTGGAACTGTGACGACTGGTACGTTCGGCATGGAATGGTCACTTACCAGTTACACGATAACTGGTGACCCGAAGAAAATAATCACAGGCACAGGTGTCACCCTTGCTGGCTACACAACAGATACGTTGCATCCTCAGACTTTGGCTATTGACCTAGAGAATGTGTATCCATGCACTGACTTAGAGATCGTAGGCGACATTCACTACTATGGAACTGTGCCAGGCAACATTAGTACTATTGACTTTCTAGGCTCGGATGGAACTCCACTCACGGACTTTCCTTACTGGATGTTTAACGAGATCAAAATCACAGATATCAGCCCAGAACTAACGGCGCAAGACCTTACTCTTGTCAAGGATAGCATATGGAAGTTACCCCACACAACATTGTTGGAGGGTTCCTTAGAAGACATAGGACCACATCTGATTGGTCTTCAGTGGCACTCAAGCTACCACATAAATTTCGAAATATACATCCATTGGATTGAAGCTGGCATGACATTTTACGACATGTGGGGAACCAAATGGAGCGTTGGTATCGGCATAGAAGTGCCACAAGGCGCTACACTAACATTCACTTTAACATTTAATGTTGTGCAATACAACTCGCCTCCTTAGTAGCCTGAGGTGCTGAACAATGACCCTCATTGACACACGAAAAACCCTGATACTTCCAATAATACTCATAGGACTAATGACAGGCGTGACCGCAGCCTGCTGGACTGCACAACAAAAACGTACAGGCAAC
>CAZNJT010000055.1:0-10373 GCA_964573475.1 uncultured Candidatus Bathyarchaeia archaeon | reverse complement strand
TTATGAATTCGCATTTCCCATTTGTCCCATGTTAGGGTTCCTTCGCCGCAAGGCGACTTCAAAACGGGAACCTTCAGCCTTTTGGTGGGCAATGGAACTGGGCCGTTTAATTTAACTCCTGTTTTCTGGGCGATGGCTTTCAGTTCTTCACATACTTCTTCCAGTTTCGTGTAGTCTGTGCTTGTTAATCGTATGCGTGCTTTCCTAACCATTGCCCTTCATTCCTAAGGTATTTACCTTAGACAATTAACCGTGAATAAAAACTTATCGAATCATAAGCAATAATAAGCACAAATCAAGGAGGATAACAATGGAAACACAATGTTGAAAGTTAAAGGAATACTCCTCGACTTAGACGGCACAATAGTAGACTCGAAAGAGGCTTATCTAGAAGCAGTAAAAACCGCCTTCAAAATAATGGGACAAAGAATGGTTGACGCCAAAATAGTGACAGAGATTCCGAAGAGGATTGAACAGAACCTTCCAATAAAAGACTTGTTGAAAGGAATTGATGTGCAAAAGTTTTTAGACATATATCTTAACGCCTACGCTCAAGCAACATCCTTAAAAACGAAACCGATGCCGAAAATTTCAGACACGCTGAAAAAACTTTCAGAGAAGGCAAAGCTGGCATTAATCACCATGCGTTATGTTCCAAAAGAAAAAGTCATTAAAGAGTTGGAAAAATTTGGATTAGCAAAATACTTCCAATACGTAATAACAGCCTTGGACACGCGTGATCCAAAACCTTCTCCAGAAGCGCTTATAAAATGTGCAAAACAACTTGACATTCAAATGTGCGAATGTGTTGTTGTGGGGGACTCTGTCGCAGATATAAAAGCTGGAAAAAACGCTGGAGCCAAAACAGTTGCAGTTTTATCTGGAATTTTTTCTCGTGAGGAGCTAGAGAGGGAGAAACCAGATTTAATTCTTGAAAGCGTCAACAAACTCCCAGATTTTCTTGAATAACTTGTAAAACAAGCTTTAGATATTCCTAAAACTGTAATATAGCTGAAAATTACTGAAAAAAGTTATAGAAGCAACCATAAATAAAGCTTAATTAAAAGCTCAATCTTTAGTTTAAGGTGGAGAAGGCTTCGAGCGGGAATATCCAATGAATTTCATAGAAATACTGTTATCAGAGAAATTTAAAGAAATAGACTCAACGATGGATGTTTTCGGTTCAGACCGAAAGGTACTCCAAATAGCATGCCAAGACTTAACAAACTATCTTAAAGTCCATTGGAACCTTGTTGGAAAGGAAGCAAACGAATGCGAACTCGTGGACATGTTAGAAAAGTTTTTCAACGAAAATCCAAACGAGTTGGAAGAATTCTTGGGCATTTGGACGGGAATATGGCTTAAAAAATGGAAAGAACGAGTAAAACTGCTCATAGGCAACGAAAATTCTAATAGATGGAATAAGGTTACAAAAATCCTCAGCAATGCGGAGCCATTATGGAGAAAACTTTCAAACCGTCAAGAAATGCAAGAACTCGTAACATCCACGCTCATTAAGAATGCAGAAATCTGCGGCACATCAATTCTCGCAGAAAACCTCCTAAAAATGGAATTAGGCGAAAAAAGCAGAGAGTACCTTAATGAAGAAGAACAAGCAATGAATGTTATTAATAACACTTTAAGGAAAGCAAGAGAACTAACCCGAAGCAAGGGACCGTTAATCTACGTCAAAATTGACAAAGGCTACTACGGTAGTAGTACATAGCTTCTGATGACGTATATTCACAATTTCAAGATAACATTGCCGGAGAAAGGGGATTATGGAAAAATGGACGCTAAGAAAATAGTAGCTATAGCGGTTGATGCCTCAGCCGGTTTTATAGTCGCCCTAACGGGTTTTAAAATGACGCCGTTTCCTTTAGATATAATATGGGGAGCCTTCAACATTTGGCTATGGATTGTGTCTCCTACAGTAATTTTGTGGGTTAAAAATAAAGAAGATGCGAAGAACCTTTCGAATTAGCATTCTGCGCCAAAAATTTATGCGTGTGTTCGAATAATCTGAGCTGCCATTTTTTTCAAACCCCTTTGCCAGTAAAAAAACTTTGTTAGGATAAAGCGTATTATCAGTTTTCACAATAAACAAATAATGCATTTTAGCGTACTCTTTCTCTATTAAGGGTTTTAGTTCGCCAAGAATACCTCTTAATAACTGTTGTTTCTCCATAACCGCAAGCCGCACACCGTTTCTTTGCCACGTTATATGACCTTCTTCCACACCGTCTACAACGTATGTGAAGCGTCTTGCCAGCACGTTTGCCAAAAGATGGTGTTCCCTTTCCCAAAGTTGTCACCTTGGCGGAGGTGAAATGAGAACCACATTGTCTCCTCGAACAATTATTAACCCTAGCTTTTTCATGCTTTCAGCATTCGTAGTATCTTCTGTTTCCTCCAAAACCAAGTTTAAATGTTGATCGAACCCCTTCAATCTTCCACGTAAACTTTTTCCACCTTTCAATCGCACAAGCACGATTTTCCCAAGGTTTTGCTCAAGAATTTCTGTTGTCATCTCGCTCATTCTGAAGCCTCGAACTATATTTTATGTCTTTTATACTTAAACTTATACCATTTAAACCTATCTAAGAGAGAAGCATTATGCCAGAAAAATTTAGAAGATATTTCTTAAAAGCCAAAGATGCAAAAGCCCTCTTAGAAAAAGCCTCAGAAAAACTTAAAATCAATTTAGAGCAAATCTTCAAGGCTAAAGCTAACGTTGAACTTATTCAAACAGAATTTGCTGAGGTCTACCTTATCAACGGCAAGCCATCTTTAGTTAAAGCTGAAGATAATATTTTCCCAACTTTAGTTTTCAACGAATTTTTAGCCTCATCGCCCAAAGTTGTTATTAACATGGGCGCAGTTCCGCACGTGTGTAATGGCGCAAACATCATGGCGCCTGGAATCACCCGTTTCGAAGGAGAATTCAGAGAGGGCGATTTTGTTCTTGTTGTGGATGAGAAACATGGTAAGCCGATAGCAGTAGGTGAGATCATCTACGATATGAACACGGCAAAGAATGTCAAACATGGTATTGTCGTTAGAAATATTCATTTTGTTGGCGATAAAATATGGAATTTCATAAAACAGCTTGAAGCTAAGGCTTAGTGAAGGCTGAATCTAAATTTCTAATTCATAAAACACTTAATAGTTAAATTTGTATTAGCAATTCAGACGTGGAATTAAGAAACGCTTAAACTCTTGAAAATAGAATTTAGTGTGTTAGAGAGGAGAAGTTTGCCGAGTTTAGGTAATATACTTCGCAAATCCAAGAAAGTTGAGAAGGAAGTTGAAGTTAGGGGAATTTCTGGCAAGACTTATTTGAAGGCTATGCCCCTTCGCGATTTATCTGACTTGGACGCCGTGAAAAATGAAGTAAAATCCGGTAATATCATGATCCTTAGGATATCTCCTCTCGCAAACAAGAGCATTGATGATGTTAAACGTGCGGTAAACGAGTTATGCGAGTTCGCTGAATCTGTTGGCGGAGACATTGCAAGATTAGGCGAGGAGCGAGTGGTCATCTGTCCTCCGGGTGTTAGGATTTGGCGGGAAAAGACGCCAATTTCAAACGAGCCTATACCTACAGCAGCCTAAACGTTTCCAGAACACTTGGCACGAGTGTTTCAACCTCACATCTCCTTTGAATGAAATTCGCTATGCTTAGACATTTTGCCCTTTCACCATGACACACAACAACTCTTTCAGGCTTAGGCATTAACTGGACTATATAGTTGATTATTTGTCGCCTGTCAGAGTGTCCCGAGAAACCTTCAATTGACTCTGCACGCAATCCAACTTTTACAACGTCTAGTTTGCCCTCGCTGTTCATCATGGTAACATCGGTTAAGCCCTTCTTCACTCTCCTTCCCAACGTGCCTTCAATTTGATAGCTAACAAAAATTATCGAATTTTTCTCGTTTTCCGCCAAGCTTTTGAAATACTCTATAACGGGTCCACCTTCAAGCATTCCAGAAGTCGCCATAATAATGCATGGCTCGCCATCTATTATTTCTTGTCTGACATTTGGATGCTCCACAATCGTGAAGTAGTCTGATTGAAAGGGATTAATTCCCTCGTGAAGTATGCTGTGGCGAACTTCTCTACCCAAGTATTCTGGATAAGCCGTGTGAATTGCGGTTGCTTCTGAAATCATGCCTTCAATAAAAACTGGTGCTTCTTTCATCAGCCCACGCCGCATATACCCATCAATAATGAGCATTATTTCTTGAGCCCTTCCAACCGCAGGCACAGGAATTATGACCTTGCCTTTACGCTCCAGAGTCTCATTTACAATGGCTGTCAAACGTTCTTCAGCTTCAACTCTTGAGGGCATGATATCGTCTACACCTCCATAAGTGCTTTCAGTTATTACTGTTTCAGCTCTTGGGAACTCTGTTTCTGCTGCTTCCAGTAGCATGGTTCTTGCATATTTGTAATCGCCAGTATAGACAATATTATGCAAACCTTCGCCTATGTGCAAGTGACTCAAAGAGGAACCGAGAATGTGACCAGCATTATGAAGGGTTAAGCGGATGTCTGGAGCTATGTCTGTCACAACACCATACCGCAAAGGAATTGTGTGTAAGACGCATTCACGAACATCTTTCTGGTCATACGGCGCCACTATGCCTTGCTTACTTGCCACATCTAAATAATCTAGTTGAAGCAGCGTCATCAGATTGGAAGTTGGAGCTGAACAGTAAACTGGACCATCATATCCATATTTATAAAGAAAAGGCACCAAACCACAATGGTCAAGGTGAGCATGGCTTATAACAACGGCATCCAAAGAGTCAAGCTCAAACAATGGATCATCAAGTCTTGGAAAAGCCTCAAATGGCCTTGAAGAACCTGGATTAATGCCACAGTCCAATAATACGTTGCTTTCTCTCGTTTGAACAAGGAAGGCTGACCTTCCAACCTCTTGAACTCCTCCAAGGGCTGTAATCCTGAGGTCGCCAACCTCGTAGGTTTTAGGTCTGAAAATCCTTTCGCCTATAGTGCGCAGTATTCTTTCTCTTTCCTTGCTTTCCGAATGAAGGTAATGGCGCATGTGAGTTACTATTTTTGAGCGTAATGGCGGACTCCTCAAAACATGAGGACGCCATTTAGTCCGCTTTATAATTTCTTGTAAAACCGTTCCATTTTTTCCAATGACGAGCCCAGGTTTTTTAGCTTCAATTATTATTTCGCCGAGGCTTGGGTCGAAATTTATGTCTGTTACTTCTGCTTCAGGCGAGATTATTTCACGTGTTATTCTTTCGGCATCCTTTTCTGGAAGTCTCACCGAGGGGTCAGAGCGTATAACTATTCTTTTTCTAATGATATTAACTATGTCCACTATTGCGCTGCTTTGTTCAACCAAGATTTCTGGTTTTTTGGTATAAACAGCGAGCGTTGACCCTTCATATTCTATTCTTGTCACTTCGGCTTCTTTGGGAACGTGCTCTAATATGTACTGGCTTATTTCTATCTTATCTCTTTCAGAGCTCGGCGCCACAATTTTAACTTCCTCAATCGGTTAGAAGTTTCTTCTTCCCTTCATCAGTCAACTCTTGATAACCCTTCTCATCTACTACCGCAACGTTAAAACTGTCTCCACTTGCCGCATCTCGTTTCATAGCGGAGTTAACAGCTTTGACAATTATTGGCAAAAACTCCTTAACGGACATGTCTTCCTTGTATCTGTCTTCTAGGATACCGTAGGCTATTGGCGAGCCAGAGCCAGTGGCAACGCATTTTTCCTCTGTCAAACTGCCTAATGGGTCTATTGAGAAAACGTGTGGTCCGGTGTCATCTACGCCACCCACTAGAACTTGTGTCGCGAATCTAGATGAAAACAAAAGATTTGCGATTAGTCTTGCCGCCGAACTTATAGACAGAGGCCTACCCATGCTCAGTTTGTAAAGCTGTGCGTTTGCCGTTAATATATCGACTGTCCTCTGCGCATCAGCAAGCGATCCAGCAATAGTCATAGCCAAGTGATCATCTATTTTGTATATTTTTTTCCCATGTTTGTGGGCTACGTAGAAACCCATGGTTACACGGGTGTCTGAAGCCAATATGATGCCGTCTTTACATACGACGCCGATGGTTGTTGTTCCCTTTAACACTAATCGATCAACTGCATCATTATTCATCATTTTATTTTTCTCCCAAAATCTAAATGCATCGCGAGTTTACTTCACCAGGAAGTAGCATCATGTAATCATAACCATGACATTTATTAATATTACGGTTCTGTAACAGTAAAATAAAACAACAGTTTTAATCAGGAATTGCTGAGTTTAAAAAGGTTTAAACACACATTGCTACGAAATTAAAGAAGACTATAAAGTTGAATAGTGGTTGATTTGCCTCTAAAACATCATTGGATGCAGCTTCCGAGGGAAGTGATGGTTGGAAATGGAACGATAGAGTGTGTTCCTGAAATCTCGCTAAGATTGGGATTTACGAAATCTGCGCTTATAGTTGCGGGTTCAAAAACTTATGATGTTGCTGGAAAAACTGTTAAGGCGCTACTTGAAGAAGAAGGGTTGGAAGTTAACACTTTTCTTGTTGAATCAGCAACGGTTGAAAATGTGGAAGCTGTTGAAGAAAAAATAAGGACCTTAAAGCCGCAAGTTGTTTTTGGGGTAGGCGGTGGAACAAAGATAGATGTCGCAAAGTTGAGCTCTGCTCGCCAAGAAATCCCGTTTATAAGCGTTCCAACAACAGCTTCTCATGATGGAATTGCGAGCCCCCTATCTTCTGTCAAGGGCTTTGAAAAACCATATTCTATCATGGCTCAAGCACCCATAGCCATCATAGCAGACACAAACATAATAATGCAAGCGCCTTGGCGCTTCACCGTAAGCGGTTGTGGAGACGTAATCGCAAAATTCACAGCTGTGAGAGACTGGAAATTGGCGCATGAGGAAATAAATGAGTATTATGGGGGGTACGCTGCAAGTCTAGCTTTCATGAGCGCTAAACTTGTAATGCAAAACGCTGAACTGATTAGGCCAGGAAATGAGGAGGGGTTGCGGGTGCTTCTAGAAGCCTTGATAAGTTGCGGCGTATCCATGAGCATTGCTGGAAGCAGCCGCCCATGTAGCGGTTCAGAGCATTTGTTTAGCCACGCCCTTGACATGATTAAGCCTAACCATGCCATGCATGGCGAACAATGCGGTGTTGGAACAATAATTATGGCTTATCTCCATAGAGCAAACTGGAGACGTATAAAAGATACTTTGCAGAAGTTAGGCGCGCCAACAGATGCTTGTGATCTTAGCGTAGAAAAAGAAGATGTAATAAAAGCGCTAGAGATGGCTGCAACCATAAGACCCGAAAGATACACAATCCTCAAAAAGCTGAAATTAAACCGAGAATTTTGCGAAAAGCTTGCAAAAATAACAGAAGTTACATAGAGCTAAGTTTTAGTTTCTGTTTTAGGTTCAGCTTTAAAAGTTTCAATGAATTTAACAGTGATTATTTTTGGGAAAAATTTTTGTATATCCATGGCTATGCCTCTTTTCGCCACTTGAATTCCCTCTAAGTAGAAGGCTTCTTCAGGCATTTCTATATTAACAGTTTTCTCTTTAGCTGCAAATTTAAATTTGGTTTCTTCTACAGCTGATATCCTGCGGTGGATAAGCGTCGCAATTTTTTCTTTTATTGTTTCGAGTTTCTTTTGGACTGTCACTTCATAAACTAGCGTTTTTCCGGCTAAAGGAGGATTAAAATCCAGTAAGACACGCCCAGCACCTGCTGCTCGAACGGTAGCCATTTTACTATCATATTCAATGCGCATCCCAAGAGTTGGGGTTATTCCTTTAGCGGTTAAATGTTTTAGTGAAACGCGTTTAACCTTTTCAGGGTCTCTTTCTCCAAAGGCTTTTTCTGGCGGTATTTCAACGGGAGTTGTTTTGCCAATTTCCATTGTTGCTAGGGTTTCGTCTAACGCTTTAAGAACCCACCCTTCTCCTATCACTACTAGTTTTGGTTCGTAGATTTCGCCTTCTTTGTATAAGCGTTCTTTTTTGGCTGTTTCTTCAATGGTCGTGTCAAAGGTTTCGCTTGTTTCTTTCACTTTAGCAATATAATCTATCAGTATGAAGTCACCTTTCTGCAAAGCCATATTGCATCATCTTTTAAGGGTATTGCCAAAGTAAGTTTTGAACTTTAATAAAAGCTTTCGCTAGTTGAATCCTTGCTCTATATCTGCTTATGCTGTAGCAAACCAAATAAGCTTAAGTTTAATGATTCCTTAGTTTAACCAGTTATATATCAAAACAGTTTAAGATTATCAGAAAAAAGAAAAGGTTTGAAGTAAATGCTAAAAGAAGCTCAAGAAACGGTAAAGAAAGTTTCTTATGCCGCCCATAAAAAGGAAGTTTTCACGTCTAGTTTCTTCATTACTCTTCTAGCAGAACAAGTGGGACAGGTTGCAGAAAAATACATTGGGGAAGGAAGGCTCGGCAGAGACATAGAAGTGGACATAGCAGACATAATCGTGGTAAGTCTAGCCTATTTGAACTGGCTTGAAAAAGACGCCTCGGAAGCCTTTAGAAAATCCTTAGAAAAGCATGCAAAGGCAATCTCACGTTTTACGAAATAAACGAAACAGTAGCGAAACGATTGAATAACCCTAGTCGGCGGTAAGAATGCACCAAGAGGCAAGTTCAAACAGCCGTAAAAATGCCTATTTTGGCATTCTTCTTCTTGGAATTGTAAGTTTGATGGGCGACGTTGTTTATGAAGGCTCTAGGGGCATAGTTCCTAGCTATCTTGAGTTTTTAGGAGCTACAGCATTAATTGTGGGTTTGGTTGGTGGATTAGGCGATTTTCTGGGTTATGCTGTAAGGCTTGTTAGCGGATTTTTAGCTGACACGACCCGTGCTTACTGGCTCTTCATATTCTTAGGCTACGGTCTAATCGTTTCAATTCCACTTTTGGGACTTCCCCTAGGCTTGGGAATAGCGGTGATCCTTGTTTTGCTGGAAAGGTTTGGGAAGGCTTTCAGGTCTCCTTCCAGAGATACAGTATTATCAATTATAAGCAAGGATGTAGGAGCTGGCAAAGCCTTTGGTATCCATGAACTTTTGGACCAGATAGGTGCTATCCTTGGACCTTTAATGGTAGCTTTTTTAATGCTTTCCACCAACAATTATAGTTTTACTTTCAGCTTTCTTTTCTTGCCTTTCCTAGTGCTTTTAGTGGTTTTAGCCTACACCCATAAGAGAATAGGCTCTAAAACAATTGTCATTGAACCGCAAAAGATTGAAGGGAAAAGGGAGAAACTAGCAAGACCCTTCTATATTTACACTTTTGCCGTTCTGTTAAATACTGTTGGGCTTATACCGTACACGCTTATACTGTATAAGGCCTCAGAAATTCTTCAGCCAACTCAGCAGTGGATTGTGCCTCTAATCTACGTGCTTATTCAGGGTGTGGATGCGCCAATGGCATTAATTGCTGGTTATGCCTACGACAAGTTTGGGATCGGATTTCTAGTCATGCCGTTTCTGCTTTCCTTGTTCCCACCATTACTTACCATGGTTGGTGCCGAACTTTCAACGCTTATAGCTGCTGCTATAGTCTTCGGCTTGGTGCTTGGAACGCAGGAGTCAATTTATCGAGCAGCAGTTTCAGAACTCACACCAATTTCTTCGAGGGGCACGGCCTACGGCATATTTAACACAGCCTACGGTGTCGGCTTCCTCATCAGCGGCGCATTGTACGGCTTACTAATGGAGTTAAAGCCACCTTTCATTGCAGTAATATTTTATGTTTCTGTAACGCAGATTATAGCAACAGCCTCATTACTCAGTATTCGCTCAGAATTAAAGACACAAATAACCGGCAAATGCATATCCTAATGATAGCCTAAGATATGTTCAAATATCGGTTTAAATTATCGGGGTTACAACTCGATTTTCTTTCCTTTTTGGAAAATATCCAAAAATTGAGAAGTAATTCGACAACAGAGAGGCTTGAGAGAACAAAGAGGTTGAAAAAGAGGTAGACTATTGCGGTCTTTGTATGTTGTTTAATTGACTATTTTTTGCCTTTAGTATGCTTTGTAGGGAGCGCAACCTGCTTTCGCTGTTTCCTTTTCATTTCCTTAGCTCTTTGCAATTGTTTATGCTGTTCCAAACCTGCAGCTTTCTCTTTCTTACTTGTAGGCATATTTTAACCACCGAAAGGCATTATGGCATTATTGACATACTTTAAAAACATTACTGTTCTTTTTCTGAGGCTGCAGAGAACTAACAGGCTTTAGAGACATTGGTCAATGTGCTTTAGTGTGCTCGGTGTTCGAAGTAGAGCAAAATTTGAGGAAGAAAAAGCTGAAGGATCTCAAAAAGCAG
>CAZNJT010000054.1:0-10516 GCA_964573475.1 uncultured Candidatus Bathyarchaeia archaeon | reverse complement strand
CGATTCTCAGAAGCTTTGGCAACACCCATCTATTACCCAAACGGATACAGTGTTTTATATGGAACCTACCTTTCTGGCACTGTTCCCGGCAGCGTTCAGACCGTTGACTCAAATTACTTTATTGCGAGAAGCATTGGGACAGCATCCTCAACAATGGCATACAATCCTTTGGGCTATAATTTGCTTGGAAGCACGACCCTTGTTTCTGGCGCAACCGGAGACTTGATCTCAAATAACGGCGTTTACATGACTTTTAGAAGTTACGAAAACACCACTTATAAACTTCAATATTACAATTCCAGTGACGGTGGATCTTCCTCAAACAGTGCCACATATTCCGATAAAGTAATCTTAACTTTCACCCCAAGCTTGACTGGGTACTACTTAGTAATTGCTTCTGCAGAGTTGAGGGGAAGCTCCAACGCATACGATGTTCGTGTTCGAATGACTATCGATGGAACCACTTACGCAAATCCAACATGGCAACCCGACGAAGCCAACATGTGGGAATCATTCTTCACGAGCAAGGTAATCAACCTTGGCAGTGGCTCTCACACGATAAGAATACAATATTCATCACAGAATTCCGCACAAACAGTTACAATTCGAAGAGCACGAATCATGACTTTAAAACTCTCAGGCTTTGAAAACAATGAGGCCGAAAACGAACAAACAGTGACTTCAGGAACCTACGTAGACATTGTCACAAGAACCTTTACTCCGTCCACGGCAGGAGTCTACCTAATACTCGCAACTGCTGAAGTAGAGGCAGCGTCAACCTCAAATAGCATTTATACGAGGCTACAGATTGACGGCGTGGCAAAAGACGAGATGATAACTGAAGGCGAAACAACCACTGACTATGAGGTTTTCGCAGCCCATAACGTGACCACCCTATCTGCTGCATCTCACACGATAAAAATTCAAGCAAGTAGAGGGGGGTTTGGAACAATGTACATTCGGCGAGCAAGAATAACCGCTGTGCGATTAAGCGATTACTACGATTATCAGACTGGCGGAAGCGAAGGAGTGTCCACTACAAGCTCCACCAATTGGGTAGACAAAACAGCCTTAACTTTCACTCCAAGCGCTGCTGGAAGCTATTTAATCGTGGCTACGGCCAAAATAAACTTGAATACCGCGACAAACGGCTATCAACCAGCGGTAAATTTAACCATCGACGGAACTGAATACGGGTATTGGCAAGCCGGATTATCTGCCACCACCGACTATCTAACTTTTGCAGCGATGGTAAACGCTTCTCTTTCTGCCACTTCCCACACACTCAAAATCGCTTACAGAACAACCAGCGCAAGCTACGCTGCCAATATAAGAGATGCGAGAATCGTTGCCGTCAAACTGGCTAAACAATACGTATCACAAGTGGAGTTCACAGGCTCAACCAACACAGAGCCGTGGACTCAACTTGAGTGGACAATTGATTCAGCATGGACTATAGGCTCAGTAACAGTCACCATTCAGGTCTACAACTACACGTTAGGCGGATATCCCGCTTCAGGCAACGGATATGCCAGCTACATCTCAAGCTCTACAGCCAACACCGATGAAATGAGAACCCAAACCATAACAACAAATTCAACTCATTTCCGAGATGGCTCGGGCAATTGGAAAATCAAAGTGAAAGGTGTAAAAACCACCACTTCGCAGTTTGATTTTAAAGCCGACTGGATAGAGTTTAAAACAACATACTACAACCAATACACTGTCTCAACAGAATACACTTTCTCAAACATGCCAACAACGGTTCCTGGACAGCTAAACTTCACAGTCGTAAGCGAATACAACATTGCCAACGTAAGCGTAACAATCCAAGTTTGGAACTACTCCTCATCAGCATACGTAAACAGCGGAGAAGGATACTTAGCATACACATCCAGTGGATCAAACGAAACTAAATTGCTCAGCATCAACATCAACCCACAATTTTATACTTCAAACGGGAACGCCAAAATCAAGATCACAGGACTAAAATCAACTATTTCACAGTACCTGCAGAAAATAAACCAAATAAAGCTTTACAAAATCGAAAACAGGCTTGGCATCACGGGTTTTTATGTGATTGACCTTTCTAAATATCCCTTAGCATATATCCAAACTGTTGAAATCCAACTGAGGTATAGAGCAAGTGACGGTGGCGAAAAATGGTATTTCAAAGCCTATAATTGGACAGGAACAACATACAGCGATTTCGGTTTCAACTCGACAACAGGTCACATGCCAACAACAGGCTGGGATTACTATGCCGTGAACCTTACGACCAGTTGGCGTAGCTACGTGTGGAACAACGGTACAATTTATGTACAGCTCGTCGATCAAGGTCCAGACAGCACAAGCACAACCATCGACATCGATTTTCTCGGCGTAAGAGTGGTAATCGATAGGGCGCGTTTCTCGTTCAAAAATGATGGAGCCTTAACTTCTCATCTAATCTCCTTATGGGTCAACAACGCCACAAACCATCGACGTTACGATATCAACCTATTTGTGAATTCAGGGGAAAACATAACATACGTTAGATTGAATATAAGTTTGTCAATGGAAAACTTCGTAGTCAAAGTTGTAACGGAGAAAGGAAATGTGGCGGTGTTTGCAGAACATTAAGCTGAAAAATACTCTTATTTGCTCTATTTCTTAAGCAGCTTACCCTTCAATTCTTTTATTGCTTCTTTTTGGTTTTTAGCCTCTATTATTTTGATGCTATATAATTCCGCCATTTTTTTCCCGTTTTCACTCATTTTAGGAATCGCTATCAAGTAGGCTTTTTCTGGAGAAACGTCATATATTTTAGCAAAAAGCGCAATTACTGGTTGTTCTGACACCGCGTTTTCGGTGGATGTTGCTAAGTCAATCACAGTTACTTTTCGCGCGGCTTTTTCCTCTCCTTTGTAGGCTGCAATGTCGAACATGTGGTTTGCTCCAGATTTACCTTTTATAAAAGCTGGGCTTTTCACTTCAAACCCATACCATGCAAGGAAATCTCTTATTGGAGCAATTACCATCCAGCCTACGGCAGCCTCTTCCTTTGCCTCTTCTCTCAGCTTGTAAGCGTAAACGTCTTTAATCACGGCGTCTTCAAATATGAAGTTTGTATGGCAGTCTCTGCAGAAATGCGCAGCGACAGGAATATCGAAACTTTTGCCACAATCCTTACAAGTGCACCACATTCCAGCCTTTCTATAATCAACGTCAAGCTTTTTCAATTCCTCGCGACATTTTGGGCAAGCAAGCTTGTTTCCTTTCCTGAAGTTCTCTTCAACATCCATATAACCGCATTTAACATGCTCAATTAGAGCGCTTCTTTGGACGTCAAATGATTTGCAGTATGGACAACAATGGTGAATAGAAATGTTTGCGGAACCACATTTTGAGCAATAAATAATTTTGTCATAAAGTCTTCTTTCCAGTATACCAGCCGCGTGAAGCCTGTTCAAGAATGTCTCCGCACTTGAAGCGTCACCAACAATCGTTTCAACAGTCGGATAGCGATAACCAAGCTTAGGATCATAAACAGGTTCAAGTTCGCTTATTTCACCGCTTAAAAATTTATTTAAAAGGACTTGCGTATTGTGGTCCTTGTAAAGTTCTAATCGTTGCATTTTATCCGTTTTCAGCATTCTCTTCCCAGACTAATTCGTTCTTAGTAGACACTTTTTCATATAAACTGAGTCACGATATTTAATTGTTTTTAAAGTTGTTAAAATTTCCGCATTAAATTGGTTAAGTATTTCCAGAAAGGTTTTTAAAATTTCGCTCAATGGTTGTTTTGGAGAAAGAGAAAAAGAATGGGTTCGCAATCGAAACATACAGTGAAATGTCCTAAGTGCGGTTTCGCCTTCGACATAACATATGGCAGAGCATTTGCCTGTTCGGGTTGTCCATCTCTTGTACAATGCAGAATGGCTAAGTGCCCAAAATGCGGACACGAATTTCCTTTGTCGTAACGATAAAAATAAACGCGTGTTGCATCGCCTAAATTCTTGGCTTAACTCCAAATTCACATATTCCATCTCCACCAGCTACGCATTTCAAATCAACGTGAAAACTCTTTTAGGAACAAAATCTTCCATAACCTTACACAGCCATACCACATTCAGAAATTCTACTTGATGTCTAAAAATAAAGGGTTTAAGGCTTAATAATTCAGAGTTAAAATCAGCATGTAAAATCCACAGTCACGTTTTTTAATAAACTTGTGAGCGAAGGAGATGTTCAAAACATAGTCAAAAAGCAGGTGTTGATTGAATTAGCCAAAAACATGGGTATAACTGAACAGCAAATAACAACAATGTTTGCCTTAAAGAAAGCGAAAACAACAAGTAAGCAGATTAAAACTTTGCGGAGCCTTATTGCACAAAAACGTAGGCGAACGCAAACAAACAGCGGAGACTGTAACGAAACCTTTGAGCAAATAACTGAGGCGCAACTACTAAGTTACTTGCAAGCGGATTGGCAGATAGTCAAAGAGTTGCAGTCAGGCGACATCATTGTTAAGCGCTAAACTCGTATTAAGTGGTGAAAAACATGTCTAAAAAAAGAGCCTGACACCATGAATATTATTTTACATGTATTAAGTAACAAATACTGTTCGTGGTGTCCCTTATTTGAAAGCAAAGAGCACATATATGTGCGAAATGAAACTCTCAAAATGAATGTGAAGTGCGTTCCAGAGACCATTAAGATTTTATTTGTGGCTGAATCTCCTCCATGGGCTTTTACAAATGATAGGATGGCTTACTTTTATGCTTGTGAAAAGATTGCATACGGCGGGCTTGGATATTATATGATTCCAATTTTATTCAAAGAAAAAATCACCACGAAAGAACAGTTCCTTCAGAAATTTAAAGAAAGCGGATTTTACCTCATAGACATGGTTAAATGCCCAATAAACAAGCTTTCGAAGAGGGAAAAAGAAGAAGCGATTAATTATTGTGCAAAATATCTTAACGAAGAGTTGCAGTTGCTGAATTTTAAAGAGGCTATTTTTATTGGAAAGACAAGTTTTAAGGTAATTAAGAAATTTTTGAGTTTAAATTTTCCCTACCGCGTCATTGCCTTGCCTTATGGACGCTCCAATAAAAATGTTAAGGAGTTTAAAAAAGGATTAGTGGAAGCGTTAACTGTCAAACTTTAACCCCCACGGGCGGAGACGTTTGTATACTTTCAGCTTGTTGATTGTCCATTTTGTCTATACTCTAGCGCGCGCTTGGGTTCAACCAAACGGAAAAATCTTGAAAAAACAGATCCGAACGTGCCTATTATGGGTATTTTTGCCCGTAGGTTATGCAGGCTGTAGTCACATCGAAAATGTCTATTACGCCGTCTCCGTCTAGGTCACAGTTTGGGTAGTACATGGGAGCGCTCGCGTGTGCCGACGGAATAATCAACATCAAAGATGTCTCAATGATAGGGCCAATCGGCAAAAACACACTTGGCATTTCTTTTCGCAGTGCACGCTATCATTCATCGCAATCCAAAAGATTTATTTTTCAACAACACCATTTGTTAATTGGGCAGAAGGAAGTGCACAAACTCGTTGTTTCAAGCTTAATGTTTCTACTGGCTTTCACAGTACCTTCTGTCTTCGACCTTAAAACCTCATCTCAATATACGACGCAATCTGCTTCTTCAAGAATTAACTTTCTAACCTATCAAGTTTTAGGCGAAATCGACTTTCAAAAATACCACACTTCAAACGAAACGATCTCCATACTGCAAACTCTGCAATCTACATACCCAATGCTTATACAAACATACGTAATAGGGCACAGTTATGAAGGCAAACAAATCTGGGCGGCAGAAATCACGAACCAATTGACTGGGGCAGCCCTCACAAAACCCGCAATGCTCTATGTTGGCCCTCACCACGGCAACGAGGTTATCGGAAAAGAAATTGCTCTCTATTACATCTGGTACCTTCTCATAAATTACGGCGTTAACGAAAATGTCACACAAATTCTGGACGAAAAAACAATTTACGTAATCCCGTGTGTTAATGTGGATGGGAATGATTGGACCCTAAAAGGACTGGACCAAAGGGTCAACTCCAGACCAATGGACGAAGACGGTGACGGATTATTGGACGAAGACCCAGGAGAAGACATTAACGGCGACGGCAGAATTACTGATATGCGCAAATGGAACGAAACCACAAACAACTGGGACTATTGGCTGGAAGGAATTGACAATGACCTCGACGGGCTTTGTAATGAAGACTGGATAGGCGGCGTGGATCTAAACAGGAATTATCCAGTAGGCTGGCTCAATTACTCAGGACATGGTCAATATCCCTTCTCAGAACCTGAAACAGCCACTGTAAGAGACTTCGTGTTGTCTCACCCAAACATTGCCACCGCCTATGAAACACACTCTGGCGCCAACTGCCTAATCTACCCTTGGGCGTACACATCAACCCCATCGCCTGACGACACGCTTTACACAACGTTAAAAACAAAATATGAGAAACTCACAGGCTACGCATACCACTTCATAGGCGGATGTCATGGAACCTCTGACGATTGGATTTATGGCACTCAAAGCGCCATTGACTTCATAATGGAACTCTTTGGCCAAGGCTTTTACCCAGGCGGAGGAACACAATTCGAAAAAGACTACCCGGACGTGAACGTGCCTTGGCAGAACTTTAGCCACCCACAACTGGGCAACGTGCAGATCGGGGGCACTTGGGTTTTTCGGTTATACAATCCTCCAGAAAGCGAGATTGAACAGCGGGCTCTGAAAGTGTTATCCATGCTAATAGATTTGGCTGAAATCACACCGAAAATCGAAATCACTCAATTGGAAGCCGCACAGGAGAATGGTGTTGGGAAAGAGGGATTGTTCAACATCTCTGCAACAATAGCTAACGTAGGCTTTCTTGACACTGCGACTTTGCAGGCGATACAGACTCACACAAACAAACCAGTCAATGTTACACTTTCCTTTTCTGGAAATGTTGAATTAGTGAATGGGAATCAAACAGTCTCTTTTACAGTCATAAAAGGCAACAAAGCTGTGAACGCTCAATGGCAAATAAGAATCACGGGAGACGGCTATGCATGGGTTAATGTCACAGTTGTTTCAGCAAAAGGCGGAGTGGACGAAGCCTACGTGTTCTTCAATTTGCCCTCATCAGCGTCTATGCCGCGCACGCGCTCTACGGTGGAATAGGCGTTTCACCATACGTTAGTGACGCAAACGACAACACTCAGTAAAGTCCACACCACTCGATTAAACTGCGCGCTAATGCCCTTGAAATGGACAAAAAAACAGATTTAGGTTCTGCATGTTAGAAATAGCATTTCTGTCTTCAACGGGTTGAGGAAGCTTGACATTGCTGCTTCTGTTTTGGTTAGCTGGGCAGGTCTATTCCTTTAGAAAAAATGCAAAGTTTAGTCCAAAAAGAAGGTAAGGCGCACAACGAGGATACGGCAAAGGCAAATAGAAAAATTCCGTTGCCAGAGAAAACGTATAAAGCTCTTGAAAAGAAGACTAAGGGTAAGACACCTGACCAAAAAGCTGCCGAAATAGTTGAAGAAAAAACAAAGCCCAAATCTGAATTCAAAGCCAAAATCAACAAATACGGTTTTCTGCACATCAACAAAGAGTTATACGAAGCCCTTGGCTGGACGAAAGGCGAAGACATTGCGGTCAAAATAACGAAAACTGCAAACGGCATAGCGGTTGAGCGTGCATAGAAACATTTTTCTGAACCATCACCTTTACGTGACAGTTATTAATAAGAATCTCCATATTCCAAAGCACAACATAAACGTAAAAAGCATAACGCCAAAGGTGGACCATTTGTCAATCCAGAAACCTCCAAAACGTCTAGTGATCCGCTGGACAACATTGAAAGGATTAGCGGCAATAATTCTATTCCTAATCATAACAGCATTAACTGAGTATTTCATTGTCCTCTACGCCATAAACCTCGGCGTCAAAGATACGACATTACTGCAATGGAGTATCCAGTTTCCCGGAACTAATTGGATCATAACTATATCGATTAGCCCATTATTTCATTTAGTCCCTATAGCTGTTATAATCACGCTCCTATTCAGCTGGACATATTTAACAAGACATGTTGCTGTAAAACCTCATGAAGTGGGTAGAGAAAAAGTCAGACCCGTTTCTAAACGAGGGAAAGAATTAAAGTCAAAAGAAGTTGGGAAGCTAACATCAAAAATGAGCCACGCTGTAAAGAAATTCTTTGGCAAAATAAAGTCAGGGTTATTAAGAGTTAGGGGTGTTGCATATCTCTGGCAAAAAATACATTTCGCAAGAGCCACCATAAAAAGCGCTTTAACTGTATTCCTAGTTTTTTCGGCATTCATTCTCATAGTTTCCCTTTTAGCGTATCCCAAACTAATTCATCAAACAATATCAAATGCCTACCAAAACAGTCCTTCACTACTTAACTTTGTGGAAGGCACCGCAGAGGCTTTAGCGCCTATCGGCCGAATTTTTTCACCCATAAACAATGCTCTATTATCGGCTGCGCCGGGCTTCAGAGACTTCGCTTTAAGTCTTGGAACTATAATTAAGCCCTTGGTTGATTTAGACAATGTTGGAAAATATTTGGTTTTTCAAAACATTGCGGCTTGGGTTTCCGCCCTAGTAGCCCTATTTTACGGAGAATATGTACGAAAAAGTTATCGATATAGGAAAAGCAGAGGTTAAGGGAGCTTTAATGGCTGACCACCTCAGATTTGGTCCAGCTGGTGTTCCTCCATGGTTTAAAGCAATGAAAGCGGCTTTGACAGATGTTCCCAGACTTTTAAGAGAGGAGGGCCTTGACGCCTTCGAGTATCAAGCGGTTCGTTGGGGTGCAAAACCACAAATAAAGAGGGAAGATGCTGAAAAACTCGGTTTGAAAGCCGAAGAAAACGACGTTTGGATTAGTCTCCACGGTTCATATTTCATAAATTTCTGCGGTGAAAAAGACGTAATCGAAGCAAGCAAACAACGCCTAATCGCATGCGCAACCGCAGCGGAATGGATGAAAGCATACGTCGTGGTTTTTCATTCGGGATTCTACGGTAAAAGACCACAAAAAGAGGCCTTCACTAACTGCCTAGAAGCCTTGAAAGAAGTTGTTCAGGTTATTAGGGCATTAGGAATCAAAAATGTTAAAATTGGTCCTGAAACAATGGGTAAGCCTTCCCAGCTTGGAAGCCTAGATGAAGTTTTAAGTTTATGTGAAGAAGTTGAACGGACGCAGCTAGTAGTTGATTGGGCACATTTACACGCAAGAGATAGAGGGCGTTTCAAAACAGTTGATGATTTCCGCAAAGTTATTGTGGAAATTGAAAATCGACTTGGAACAGAAGCCGTTAAAAACATGCATTGCCACTTTACAAAGATTGAATTCACGGATAAGGGTGAAAAGCGTCATCATACAATTGACGAAGCGGATTATGGACCAGATTTCATGATGCTTGCAAAAGTTATAGCTGAGTTTAAACTGAAGCCCGTTATTATCAGTGAAAGCCCAATCCTAGATGCGGATGCCATTAAAATGCGAGACATTGTGCAAAAGGAACTTAAAAGCTAAAGTGTCGCTTTAATTCGATACGTTTTTTATGAAGTCTGCGGTGCTGTTTATGGGTACGCGCTTTGGTGCGACTAAAGGGATTTCAAAAACTAACACCAGTTGACGAAGCATTACAAATGTTTTTTAACACACTGCGAATTAAGAAGTTGAAGGCAGTTGTTGTTCCTTTACATTCAGCTTTGAATCGTGTTCTGGCAGAGGACATCATTGCGAGAGAGAATTTGCCAAGATTTGACAGATCAGCCGTTGACGGATATGCCGTTAGAGCCGAAGATACCTTTGAGACATCACAGTTTAAGTCAAAAACCCTCCGAATTACAGAGGATGATGAAGAAATAGGCGGCAAGCAGGCAAAACAAGTGTGGACTGGAAATCCCATTCCAAAAGGTGCAAACGCCGTTGTAATGCTTGAAAACATCAAACCAATAAATGGCGAAGTTGAAGTTTGGGTTTCAGTAACGCCGGGTGAGAACATTTCGAAAAAAAGTGAGGATGTTCGAAAAGGAGAGGTTGCTGCAAAAGCTAGAACTCGTTTAAAACCTCACCATTTAGGATTAATAGCCGCCTTGGGAATCGCAGAGGTTAAGGTTGTCGAAAGGCCTAAAATCGCCATTTTAGCCACGGGAAACGAACTCGTAGAAATAGGCGGCAAACTAGGAGAAGACCAAATTTTCGAGGTTAATAGGCTTATTCTTTCAGCTTTATGCCGTGAATTAGACGCTGAACCTGTAGATTTGGGCATTGTAAAGGATGACGAGGATGAGATTCTTGGAAAATTGAAAATAGGCTTTGAAATGGCTGATGTGATAATGACCAGTGGTGGGACAAGTGTTGGAGTTTCAGACATTGTTCCAGAAGTTGTTAACACAATTGGAAAACCAGGCGTTATTGTTCATGGCGTGGCTATGCGTCCAGCTATGCCCTCAGCTCTTGCCATTGTGG
>CAZNJT010000053.1:0-10635 GCA_964573475.1 uncultured Candidatus Bathyarchaeia archaeon | reverse complement strand
AGGTCTTGTATGTTTGCAAGTACATGGTGCCTAAAGGCAGATGGAAACACGGCGCAAAACGGAGAGGCAAGCCTAGCTTCGTTTGGGGTAGAACAATCTCACTTAAGAGAGAAAACGCACCAGCAAAACTGAAAGAAACAGCGTTGAAAGCATGCGAACTAGTTGGACATGGACTTTACGGAGTAGACATCAAAGAAATTAACGGCGATTATATTGTGGTGGAAGTGAATGATAACCCAAGTATTTACGCAGGCTACGAAGACTTTAGAAACAGAGACATATACAGCAAAATCATAGCATACCTAACCGACTAACCGATAGATCAAAGTTCTTAAGCCTTGGAGCAAAAGCTAAAAATTCTTAACATTCTAAGAGTTTCGAGGCAGTTTAGGTTCGACATCTATTTATCTTAACATTAACAATTTGTCATTACTGATGGAGGAGTGTTTAATGCTGAAAGATGTTGTTGAAGATTACATGCTTTTTGAGGGCATGTCCGTTGACGACCTTGTTTTGCAGATGGAAAAAGCTTGGGGTTTCACGGCGGGAAAGCTGGCTTTGGGTGTAAGAATCTTGGAGAATATGATTAAGGATAGGGACTGTGTAAAGTTTCTTTCTTTTACTGGAAACCTTGTGGCTACAGGAACCAGAAGTGCCTTAAAGGAACTTGCAAAACGGAAACTTGTTGACGTTATAATTACAGCTTGCGGAACCCTTGACCACGATATTGCCAGAAGCTGGAAAGACTATTACAAAGGTTCATTCCAAATGGATGATGCTAAACTTCGTAAAAAGGGCATAAACCGCTTGGGAAATGTTCTGGTTCCGAACGAGAGCTATGGGATAATAATCGAACAGAAAATGCAAGTGCTACTTCAAAGTTTGTGGAAAGAAGGCGTAAAGGAAGTTTCATCTAGCCAACTGTGCCGAGAAATAGGAAAGAGAATCTGCAGCGAAAGCTCTATCCTCTACTGGGCAGCCAAAAACAACATACCTGTTTACGTACCTGGCATCACAGACGGTGCCGTAGGATACCAGTTATGGTTTTTTTCACAAGATCATGACTTCAAAGTTAATTTGCTAAAGGATTCCGGAGAACTCAACGATTGTGTGTTCACTGCGAAAAAGACAGGCGCCTTAACAATGGGCGGCGGCATATCAAAGCATCACACGCTTTGGTGGAACCAGTTTAGGGAAGGATTAAACTACGCTGTATACATTAGCACCGCCGTAGAGTGGGATGGCAGCTTATCTGGCGCAAGACCCCGAGAAGCGGTTTCATGGGGCAAGATAAATGAAAAGGCTGAGCGGATTATGATTGAGGGTGATGCTTCACTAATCCTGCCAATAATGGTTAGTTCACTCATAACCAGGTTAGGACGTTCCTAAGAAACTTCTCTGAAAAGCCAGGAAAGATCACTTTTTTACTGTTAAGAACATAAAAATTCGAGGAAACTGCAAAGAAAAGTTGCTAGGATAGCTGAGAAGCTTAAATTTCCTCGAAGACTAATAGTTGTTTATGAACATTCAAGTAACTGACGCCATAGAAAATGATGTGGAAAGGCTAATAGAGGTCTATAGCTCGCCTCATCTTTATCACACGAGAGAAGAGGCTAGTTGGTATGTGAAATCGTTTTTTGATTATCATCACATTAAAGTTGTGAAGTCAGATGATGTTTCTGCAGGCTGGCTCTTTTGGCGAGTTGAAAGCGAGAGACATCATGGAATAGTCGTGATTGACGAACTATGGATAGATGAAAAGTTTAGGCGAAGGAGTTTGGGAGAAAAACTGTTGAGAACTTCAATAGAAGATGCAAAAAACTTCTTTAAAAGAGATGGTTTTGTTTTAAGAAAAGTTTTAGTAACTACCGCAGAAGATAATGAGCCAGCTAGAAAGCTTTACGAGAAAATAGGATTCCAGAAATCTGCAGTTTTCAAAGATTTATATGGAAAAGGCGAGAACGAAATAGTTTACATTTTAACATTAAACCCTTGAACTATAGAATTGATTGAAATGGGAAGGATGCTATGTGATAAGTAAGGCTAAGAGGCGAAAATGTTGAAGATTTCAAGGGAAGAGTTGGCTAAACTGCTAGATTCCACACTTGTTAAGGCGGTGACCACAAAAAGTGAAATTGGAAAATTATGCCAAGAAGCAATTCAGTATGGTTTTCGATGTGCTGTTGTTAACCCTATTTACGTGAAATTCGCAGCAAAACTGTTGGAGGGTTCGGATGTTAAGGTTTGCTCAACGGTGGGTTTTCCGTTTGGCGTTTCTCTGTTAGAAATAAAGGCTTTGGAAGCGGTCAAAGCTGTGGAGGATGGCGCGGAAGAATTGGACATGGTCATTAATTTGAGTGCGTTGAAATCTGGCGATTATGAGTTTGTAAAGCGGGATATAGTAGCTGTTGTAGATGTTAAACGCTTGTCTAAAGATGTAATAGTTAAAGTCATCATTGAAACTGATTACTTAACAATGGAAGAGAAGATAATTGCGTGTAAGCTTGCCAAAGATGCTGGAGCGGACTTCGTGAAAACTTCAACTGGCTTGTTCGGTAAAGGAGCAACCGTTGAAGACGTTAGGTTGATGAGGCAAACTGTAGGCAAAAACATGGGTGTTAAAGCGGCAGGCGGCATAAGGACATACGCTGATGCAGTAGCCATGATTGAAGCTGGCGCAAACAGAATAGGAACAAGAACAGCAGCTGCAATAATTAAAGGCGCACCCTAAACTTTTACATTTTTTCAGGCGCAACTATGCCAATTAGATTAAGCGCGTTTCTCAACACAATCCTTACAGCATCAACCAAAGCAAGTCTTGCATCGCTAAGTCCTTGCGGTTCAGCCTTTATCACAGCCAACGCATTATAAAACGTGTTAAACTTGTCCGCTAAGCCATTTGCGTAATCAGCAATAAGATTGGGCTTAAGAAACTCTGTTGCCTCAATGAAAACATCGGGGAAGCTTGCCAAGTCCAAAACTATTCCGTGCTCTATTTCCTCTTTTAACAGTTCGTAAGCTGGATTTTCAGGTTTCTTCCCAGCCTTGCGCAAGATGCTGCAGGCTCGCGCATGTGTGTATTGAATGTAGGGAGCACTGTTTGTTTCGAAGTTCAGAACTCTGTCCCATGTGAACATGACGGTTTTCCCAGTGTCAACCTCTATGAGCGCGTAGCGTACTGCGCCGACGCCCACAAACTCTGCAATCTTCTGTTTCTCCTCTTTTGACAGCTGCGGAGACCGCTTCGAAACCTCTTCGAAAGCCCTCCACACCGCTTCGTCCATCACTTCGTCGAACGCAATGTAGCGACCCCTTCGGCTGGACATCTTGTAGCCAGGAAGTGTAACAAGATTGTATGCGAAGTGAACAAGATTGTCCGCAAGCTTACTGTAGCCCAAAGCGTACAAAGCAATCTTCAACTGCAACTGAGCCAACATTTGGTCCATCCCTATAACGTTGATTACCTTATCTGCCCGTTCGAACTTCCACAAATGGTAAGCCACATCCCTTGTCGTGTAAAGGGTCGTGCCATCTGCACGCACAAGCGTCAACGGCGGAACAGCATAATCGTCACGCAAACCAAGTTTCGCCTTCAGATCCAGAGCCTTCACAGCCTTTTCAGCGTCAAACTCTAAAACTCCACCTTCCTCATAAACATACGGCGACTTTTCTAAGCTATGCAGGGCTCTTGCGACGCTGCCGTTCCACACGAAATCGCCTTCCCAATCCCACGAATCATAAGAAACCCCTATCCTGCTCAGCGTTTCTCTGAAACCGTCCAAGCACAATTGACTGACTTCTCTAACGAGTCGTCTGACTTTCTCGTCTCCAGCTTCGTAAGCTCGGTTCAGCTTGCTGATCGCGCTTTCAGAGTCTTCATCTTTGCTTATTTTTGCGAGGAGTTCTTCGAAGAGTTGCGGATGTTTGCCCTTTAAATCTGCTGCTATTGAAACCCACTCGTCTAGTTCTCTGTTGATTTTGATGATCTCGTCTTCAGCGTTAACCATCTTAGCGCGTTCAAGTTCTTTCTTCAAGCGGTTGATCTCCACGATGCAGCTTGTGATAGTGTAGACTTGCCCTATGTAATGGTCAGATTTTCCCTCAAGCTTAGTCTTGCCTAGCTTCAAGTAACCGTATGCAACTACCGAGGATTGTCGTCCAACATCATCTATGTAGTAATGACGCGAAACGGTGTGGCCTCTGGCGCTGAGCAGTCTAGCAATGGTGTCTCCTAACATGGGGTTTCGGGCGTGCCCAATATGTATTGGATGCAGCGGGTTGGCACTCGTGTGCTCCACAATAATTTTCAAAGGCGTTTCAGTTTTAACAAAACCATATTCTGCGTCAAGCTGGTTAGCTGATTCAATGGTTAAGGCTGAAAACTTCTCAAAATCCACATGAAAGTTTATGTAGCCTCCTCCAGCAGGAACAACACGTTCAATTAAAGAAAACTTTGACTTGCCCAAGGTTTCAACTAAACGCTCAGCCAAAGCAAGAGGCTTCTCGCCCAATTGTTTAGCAAGTTCAAAACATAATGAAGAAGCCAGTTGGCCAAACTCTGGAACTGGCGGCTTTTCTAATGCTAGATTTGCAATTTGAATTTCGGGAAAAACCTTCTTGAAAGCGTCTCCTAAAACAGTTTCGCATTCTACGCGAAATTGAGCAAATGGGTTTTCTGAAACCATTAACGCGTTCTCCATTTTTTCTAAATTCTCTAAACCTTTAAGAGGCGAAGTTATATTTTAATTTGAAAATTACCGCTTTATCAGGGTATGGACGTAAACAATCATGAAGACAAAAATAATCTTTTCAGAAAAATGCTTAGGCTATGGACAATGGCACATAGAAGGACCTGAAAGAGTTAGGAAGGCGGCTGAGGCTTTGAAGGGGTTGGGTTACGAGTTTTTGGAGCCCGAGCCTGCTTCTGAGGATGACTTGCTCAGGGTGCATGATACGGATTATGTTTGGAATGTTAAGAAGAGTCTGGTTGCGGATCCGGACACGCCCGCGTATGATAATATTTACGAGTTTGCGAGGTTTTCGGCTGGCGGCGCCATTCTCGCTGCTAAGGTTGGAGGGTTTTCAATTATGCGTCCGCCGGGGCATCATGCTGGGAGAAACGGTGCTGCGCTTGGAGCGTACACGCGGGGATTCTGCTATTTTAACAACATTGCAATAGCTGTGAAGTATTTGGATAGGCGTACGTTGATTTTGGATATTGATGGGCATCATGGAAATGGGACACAGGAGATTTTTCTTGGCGATAAGAAGGTGACTTATGTATCTTTGCATAGGCACCCAAATTATCCAGGCACGGGAGTAGTTTCTGAGACGAATTGTTTGAATTTTCCCTTGCCGCCTGACTGCGGAGACGAAGTGCACATAAAGACGCTTGATAAAGCGTTGAGTTCGGTTGATGCGGATAATTTTGAGTTGGTTGCTGTTTCGGCTGGTTTTGATACGCATGTGGGAGATTTGGCTAGTCTTGGGTTGACTGAGAAGGGCTATAGGAAGATTGGGAAGAGAATTGCGGGATTAGGTAAGCCTACGTTTTTTGTGTTGGAAGGCGGCTATCAAGGCGAAAACATAGGAAAAGACATAGACGAACTACTAAAAGCCTTTGAAGCAGCAAGCTAAATCCTTTGCAGAAACCAAGGGTCTTATTCCGCAAAATTTGCGCAGAAAATCCGCAGCAGACTTCATCTATTGTTCAACAAAAGAAAAATTCAAATGTTCAGCAAATCTATAGTGAGCTGCCCTGTTGGAATTTTTAGCAAACAATAGTAACCCTTAACTGTTTTGGCATGGACAGATTTTTGGCGGTCCCGCGTAGATTCAAACACTACGTTTAAATTCCCCATGTTCAGCATCGTTGCATATGTTTCATGGATGGCAATTCTTTCAGGATAAAAGCGGGTTCAAACCTCTTCCCCCGCACTATCTTTTGCCAGATTAATCCCAAGTGCCAAAAATAGTTCTCCGAAAGTCATAATAGGTTATGATAATTATTGCACCTTGGACGAAATTTATGAAACGCACTGAATATGTGTCAGATTTTGGTAGATATGAGGGTTATAGTGAGCCTCAATACAAGGATTTGAAAATAAAGTCCTTGTACATTACAATGCGTGATGGTGTGAAGATTGCGGTTGATGTCGTGCTGCCTAAGAATTTGCCTCCAGACGCAAAAATCCCTACATTGATTCTTCAAACCCGTTACTGGCGAGCCAACGAATTTCGAATACCATTCCGATGGTTCCAAAAACCTAACAAATTTCTACTATTTTTCACAAGCTACGGCTACGCCATAGTTCTTGTCGACGTTCGAGGCACGGGAGCATCATTTGGAACATGGCCATATCCATGGGCTAGAGACGAAATCATGGATGGGGGCGACATAGTTAACTGGATTGTGTCCCAACCTTGGTCGAATGGAAAGGTTGCGTCAGTCGGCATTTCTTACGCCGGCGTCACAGCTGAATTGCTTGCAGTGCCTAATCATCCTGCTGTCAAGGCTGTAATTCCACGGTTTAGCCAATTCGACCTCTATGCTGATCAGGCTTTTCCAGGAGGAATCTTCAATCAGGTCTTTGTTAAGCGGTGGTCACGCGGAGACCTTCTACGTGATCAGAACAGCGCTAAAGAGATGTTGACTCACCTCATTCGAGTGTTTGAGGAGGAAGAAGCATCGCTTTCTAAGATGCAGCTTCCGAAAGGGTTCCACATATCAGAGGGCATGCGGGCGCTAAAGATGGGTCGTCTAGCGGTCAAAGGAGTCAAGCCAGTGGATTCGGACCAAAGTCGCCGCTTATTAAAGGAGGCAATTCAAGCCCATGCAAATAACGGTGATGTTTACCGTCTAGCCGAAGAAATCAATTATCGCGACGACATACGCATATCTGGTGATTTCAAAACCTCTGTAGATGATATTAGCGTTCACTCTTTTAAGGAAGATATTGAGCGTTCAAAAGTTGCCATCTACTCTTGGGGCAGTTGGCTTGACGCTGGAACAGCAGACGGTGTGATCAAACGTTTCTTGACTTACAGCAACCCTCAGAGGGCAGTTATTGGACCTTGGAGTCACGGCGCGGCCTATCATGCAAGCCAGTATAGGCCACCTGATACGCCACCTTCTCCAAGTGTGACCGAGCAATGGCTGGAATGCCTACGCTTCTTCGACTACTATCTAAAGGACATCGACAATGGTGTGATGAAGGAAAAAGTATTAGTATACTACACCATGAGCGAAGAAAAGTGGAAAACAACCAATGACTGGCCACCTGTAGGGAGCACTACTCAACGTTGGTATATATCAGAAAACAACACATTATCTCAAAGTCCACCAAAAACGAAATCAGGAGAGGACACTTATACCGTCAATTTTGAGGCAACCACAGGCAAAACCAATCGATGGCACACACAGCTAGGAGGACCTGCAGTCATTTATCCTAACCGTGCTGAAGAAGACCACAAACTGCTCACGTATACGAGCCTACCCTTGACCGAAGACACCGAGATTACGGGCTATCCTATTATAACCTTATACTTGGCTTCAACTGCCACTGACGGCGCATTCTTCGTTTATCTCGAGGACGTAGACGAAACTGGCAGAGTAATATACATTACTGAAGGCCAGCTACGCGCAATCCACCGCAAGGTGTCGACAGACCCCCCACCTTACAACCTTTTGGTACCATATCACTCGTTCAAGAAAAAAGACACTACGCCTCTAGTACCAAGTGAGATAGCAGAACTCACCTTCGGACTATTGCCAACTTCTGTGCTTACCAAAAAGGGGCACCGTATTCGTATCGCTATCTCTGGACATGACAAAGATACCTTCACTCGTATTCCTGCTGAAGAAACACCCGTGATAACAGTCGCTAGGAATAAATCCCAAGCGTCATTCGTTGACCTACCCATCGTTGAAAGGAATCAAAAATTCCCTCGCTGAGAGTCTACTGAAACTTTATGATTGCGCAAATATTTTGACATAAAGGGGGGGCTAAGTTACATCTGCATTGTTTATGAATCTGCTACTGGTCAAGGAATGGGTAAATAGCATTGATTTTGTAGGTGAATATGAACCCATTACTTAGAAAACTAGAGCTGATGTTGAAAAATCAAAGAGGGTTTTGGCGGGCCCGGAGGGATTTGAACCCTCGATCTCCGGCTTTCGGCGCCGAAACCATAGGTCTCCGGCTCCGCAGGCCAGTGTCCTAATCCAGCCTAGACTACGGGCCCTTTTACCTGGACTACAGGCCTTTTCAGCTTTGGGAGCTGAGGTATAACAGCTTTTGCTTCTTAAACAATTTTCCGCCGTCATGATACTCTCCTGTCACGTATTCAAAGCCCAGTTCTATTAGTTGCATGGCTTCCTGGGCGTCCCTTGCTACTTTGCAGACGTATTGGTCGTCGTGGTCGTGGAAGATGGAATTTGCAAGGTGCATGTATAGTAGGGTGTTTTCAATTTTTCTGTGTCCTAGGGTTGTTTTTTGTTTTGGCTCTCAGAACAATCAAGTTAGAGTTTCTGCTTTATCGTAGGGTTGTTAAGAGTGTAATGGAGAAAATGCACTCCTCAGAGTGCCTCACGAGGCACGAAAAGGAAAAACAGAAACACAAAAACGCACACAGACAGCCTTGTGTTTTGACAACACAGACAACAGAACTAAACTATTCAGTGAAAACAAGCAACATAAAACTTGTGAACTGACGGATTTACCATGGAAAATACCATGAAACATGACGGACACAAATAGGCGAAAACAAAAGTGGAAAACATACACAAAACTAGACGCAAACACAAACACAAAATCGAACACGAAACCTCAAACAAACTTGACCTCATAGAACTGAGACTGTTCAAAGAAGCAATGAAGCTTGAGAGGAAACGAAAGGCTGATTACGTACGCTAAAAACGAAACAGAAAAAACGCGCGCGCAAAAACTAGAAAAATGCTTCTTGGGATGGGCGGTCTTTATTTAGTTTCCTTCCTTACATTTTCTCTTGAATTCTTCAAATTCTATAGACTGCAATAAAACTAACTCGAGCATCTTTTCGATTATCTGTCTTTCTTTCTCTTCTTTCAATTCTTTCCAATAAATTGTTACCATTCCCCTATTTTTCAGAAAAGAATCTATGCCACAAATTAGCCCCAAATTTCGATTTTTTCTTAGTGTCTCCACTAACTTCTCTGTAGGATTCTATGTAGTGACTTTTGATCCTGCCAAATAGGGAGCGGGCTTTTCCTACGTAAAGTATCCTTCCATCTTTTTCATACACATATAAGCCACTCTTTCGATTTACCTTGTTCTTGATCTCTTTAAAGTTCCGATTCGCTTCAGTCTCATCTTTAGGTATTTCATGAGGGAGTGGAAATGAATCCCAGTTGGAATATGGTAAAAAATCGTTATCTTTTAGAAACTTTTCAAAACTCTGTTTCATAACTAAACCTTCTTGGATAGGGGATTAGAAGAACTGTGATATTGGGGTTTGGATAAAACTTTACCCCAACCAACCCATTTACGTGCCACATTGTTTCAGAAAAGGCTACTGAGATGGCAGTATACACGGTTTAGGTAATAGTAGGAAGCAAAGGCAGTAATAGGGTAGGGATATAGGGGTAGTCGGAATCGAGTATACTGTCTCATTTCAAGCTGCGAGCTGCTGCTGAAAATTCCTCTTTGACCTTTTCTAACGAGCTTCCGACGATTTCGATATTGTCTATGTTTCCTTCTCCCAGATGTCTCCTCGCGGCTTCCTTCAGTATAGGCATTTTGTCTAGTTTTAAACCTGCGAGTACTGCTCCGACTGTCTCCACGGCGATTGCATCTCTGCCAACTATTAGAGTGTTCATCTTCACTCTGTATCTTGAGGCGTCCTTTGTAGCATGAGGGTTTGCTCCTGCACCTCTGTACAGGTAGGTACCGTCGATGACGGCCAGGTCTATTCCGCCAATCGCTTCGTAGATGTCTGGCAAAAGAGTATCGAGTTTCTTGTGAAGTGGTGCTTTACTCACGTCTGGTACAAGCCCAAAGAGGTTTTTGAGAATTGTTCCTCTTTCAAAAGTACGGAGGATGTGTGTGCTGACGAAAACGTTAGGTTTGAACAGGATGTGAGAGAGCTGCATCTCCTCGTCTGCAACTTTGACCTTCTTGTTTTCAGTATCATCTGAAAGGTTGAAGGGAACAACTCGGTCGGTGAAAAGTTCTTTCCAGACCTGCAGACGCTCTGTGCCTTTCCCACGATAATTATCTGACTCAGCCAAGTAAATTTTTGGGGCATTGTTGAAACTCTTAACTATGGCATCAACCACGCCGACGCTTGAGTGGTTTTCTGCAGTGTGGTCGAAAACACCCACCTTGATGACGACTGA
Source organism: uncultured Candidatus Bathyarchaeia archaeon (assembly GCA_964573475.1). Classification (GTDB taxonomy): domain Archaea; phylum Thermoproteota; class Bathyarchaeia; order Bathyarchaeales; family Bathycorpusculaceae; genus CAVZKK01. The sequence goes on along the minus strand of CAZNJT010000053.1, from coordinate 260 downwards.
ACGTTTAGCTGTGTTTAAATCGCTCACTTTTCCTATGAGCTCAAGCGCTTTCTTGAAAGGCTTGGAGACATCATTTTCAAATTCAACCATGGCAACTTTTGAACTCATCTGCCATCCCTTCTCCTCCTCCTGTAGAGGTCGCAAGTTATATGGATTTCCGTTTGGTAACGCCATGAAGTTTGGTTGGTTGGATAAAACTTTACCCCACAAAGAATAAGTGCAGTGGTTACGTAGACTTGAGCAAGTGCGAAACATGGAAA
>CAZNJT010000052.1:6423-10711 GCA_964573475.1 uncultured Candidatus Bathyarchaeia archaeon | reverse complement strand
TTCTTTTCAAGCTAATCCTTTATAGATGCACAAATAGAATATCTTTCATGAATGACAGGGCAATCAGTCGCTTTAATGCCTTCCTAATGTTCACTCTAATTTTATTTTGGGGAAGCTCTTTTGTGGTTGTCAAAATAGCGTTGAAAGAAGGATTAACTCCTATTGCAATAGCAACCTTCAGGTTTCTCATTGCAGGCGGACTTTTTCTTATCACAATTCTAATTGAGAAAAAAATAAGGAGAAACTATAAGCTTCTTGTTGAAAAGAAAGATTTTCCAATGCTATTATTTCTCGCTCTTACTGGTGTAACTTTCTTCTTTACCGCTCAGTATACAGGTATTCAAATGGCAGAAGCCTCCATCGCTGCTATCTTAGTCTGCCTACTTTCGCCAGTTCTCATAACTCTTCTTTCTACTATAATATTCAAGGAACATTTAGTGAAAAAGCAGGTTTTCGGAATTGGAATTGCTGCACTGGGAACTGTCATTGTTGTTACTGGCGGCACCATAAGCTTTCCCGGTGACCGAGAATTCCTTCTCGGAAGCTTGATTTTGCTTTTCACTCCTGTTCTTTGGGCTACGTACAGTCTTGTTGGAAAGAAGATAATGGATAGGTATAGTCCTTTTCTCGTTGTGGCTTACGTAAATGTGCTAGGGGGCTTATGTCTCATTCCTTTTTCCTTGGCTGAGAACTCTTTTTGTCAACTTTTTACAATGAGTCTCAGCGGTTGGTTGGCAATTCTCTTTTTAGCCGTTACATGTTCGCTGTTAGGCTATTACATTTGGTTCTATGTAATGAAGCAGGTGGGAGCAGCAATTACTAGTTCGTTCTTGTTCGCAGAACCGTTAGTCACCATGTTATTTGCGATTATGTTCGTGGGAGAAAAATTGAGCATGTTTATTCTTGCAGGAGGTGTTCTAATTTTTATAGGAGTATACTTGGTTGCTAGGAAATGAATATAGTTGAATAGTCTAGAAATTCTAGCACCTTTTTGGGATTAAATACCGTGAAGGTTGCGTTTCGTAGGTTTTTACCAATTTTCGGAATTAAGCCTGCAGCATCTGTTCCAAGCTTGCATACGAGGGCAAGCTCGAACAATCCCAACGTCTCTATGTTTAATACGTCTCGGTTTAAACCTGCTTTTTTTAAGGTCAATCTAACATCATAAATGGCTGAGCCTAAGATTATTAATCTGTCCAGCAGAGATTTCGTCCAATTTCCATACTGAGTAAGCTGTTTTTCCGAAAGCATGGCTTCAGCATGATTTTTCTCTTTGTCTATGTTGAGAATTTTAACAGTTAATGGCAAGTTTTCACAGAAACCAAAGAGTTCAACTAGTTTTTTAAATGCAACTTTTCTTCCATCGACGAGCTGTGCTTGTAAACGTTGTAAGGGAATCGTAGCGTCAATGATTTTAGGTGAGAAGATCCCTACGTCTACATAGAGTTCGCCTCTGGTTTTGTCCATGGCTATTATACGGCCTTTTATTGTTGTGAATCTCTCTACATCCTCTAAACATGTTGGGCATAGTCCTATCTCGTCAGCTAAATAACGTAACGCCACTTTTTCGTCTTCACCAGAAACGGCTATTTGAATCCACCCGCGAGGGGTAACTCCGCAAATCTTAGTTTCAACTTTCAAGCCTTTAAGCGTGGATTTTAAAAACTTGTCAACGAGTTTTAGTTGAAACCTGTCATAGGTTTTTGCGAGCAAAGTCACGGTAGGCATTTACAGTCGCCAACTAAAGCCAACATTTCCATATGCAACCTTCGTATCTTTGCGATGGCGGAGGGTGGTAACTCTTTAGAAAAATTTTTTATAGCCCTTTCTATTGGTACCCGTTTTGAACCTTCAATCAGCTTGTCCGCATAGGAAACAATTTTTTCCTCAAGGGTTTGTGGAACATAAACATCCATCGGCCATCCCAATTTCTTCGCCTCTCTTGCTGTAATTCCTCCGCCAACATGCCTTTTTATTATTGAAATAACCGTTTCCGGTAACCCCAATGATTCTGCAATTTCGGCTCCTATTACTGCATGGTGGACGCTGTGAGTTTTTGCCCGCCCAATGTCATGCAGAAGGGCTCCTATTTCCACAAGTTCCGAATCAACTTCTAATCCTCTCTCTTTGCAGGCGTTCGCTATTTCTACGGCAAGTTCGGCTACTGCTTCACAATGTTTCATTACGTTTCTTAAGCATCCACTTTGACGGAGAAATTGCAACGCTTGCTCTCTTGATGGAAGTTTTTCACTCACCCAGTTCCTTCCTTAATTGTTCGACTTTCTGTGTTAACGATTGAACGATTTTGCCGTTTTCATAATGCATTAAAGACTTGCCGCATGTTGAGCATCGAAAGACAAGTTCCACAGCCTCCTCGAATGGAATTCGTCTGCATCCTGGAGTGTGACAATAGAAAAAGTCGTGGTTTTTCTCGTATTCAAGTCTGATGTTAAGCTTTTCGAGTACTCGGCGTTTTTGGCTTAGTATGAAGCCTTCAAGCTGATCTGGTTGCAGTTTCCAGTGGAATATGAACCATCCGGTTTTCGGGTCGCGCGTTCTTCTTAAACTAACAAGAGAATGGTCGTAAAGTTTGTAGAGAATCTTACGAACGGAGTTTAGCCTTATGCCTGTTTTGTTGGCTATTTCATCATCTGTTGTTTCATCTGAATTTTTGAGAGTCTCGATTAATTTAACAGCTTCCTCTTCGCCTAATGCTTCTGCAACTTTCATTAAGGTTATGTCGTCTATGGTCGATAACATGGTGAACCTTTTGCTCAACTGTTGAACACTCGTTTCTCTATAATATATATGTAAGCTTTAATTTAAATCTCTTTATAAAATCGAAATCATAAACTTGCAATTTTCTTGCCCCTTTTCTGAGGGATTATCCTTACCTTTGCGTTCTTAAAGCTTTTCTTCAATTCCTCTCCTTCAAATAAGCGGTCTAGGAAAACAGCTAGGCTAGCACATTCCGAATGGGGTTGATTCCCAACTGCCACATTAAAATCGGAAAAAGCCTCTGAAAAGAACTCTCTTGGAACTTTTTGGCTTCCAACAATAACTAAAATATCTTTCCCGGATTCTTCAATCCTCTGTAGCATGTCGCTTGTTTGGATGTTTTCTCCATAGGCTGTTAGATGAACAACTATTCCGCCTTTTGCTTTCCAGTCTTTAACAGCTTCTTTCCAAGGTGTTCCCATTTCAAAGAAGAAAGGGCCTCCCCAATTTTTTGTGACTTTTTCAATTGTTTCCTTAATTTTTTCGTCTTCTATGTTCGCTAATATAAGACCTGATGCTCCTAGCGCTCGAGCGGTCAATGCAACATGTGTTGTGAGCCTTGCATCCCTGCGCGGTCGGTGACCCCACCTTAATACTACGACTTTGGGCATGTTTTTCACTTTGCAGTTTTTCTGTGTTTAGACCTTTTCGAATTTTCCATTAAATTCTTCCACACGGCTTTTCACTTTCTCTGCAAACCAAGGAATTGCTTCAAAAACCAAGTAGGCAGAATTATCCGCATACTTTATTGTTTGAACATCTGCTCTCTTGAAAAGCCATGAGATGAAGGACATGGTTTCGTTTGTTAATGGTATATTGAATGAGGCTCGAATATAGTTTTTCAGCATTTTAAGTGTTTCTTGTTTTAGTAGGTCAAGGTTAGTTCTGTATAATGCTGACACAGGCATGGGATTTGGAGCCTTTTCTTTAAGATTTTCGAATTTTTGTTGGATTTCTATTTCTGGCAACAGGTCAATTTTGTTTAAGGCTGTTATTATTGGGATGCCGGATGCTCCTATGCGTTCTATTGTTTCTAGGCAGACGGCAAGTTTCTTTTCAATGACGTCCATTGGCTCGCTTACATCCACTACAAGAAGTATTAGGTCTGAGTAAATGGTTTCTTCAAGGGTTGAATGGAAAGCCTCTATTAGCGTTAGTGGTAAACGGTCTATGAAGCCAACGGTGTCAGTTAATAAAAACTTCTTCTTTGAAAAGTTCACAAGCCTCGTTGTTGTGGAGAGCGTTGTAAATAAAGCTTCATCCACCGGAACTTCTTCCTCTGCGAGGGAGTTAAACAGAGAGCTTTTTCCGGCGTTTGTGTATCCGGCTAAAGAAATTGATGAAAAACCTAGCTCCGCTCTCCTTTCGCGGTGTAGAAGCCGTTTTTCTCGGGGTTTCTTTAGTTTTCTGCGTATGGTGTGCACTTGTCTCTTTACGGCTTCGTAGTAAACATCTACTTCGTATGCGCCTAGTCCCATAAATCCTGGTTGCTCTTCCTTTTTTGCCAATC
>CAZNJT010000052.1:0-6323 GCA_964573475.1 uncultured Candidatus Bathyarchaeia archaeon | reverse complement strand
ATTTTTGAGTTCTTCTAGGCTTGAAGTTTCACGGGATTGTCGGCGTTGAACTATGATGGCTTTCGTTCCGCTGGCTCCTCCTTCTCCTTCTTGTTTAGTTGAATCAAATCTCCTAAGGTGAGTTCGCGGCTGGCTAGTTTAGGAATTTTCATTTGCTGAACCTTTTCCTCCGTGGGTGGGACCAGTAGCTTAATTTTTAGGGCGTACTCCAGTTTTGCCGCAAGTCTGTTGTTAGGTGTCATTTTTCTTGTTTCAATTTTTTTGAGGAGTGATACTTTTTCGTTTATTTTTTTGCCTAGTTCTTCATGTGAAAGTCCAAGCTTTTCTCTTGCTTGTCTTATTTTGAGGTCAAAGTTTTCTATGAGTTCTAGAGACGTGTCTATTGTTGTTTCAGGCGGTTTTTTGCTTTGGATTTTTAAGGGCTGAGGCGTTGATTTTGGTTTTAACGTGATGGTTTTAGGCGGTTGTTCTTCCCAAACGATTGTTCCATGTTTTGAGCATTCATTGCATACTGTTAGCTTTGCGCCTTCAATCATGACTTTGTAAGGGTTGCCGTAGATTTTGCGTCCACAGACTTCACAACGCAATTACCTATGCACCTAAACTGTTTTTATTAGTTTGGTTGTGTTTATAGTTGTCGAATTGCAATTATGCTGATTAATGGTGTGTTGGCTTGGAAGACGCCCTTAGACGGATTAGAAGCGTGGCAGACTACCAGTTCGGAAAAGGGGTAGGCGCCAAGCTTTTTCCAGAAAATGTGGAAATAGCGTATTCTAAAAGAACTGGTAGAATCCGCTACATTTATTTGAATGGTAAAAGGCTTGCAACTCTCCGTCCAACAGACGGCTTATTCTCCCTAAGCATTAAGGGCGCAAAACGAATTGCTGAAAATGCTGGGTCTGCAAAATGTTTTGTTACTGTTCAGAATAATGTTTCAAGGTTTATTGCTGAAGGCGGCGACGTATTTGCAGTGCACGTCGTTAAGGCTGATGATGAAATTCGCTCAAAGGACGAGGTTATTGTTGTTGATGAGGGTGACAGAGTTTTGGCGGTTGGGCGGTCTGTCTTATCAAGCGAAGAGATAAAATCCTTCAAAGTTGGTGTTGCTGTTAAGGTTAGGCGTGGTTGCAAGGAAGACAGTTAAGTATTTGAGTTTTGAATAGTAAATATTCGGTGGAAGGCGAACTTTATGCATAGACGCGTAAGTCCCCGTGAAACAAAACGAATGATGCAACGCATGGGATTGAGCATGGACGCCGTCCCAAACGTAGAACAAGTTATCATCAAAACAAGCAGTAAAGAAATCACTATTGAAGAGCCAGAGGTGGCAATACTTGAAATGCAGGGACAAAAAATCTTTCAAGTGACTGGCGGGAAAATCAGCGAAAAGGTCACGGAACGTAAATCAACAATTCCCGAGGAAGATATTAGGCTTGTGGCGGACCAAACAGGAAAAAGCATTGAAGAAGCAAGAAAAACATTGGAAGAATGTGGGGGAGATTTAGCTAAGGCAATACTTTTGCTTCAGTCAAAGATTTAATACGTCTCCATGAGTCTTCTTATGGCATAGACATATAGTGGTGTTCCGTTGCTTTTAAGTTCCATTACATATAATAATTTTGGATGGGGCTAAGTTCAGAATGTTTGACATTGTTTCAGTGGGGCACTTGAGTATAGATTCTATTTTTTTGCCAGATAGGAAGACACCTTATGTTGTTTTGGGCGGTTCTGCGGCTTATGTTTCTTTTGCTGCTAGACGTTTGGATGCTAGAGTTGCAGTCATCTCCAAGATTGGCGATGATTTTCCAACCGCTTACTTGTGGTGGCTGGGGCAAGAGGGCGTCGATTTGTCTGGGGTGTCCAAAGCCGCAAATGCCCAAACTACGCGTTTTGAGCTAAAATACAGTAGTGACTTGTCTGATCGTGTTTTGCAGTTAAAGAACAGAGCGCCCCCTATTAGTGTCCAAGATTTGCCTAATTCTCTGAAAGCCAAAGCTATTCATATCGCACCTATAGCTGGCGAAATCACCTATGAGATAGCCGAGAAACTGAGAAGTTGCGCTGACGTTTTGTCTCTTGACCCGCAAGGACTGGTGCGAAATTTTGGCGAAAACGGAAACGTTATTCTTGGGTCCCTAGTAGACAAGCGCATATTGGGACTTGTTGATATTTACAAGTCGTCCTTAAAAGAAATTCAAGCCGTAACAGGTCTATTGGACATTGATTCAGCTGTAAAAGCGGTTCACGAGTATGGTGTTAAGATAGTCATCGTCACTTTAAAAGCGAATGGCGCTGCAGTTTCTGTTGAAGACACAATCCATAAGGTTCCAGCCTACAAGCCCGAGAAAATCATCGACCCAACTGGAGCCGGAGACGCTTTCATCGGAAGTTTCTTAGCTGAATACGTTAATGGTGAAGACTGCTCGTGGTGTTCATATGTGGGCTCCGCAGCCGCTTCGCTTGTTGTTGAAGGTATTGGTCCAACGTTTTTCGGTGACAAGGAGGAGATTTATCGGAGAGCCCGCTTACTTTATGAAAAAGAAATTAAGGGATGACGCACATTTTATTGCGAGAGGTGTGTATCTTGGGGCGCATTGATAAGGGCGTAAAATGCAGTGTATCCGGTTGTGGTCGAGAAGCCGTTCGTTCGCTTTCAACAGAAAAGGTTAGGTCTGCCGGCTTAAATGTTGGTAGCAACGAAAGACGTGCTTATCTCTGTAAGGAACATTATAAAGAATATAAGAAGAAAACGAAAAAAGACAAACAACTTGAGAAATGGCGCTACAGCGGTTGAGAAGGAGACGAATTTTCATGCGGATATTGCAGTTACACTCAAACTTCATCGAGTACAAGCCCATTCAGAAAGAAATAGCTATGGCTGAAGAAGCCGAAAAGAAAACGGTGCGCTTAGAAGATATCGTTGTTTTGTTCACGGCGGTCGAAGAAGGCGATGACACACCAGTAGCCAAAAAAGCCATAGACCAAGTTCAAGCTTTCCTCGAAAAGCAAAAGGTGAATCGGATTTTAATCTATCCCTACGCGCACTTAAGCAGCAACCTAGCAAAGCCAGCGGAAGCACTAAAAATAGTTAAGACTATGGAATCCTATGCAAAAGAGAGAGGAATAGAAACATATCGTGCACCTTTCGGTTGGAACAAACAATTCACGATATCAATAAAAGGACATCCGCTCGCAGAACAATCACGCGCAATCCTGCCAACCGAAATAAAAAAGGAAGAAAAAGTTTCTGAAGCAGTAAAAGCTGAGGAAAAACTAGAATCATTCTGGTACATTCTCCAGCCAAACGGAAAAATGATGTCCGTTGAAGAATTCAATTTTAAAGGACATGAAAATCTTGAAAAATTCGCAAAACATGAAATTTCTAAAGTAAGGGCAAGCCAGCAGATGCCGCCGCACGTGCTCTTAATGAAAAGGCTGGAAATAGCTGATTATGAGCTTGGAAGCGACCCTGGAAACATACGTTGGTATCCCAAAGGGCGGCTAATCAAATCCTTACTTGAGCAGTTTGTTACGGCGAAAATGGTAGAGTACGGTGCCATGGAAGTTGAGACTCCAGTTATGTATGATTTTCACCATCCAAGCTTGGCAGACTACATAAACCGTTTTCCCGCAAGGCAATACCTGCTAAAATCAGAGGATAAGGAACTTTTTCTGCGGTTCGCTGCGTGTTTTGGACAATTCCTGATGGTTCATGACACGCAGTTCTCTTACAAACACATGCCCCTAAAAGTTTACGAGCTAACCCGCTACAGCTTTAGACGAGAAAAAAGCGGCGAGGTCGTGGGTTTAAGACGTCTCAGAGCCTTCACTATGCCAGACTGCCACGCCTTCTGCGTAGACCTAGAACAAGCAAGAAAAGAGTTCATAACAAGGTTCAAGCTGTGCATGCAAATCTTAGAAGAAATAGGCTTGTCCAGAGACGATTATGAGGCGGCAATACGCTTTACAAAAGACTTCTACGAAGAGAATAGAGAGTTCATTAGTTCTTTGGCGAAAATCTTCGGCAAGCCCGTATTAGTTGAGATGTGGAAAGAGCGATTTTTCTATTTCATACTGAAATGGGACTTCAACATCGTAGACAATCAAAATAAGGCTGCGGCCCTTTCAACAGACCAGCTTGATGTGGAAAATGCAAAAAGATACGACATAAACTATGTTGATGAAAAAGGCGAAAAACATAACCCCCTGATTCTGCACTGTTCTCCAAGCGGAGCAATTGAAAGATGCGTATACGCGTTGTTAGAAAAAGCCTATAAAGAACAGCAAGGCCGCAAGCCACCAATGCTTCCCTTATGGCTTTCACCAACACAAGTCCGCATAACCCCAATGTCAGACAAATACCTTGAGGATGTTGAAAAACTGGCTAGAACAATAGAGGAACATTGTATACGTGTGGACATTGACGATCGGACATTGACTTTACAAAAGAGAATCCGTGAGGCTGAAATGGAGTGGGTTCCCTACATAATTGTTGTTGGACAAAAAGAAGTTGAATCTGGTGTGCTTCCTGTGAGGGAGAGGAAGAGCGGGGAAATACGTAAAATGAAACTTGAAGAGCTGATAAGCGAGGTTGAAGAAATAGTGAGAGGCATGCCTTTCAAGCCGTTGCCCCTGCCAAGGTATCTTTCAAAGAGACCTCAATTCTATGGTTAACGATGGTGAAAACTAGCCAATTTTTGCAAAAAGTATATCAAACCTTAATTGAATAGACTAAATTCTTCAGTTTGGAGGATAAAACTATTGGAAAGAGAATTACTTGTCTACATAGACGGGGAATACTTTCCAAAATCGCAAGCGAAAATTTCAGTATACGACCATGGGCTTCTCTATGGAGACGGCATATTTGAGGGTATTCGCGCATACAATGGCGTGGTGTTTAAACTAAAAGAGCATATTGAAAGGCTTTACCGTTCAGCTCATACAATAATGCTGCAAATTCCGGTAGAAAAAGAAGAAATGATACAGGCAGTTCTGGAAACCTTACGGAAAAACAACTTGAAAGACGCATACATCCGTCTAGTAGTCACAAGAGGCGTAGGCGACCTTGGGCTTAATCCAAGGAAATGTTCAAAACCAACGATAATCGTGATAACAGACAAGATAGCGCTTCATGGAGGCGAAGCAAAAGAAAAAGGCGTTACCGCCATGCTTTCATGGGTTAAAAGAGACCCCGTAGACGCAACAACACACGAGATAAAGTCGCTCAACTACCTCAACAGCATACTAGCAAAAATTGAAGCAAACATAAATGGCGTTGATGAAGCCATATGCCTTGATAAGAACGGCTTTGTATGCGAAGGAGTAGCTGAAAACGTATTCATAGTTAAAAACGGAAAGCTATTCACCCCGCCAAGCTACACAGGCGCATTGCCCGGAATAACTGCAGAAGAAGTAACGAAGCTTGCAAGAAAGTTAGGATACGAAGTCATAGAGAAGAACATAACACCTTACGAATTGTTCAATGCAGAAGAAGTATTCTTCACTGGAACAGCCGCAGAAATCGTGCCAGTAAGGGAAATAAACAAAAGGACAATAGCCAACGGAAACCCAGGTCCAATAACCAAAAAATTGATGGAAGAATTCCCAAAGCTGGTTAGGGATCCAAAAGAAGGAACACTCATTTACCAGTAAATCGAGGCTTAGGGAAATTCAGAGCTTTATCTCTTATTTATTCTTCTTCATGAACCGGTCAAGTTCATTCAAGGCTTGTTCGAGTGTTTCTATTGGGGGAAGGAAAACTCCTCGGACATGTCCAGCACCATAGACAGGGTCAAACCCAGATCCATGCACTAAAAGCACTCCTGTCTCCTTCAAAAGCTCCAACACAAATTCCATGTCTGTTTTCCATTTTTGTCCAACTGCGTGAATTTTTGGAAAAACATAGAATGCTCCTTCTGGTTTTGCGCAACTTACCCCTTCAATTTCATTTAGTCTTTTCCAAGCGTAGTCTCTTCTCTGCCTAAGTTTTTCAACCATCTCCATTACGTGGTTTTGCGGTCCATTAAGAGCAGCAACTCCGGCTTTCTGAACTGGAGTGTTTGCACAAAGCCTAATTCTCGCTTCTTTTTCAATACACTGCTTTAGCTCCTGCAGCTGATCTTCTTGGTCGTGAAAATATACATAGCCAAGTCTCCATCCAGTCATTAAATGTGCTTTTGAAAACCCATTAAAACCTATTGCTGGAACATCTTTGGCAAGGTGAGCGGTGCTGACAAACTTTTTCTCGTATATTATTTGGTCGTAGATTTCGTCTGACAAAACTGGGATGTCATGCTCGCCTGCTAAGTCTAATATTTGCTTCA
>CAZNJT010000051.1:0-10848 GCA_964573475.1 uncultured Candidatus Bathyarchaeia archaeon | reverse complement strand
GAAGTTTCCTTCTGAAAAACGTTTAGAAATAGTTTTTAAAGCCCTTAAACCAGAGGTTGATAAGCCTGCTACGATGCGTTCTAGAGCCAAATTGGAGAAGGATGACAATTTTTTAGTTTTAAAGGTTGAAGCAAGAGATACTGTGGCTTTGCGGGCGGCATTAAACGCTTATTTGAGATGGATAAACTCGACATTAAATGTTTTGGAAGTTTTGAAAAAACCATGATTTCCGTTTAGCATTCTCTTTTGCTCTCCGCTGAGACTAGCCCTCCCTTATATATAGATTGGATTTTTGATTAGGCTCAGAATGGTTTGTGGTTTTGGGGAGATTTTGGCGGTGAAATCAACCAATACGGATAGACCCCTCTAGGTTTTTGATTTATAGCTGTAGATTTGTCGCCAAGCAGAAAAATCATTTTGTCCGACAAAAAGAGTCTATTTTATTTTTTAGAAATCGATTTTCATTAAATTTTAATAAAACCCAAACCCAAACATTAAAGTTTAATGCATATGAGCCTTAGTAACGACCAAAGATTCGTAATTGGTATGAGGGTGAAAGTGAATGAAGTGTAGTAACAAGAAGTCACCGAACTATCAGCAGGAGTGTCCATATCCTTCGCCCTTCGACTGCATTGTTGCGAAGATTGAGACCAAGTACCTAGCTTGTAAGTTCTGGAGAGGTGATGCTTAGTGAAAGGACTAGTAAGGATGCTTTGATGAAAATTTCATAAACCCAAACCCAAAACAACAAAAAAACGAATGAAAACTTAAATACTTAAAGATATATAAGATAAAATCGATGAACCCATTTGGTTTAATCTCATTCATTTATCATATCATTCAAATAGGGCGCTTCTTCTTTCAATTAATAAAAAAACGCGTCTTTTTTGGATATCTGCTTGACATATAACGATATCCAAGATATCTTTTAGTATTGAAAATTCGAACCAAAAACCGATTTTCATTTGAGTCAAAGGCTTAACTATCATAACCCCAAATCCAGAACCTTCGAGAAGCCTAAACTGATAAATTGGTGTTGTGGAGTTAGTTATATTTGGGAAAGCGGAAAGTGGGTTAGGTGTTTTTGGCTGATGCCTAAACATCGACTCTCCAAAAACACATTTTCCGCTTTTTTCCATAACGAAGCCTAATAGTTAGGCTGCGCACGCTAGCCGTTAAAAAGAAAGCCTTTGCATACCTATTAGCTTCACTTTCTTCTCTTCTGGAGGATTAAAATTTTAAAACATAAGCGGTTTAAATTTATGTTTTTTCTTGTTTTTTGTTTTGTTTTGGAAAATGCTTTATTAAGGGCTTGGCTTATTGCTGTGCAGAATGGAAGGATACAAAGTGAGTGAAGAAATATCGAGGCTTCCACCTCAAGTTCAAGAACGCCTATTAAGGCTTCAGCAACTTCAACAAACACTCCAATCAGTCTTAGCCCAGAAACAACAGGTAGAAATTGAATTAACAGAAATTGAGCAAGCATTAAGCGAATTGCAAAAAATGACTGATGATGCAGTCATATACAAGGCTATTGGCTCACTTTTAGTGAAGGCGGAAAAAGCAAAAATAACCGTTGATTTAAACGAGCGAAAGGAACTGCTCAACACTCGAGCCACAGTTTTGGGAAAACAAGAACAACGCTTGCGCCCCCAAATAAAGGATTTGCAAACTAAGCTCCAACAAGACCTAAGTCCAGTTTCTCCATCCCAGCCGTAGCCTATTTAGGTGGAACTTGTGGAAGAGTTAGGCTTACCTGAGTTAACCACTGAACAAATAGAAGAATTGTGCTCAATTGCAGAAGAAGCCGCCAGAGAACACGTCCTATCAAAGGTTCCTTCAAAAAGAATAGAAACACTAAACATAAGCGTCGAGGCTGAAGGAACAAAACCCGTGACGCTAACAGTTGAAATAGATATTGCTTTGTCACCATTAATGAAAGACTTTGATGTGCAAAAGCTTGTCGATGAAGCAGTGACGGAGGCTTTCACATCCGCTAAAAAATATTTGAGGGAACTAAAGTGTCATTCAAAGAAATAACCAAAATCTTGGACGAATCAGACGCTAAACTGGTTGTCTTATTATGTCACCATAATGCAGACCCAGACGCTATCTGTTCAGCCTACGCCTTCGCAAACCTACTAAAATACTTAAGACCAAAAGCTGAGGTTGAAATCGGAGCGGCTCAAGGAATAAGCCGTCTTTCAAGGCATCTTCTTAAATATTTGCCAATAGAAGTGGAAACACAACCTAACGTAGAAAAGGCAGACGCAATAGTTCTGCTTGACACCAACACAATTCAACAATTGAATAATCTGGCTGAAAAAGTAAAAACTTCAAAAGCACCAATCATAGTGATTGACCACCACGCAGCCCATCCAGAAACGGAACAATTAGCAAAACTCTGCATAACCAACGAAGAAGCATCGTCAACATGCGAGATTGTCTACAACTTCTTTAAAGAAATGGACATCAAAGCAAACGAAAATGAGGCTAAAGCGTTGTTTTTGGGCATAACCTTTGACACACGCCATTTCATCCTAGCCAACTCATCCACACTAAAAACTATTGCAGAACTTATTGATGCGGGCGTAAACGCACACGAAACATTGCCTCTACTTTCTCTACCCATTGACTTCTCCGAGCGTGTGGCAAGGTTGAAGGCTTGCAGAAGAGCCAAACTTTTCAAGATTGGAGAATGGATAATTGCGCTTTCCCATGTCAGCGCCTACCAATCCTCAGCGGCGAGAGCCATAATCGACATAGGCGCCCATGTCGCCGCTGTAGCTGGACAAAAAAATGAAAATATAGAGATTAGCCTACGCTGCACCCGTGAATTCCACGAAAAAACTGGCATACACCTAGGCAAAGATATTGCCAAGCCCTTGGGTGAATATCTCCACGGCATGGGTGGCGGACACTCCACAGCCGCCGGAGTTAACGGCGTAGGAGACATTGAAACCGGACTTAAATATTGTTTACGGCTTTTAAAGCAAAAGCTAGTTAACCAATAGTAAGTAGCTACTCTTAAATGAGACAATAATCCGCTTAAAAATAGGCAGGCAACGCCAGAATGGCAATAATTGAAACGAAAAACCTTACATACACATATCCAGGCGGCACAAAACCATCGATTAAAGATGTTTCCATAAAAGTGGAGAAAGGCGAATTCACACTAATCACCGGCCCAAGTGGATGTGGAAAAACAACCCTCTGCCGATGCTTCAACGGATTAATTCCTCACTTCTATCAAGGCGAATTGAAAGGCGAAATAACTGTTTCAGGACTTAACGTTGCTGAAAATCCGATTCATGAACTAGCAAAACATGTTGGGCTTGTTTTCCAAAACCCAGAAAACCAGCTTTTTGCCCTATCTGTTGAGAAAGACGTGGCTTTTGGACTTGAAAACCTTGGAGTCCCAAGGGGAGAGATGCGTAAAAGGGCGGATTGGGCGCTGCAGCTTACAGGCATATATGATTTAAGGGAGAGAGCGCCTCACGAACTTTCAGGCGGCCAGCAACAACGCGCTGCAATAGCATCTGTCTTAGCCATGCAACCAGAAGTAATAGTATTAGATGAGCCAACTTCTTTCCTTGACCCGTTAGGCGCAAAAAAAATATTCGAAGTAATCTACGAACTGAACAGAACACTTGGAATAACCGTTTTACTCGTTGAGCATAGGCTTGATTTAACAGCAAGATATGCCAACCACATAATTATATTGGATGAGGGAAAGGTTGTTTTAGACGGTGAACCCCGCAAAATCTTAAGCTCTGAAGAAGCCCGCCTAATTGGGGTTGGAATTCCGAAGGCAACACGCCTTTATCATGCACTTCAAAAAGACGGAGTAAAACTCGGCAACACTATTCCTTTGTCTTCAGATGAGATGGTAGCCTTGCTAAGGGAGGCTCTTAAACCCTAATGATCGAAGCTCAAGACATTTACTTCACCTATCCAAACGGTGTAGAAGCATTAAAGGGCATATCCTTAACCATCCAAAATGGCGAATTCGTAGCTATAATGGGACAAAACGGTGCTGGAAAAACAACTCTGGTCAAACATTTTAATGGACTGCTGAAGCCAACCAAAGGAAAGGTGCTTATCGACGAAGTTGACACAACAAAAGTCAGCGTTGCAACCCTAGCCAGAAACGTGGGCTTTGTCTTTCAAAATCCAGACCATCAGCTTTTCAGCGAAACAGTCGAAGACGAAATAGCATTCGCGTTAAAAAATTTCGGGTTCAAAGAAAACGTTACAAAAAGACGAGTAACATGGGCTCTAAACCTTTTAGGCTTAACGCAGTATAGAAAGACTTCACCTTTTATGCTAAGTGGCGGAGAAAGAAAAAGAGTGGCCCTAGCTTCAGTTCTGGCATGGAACCCCAAAATACTGATACTAGATGAGCCGACAATAGGACAAGACTATCAACAGAAAGAGAAGCTTAGACAATTCATTTTGCAAATGAAAGCTCAGAGAAAAACGATAATCATAGTCACACATGACGTTGAGTTTGTAGCTGAGTGTAACCCAAGAGTTCTATTAATGCTTGAGGGAAAAATTGTAGCTGACGGTGAGGCAAGAAAAGTCCTTACAAACCTGGAAATCTTAACCCAAGCATCTATCGTCCCACCACAAATAGCCCAAATTTTCCTACAACTTTCTGATTTAGGACTTCCCAAAAACGTCATTGACATTTACGAAGCGCAGGGAATATTGCTTAAAATTTTGGAGAAAACCCCAAAATGAGCGTTTTTGATGGACTTAAATTTCGAAGGGTTTACTCGCCCATTCACAATTTAGACCCAAGAATAAAATTTGTTTATGTTTGCGCAATTTTTGCGGTTGCAATAATTTTTGGGGAACTCTTACCTTTAATGATACTCTTCTTCATGCAAATTCCATTTGTTCTCTTAGCTGGCGTTAAACGCCAGTGGCTCCGTTCAATGCGTGGAGCAGCATTTCTAGCCACAATAATTTTCTTAACAAACTTCATTTTCGCATTCATCGGAGGGCGGGCAATGGCAGAGAGCCTAGAAAACGCTGTTGCCATGACACTACGCTTTATAGTGCTAGTTGAATCCTTCTCCATTTTCTTCTTAACAACATCGCCAGACCATTTAGGCTTAGCTCTAGAGCAGACACACATACCATACGAGTTCTGTTTCGCCTTCACAACCGCCGTGCGTTTTGTTCCAGTTTTAGCAGAAGAAGCCCAAACAATCATGGACGCCCAAAAAGCTAGGGGTTTAGAGCTTGAACGAGGAAACTTTCTAAAAAGGATTAGAAACTATATCCCGATTCTTATACCATTAATCGTAAGTGCAATTCGCAGAAGCCTCGAACTAGCTGAAGCCATGGAGTCCCGCGCCTGGGGAGCAACCAAAAAACGCACAAACCTGTACATGCTAAAAATGCACAGAGGCGACATTGTTCTATTGGCTATAACAGTCGGAATTTTGGCAACCGCAATTTATGTTCGCCTGTACGTTATGATTCCATCATTTAATGAGCTTTTGAGAGGCTTGTTTTAAACCGCAAGGCTTTTAATATAGGCAAATGTGTAATGGGTTCTCGGAGTTTGGAAAAAGTTGAAATGGCTGAAGGCAGCGGCAGAAGAAATCATTGCAGGCATCAAGAATTCCATCGAAAACCTTAACATGAAAGAAGTTGAACGGTTGATCGAGCTTTTACTCGAGGCAAAAGACAAAAAAATCTTTATTGTAGGCATGGGAAGAAGCGGATTCGTTGCCAGAGCCTTCGCTTTACGCCTAATGAACCTAGGTTTTAACGTCTATTTCTTAGGCGAAACCATCACGCCAGCCGCAGAAAAAGGAGACCTCCTAATCGCCATTTCAGGTACAGGCGCCACAAAAATAGTTTTAACCGCAAGCACGGCAGCAAAAGAAATCGGCGCAACAGTCATTGCCTTCACATCCTTTTCTGAATCGCCGTTAGGCCAAGCGGCTGATCACACCGTAACAATCAAGGGAAGGACAAAAGCAGGCTGGCCGAAGGAAGAAGATTACTTGGCTAGGCAACTTATCGGTGAACGTGAACCCTTAACTCCGCTTGGAAGCGTTTTCGAGAACAATTGCATGGTGTTTTTGGACAGCTTGGTTGTGGAATTGATGCATCGCTTAGGGCGAACTGAAGAGGATTTAAAGCGTAGACACGCAACAATAGAATAGCATAAGAATTCGGAGTGTGCAAGACATACGCGCTAAATGGAAAAAGAAACGCATGCGCCGTCAGAAAAAGAAACGAGAGAAAAGACGTGCGCGGTACAAGTGAACCTATTTTTTAACATTTTTGCTTGCATATTTCTCTCTGAGTTTTTCCGCCAGTTCGCCATCTTCGATAATCAATGCACCACGGTATCCACAATTCCTACACTCCCAAATAGACCACAATTGCGGTAGACCAGAAGCCCAAAAAACGTCGACTGCACCGCATTTTGGACAAAACTTTACACATCGCTTTCCAGCCTTGCGCTTAGATTTAGGAAGTTCATGTTTTCGAACATGTTCAGCATCAGTTGCGCTCAAATTAAACCCATACGAGAATTTGTTTTTCTGTTCTATTAAAGTTGGTTAGTGTTAAGCATGCTAAAGATTAAGCATGCATATAACTTATTAAGACTCACGACACACTATATTTTTGGAAGAACACCATACACTCTAAACAAAAGGAACAATACCAACGGTGAAGAAACCAATGTCAAAAACCTCCAAAACCACAGAACAAACTGAAGTAGGTGTAATAATAAAGGTGGAAGGGAGAAAACCAACCGTTTTTAGAGAAGTTTATCCCATAAAAGAGCCTTATGTCTACGCAGCAATAGTTAAAGACCCAGAAACTCAAAAAACATTGTATGAAGTTATAGAGCCAACGCTTCAAAAAGAAGAAGAGAGACGACTGCGAGAAATAAGAACCTTCTTAATGGAAGAGGTTGACGTAAACCTAAAGGAAATAGAGACTAAGCAAAAAGCAGAAACCTATCTAAGAGAAAAAACAAAGGAAATAATTAAAAAATACCGCATAAAAGTTCCACCAGAATCTGTTGACAAACTCACATATTACATAATAAGAGATTTTATAGGCTACGGGAAAATAGACCCTTTAATGAAAGACCATTTAATTGAAGATATATCAGCAGATGGTGTAAACATACCAATTTATGTTTGGCATAGGCTTTACGAATCGTTACCAACAAACATAATATTTAAGGATGAAACGGAACTAAACTCGTTCATAATTCACCTTGCATATTTAGCGGGAAAAAACATCTCCATAGCATCCCCGATCTTAGATGCATCACTTCTGGACGGCAGCCGAATACAATTAACTTATGGAAACGAAGTTACAAGAAGAGGCTCAACATTCACCATTCGACGCTTCAGAGTTGATCCGTTAACCATTTCAGACCTAATTGCCTTTAACACGATTTCCTCGGAAATGGCTGCTTACCTATGGTATATCATAGAAAACAGAGCCTCAGTTGTAGTGGCTGGTGGCGTGGCTTCTGGAAAAACAACGATGTTAAACTGTCTATCAATGTTCATAAAGCCGGAAATGAAAATAGTAAGCGTGGAAGACACGCAGGAGCTCAACCTTCCACATGAAAACTGGATACCTTCAGTTGTGAGGTTAGGTTTTGGACATGAAGACAAAAGAGGCGGCGCAATAACCCTATTTGACTTGTTGAAAGCTGCTGTCAGACAAAGACCCGACTACATTATTGTTGGTGAGGTTCGTGGAGAAGAAGCCTATACATTATTTCAAGCCATGGCAACAGGCCACCTTGGATTAAGCACAATACATGCAGAGTCTGTTGAAGCCGTAATAAACCGTCTTGAATCTGAACCTATGAACATTCCTAAATCGCTCATAGCAATGACGAATGTTATAATGGTTATGACGAGAACAGAAATCGAAAAAAAACCAGCAAGGAGAACCAGCACAACAACAGAGGTTGTAGAACTCGATCCAGAGAGAAAGAATATACTAACTGAAGAGGTTTTCTGCTGGAACCCGAAAGAAGACAAGTTTGTCTTTTCTGGGCATAGCACCATTCTGGAGAGACACATGAAGAAATTGGATATTAATGAAGAAGAAATTAGACGCGAATTACACCGTAGGAAGATTGTCTTAGAATGGATGGTACGGGAAGGCATTCGACGCTATACGGATGTCGCAAACGTGATTCGCGAATACTATGTTGACCCGAACAGGGTTTTCCAAAAAGCCAGAGTGGGACTGAAATGAAAAGCAACAAAGCCTTTGAAAAAGTCAAAATGCTCTATAATCGTGTTAGAGCATTACTTAAGTGGCCTTCCAGAAGATTTTTGCGTCTTAAATCAGAAATATCGCAAGGAACCATTAAACTTGCCATTAAAAGGCCGCATTCCTTGGCTTATCAGCTTATTGGAGAGAAAACAGAGCGCGTTTTGCCACTTTTCAGAGATTTAGACTCAAACTTACAGAGGGCAGGGTTAAAAGTTACCTTCAAGGCTTACGTTAGCTTAACAGTTTTTGCCACAATTTTAACTTCACTTGTTGCTCTCGCCATTATTCCATGTTTACTAATTTTCGCTTTTAATGTGCAGCTTTTACCAGCAATTTTGTTTGGTGTTGGAGGAAGTTTATTCACAAGTGCGTTCTCACTCATTGGATTTTATGTCTACCCAATTTATCGTGCGGATAAGCTTAGAAGAGAGTTAGAAGATGAGTTGCCTTTCATAACTGGTTATATGGCAATTCTTACAAGTGCCGGCGTTTCTCCGGAAAAGATTTTCTACTCGCTCTCAAATCTCAGCGTGCCATTAACTGTTTCCATAGAAGCTAAAAACGTTGTTAGAGATGTGAACCTTTTTGGTTTAGATATAATTTCTGCTTTGGAGGGAACATCGAAGCGAACTCCTTCTGAAAGATTTCGCGAAATGTTGGAAGGATTTATTTCGACAATACATTCGGGTGGCAATTTAGCTGCTTATCTGCGCGAAAAATCTAGACAATACATGAAGCTGAAGAGGATAAGCCTACGTAAGTTTTCAGATACTCTATCAATCCTATCAGAGTTTTACGTGACTTTGCTTGTCACAGGTCCTCTGCTTCTCATCATCATGCTTGCGGTCATGGCAATGCTGGGTGGAGGCAGTTTGGGGATGCTTAGCCCAGACCTCTTGTTGAGCTTGCTTACCTATCTTGGAATACCGTTGGGCTCTATAATGTTTCTAATAATTTTGGACGCTGTTTCACCTAAGTGGTAATGAAAATGCCGAAAGTAGGAACGTATACGAAAAAAATCGTGTGGATTGCCTCGGTTTTGGTAGCCGTGGCCATAATTTTATTTGCTTACACTATGTTTTGGGGAACCACCACATTCGATGAGTTTGTTTTTTTCGCCATTATAACCGTTGTTTTTCCTCCAGCAGTCTTAAACTACATCGATTACAAATGGAGAAAAGCCATAGACGAACACTTGCCAGACCTTTTCAGAAGCATAGTTCAAGCCCAAGAGACAGGCATGACCCTTCCACAAGCTTTGGAAGAAGCATCCAAGAGAAATTATGGTCCACTAACAGGTGAATTAAGAAAAATGACGGCACAAATTTCGTGGGGTATGACTTTTGAAGAGGCACTCCTTGCTTTGGGAAACCGCGTTAACACCGTGCTTATGCAGAGAACTGTACCACTAATAATTGAAGCAAGCCGTTCTGGGGGGCGTGTGGAAAAGGTTTTTGATCCCATGGGCAAGTTTATACAGACAACACTTCTGCTTGATAAAGAAAGACGAAACCAAACAAGACCATACGTTGCAATAATTTATGTAGCCTTTTTCGTGTTTTTATTTACCATCATACTGCTTTTCAAATCGTTCTTCCTGAGCTTAGAAGGCTTACCAATACTTGGAACTGCAGTAATGTCACCTGGAGAAATGCAACAGATATTTTTCCACATGACAGCCATCCAAGCCTTCTTCGGAGGACTAGTCGCTGGAAAAATGGGAGAAGGAACAATGAACGCTGGACTGAAACATAGCCTAGTCATGATGCTTTGCGGCTACATAGCCCTAAAACTTTTCTTGTGAGGTGGGAAAATGGCGAGAAAGCTTAGGAGTTTCTTCCATGATAAACGGGCTATAACTCCAGTGTTAAGCAATCTTTTGCTTATGGTTGTGGCTGTGGCTGCTATGGCAATTGCCACAACAGCAACTTACGTTATCACAACTAATCTAAGAGAGACCATGGGAGAACGCCTAATAGCCGAGGATTTGTGGTTTAACCCTTCAGGCTGCATTTCAATTTACATCCTTAATGTTGGAAAAACATCCGTTCAAGTTTCAGCAGTATATGTCAACCACACTAAGTATTCTTTCGCCCCAACTCCTTTCATTTTGGAAATAAGTGAGCATGGCTGGCTTAACGTTTCATGCAGTTGGGCTTCTGGAAACATATACTATGTGGATATCGTTACAAAAAGAGGGTATCATGTTGCAGACTATTACAAAGCACCTTAAACGTTTTAAACATGCAAAACGTGGCTTAAGCAACGTAATAGTCGTTATGCTTAGTCTAGTCATTCTCGTCGTTATATCAGCAAATGTCATACTCTGGAGCTACCAAATGAACCAACTTGATTGGGAGAAAATGCAAGAGAATATAAGCATAGCCAACGTTGAACGCATCAACCGCTCCCCTTGGTTTGTAGCTCAAAGCGAATATACAGTGAACGATGGTAGTTACATAAGCGGCAGTTACACTGATACGCAGGCTGTTGATAGCCAATATGAGCGATTCTCAGAAGCTTTGGCAACACCCATCTATTACCCAAACGGATACAGTGTTT
>CAZNJT010000050.1:0-11216 GCA_964573475.1 uncultured Candidatus Bathyarchaeia archaeon | reverse complement strand
AAGAAGAATTTTACAGACACTTAGGCTTTACATTCACAGACGTTCACGACAAAGGGCTCTGGTTCCCACGGGTTGAAGCCTTCTGCCAATTTAAAAAACCAGCCAGATTCAACGATTTACTTGAAGTAGAATTAACCATAGAGGATCTGAAGGAAAAATCAATAAAATACGACTTCAAAATCTTCAACAAAGAATCAGCTGTTTTGTTGGCAAATGGATACATGGTGATTGTGGTAGCAGACAAACAAACTGGAAAAGCCACACAGATTCCGAAGGAAATTGTTGAGAAGCTGAAAACTTTTTGCAAATAAGTTTTTAAGAAAAAGCGATTTCTGGAAATTTCAAGTAGGGACAAGTAGGCGGAGAAAATGCTGTTTGTTCCATGGCAGTACATTGCTGATTGGAAATGCAACGCATGCGGCCAATGTTGCAGAGCTTACAGTGTTGTTGTAAACTTTCCCGAATGACTGAAAATCGTTAAAAACTACGGCGTCGAAACAACCGCCTCAGGCTTGAATAAACTATTCATAAAAAGACGGAGCGACGGCTCATGCGTCTTCCTGTACAACCTTTCAGGCATGTATTTATGTGGGCTTCAGCGAATGAAACCTAAAGCTTGCAAGCTCTGGCCTTTCAAAATTGTCAGCAAACCAGAGTTTGGATACGCAAACGAGGCAGCTTACGGCTATGGCGAAAATAACCTTTTTCTATCTGTTTTTGGATGTTTTCGCTTACATTTGACGTTGGCTTTCTCGGTCATTTGCGTTTCCTCAGGAATACGAGATTATCCTTTTGGCAGACGTATTCGAACCCAACTTCTAAGAGAGACTTAAGGTCATCGGCCTTCTCTGCGACTTTTACGGTGAATTGGTCGTTGACTCCTGCCTCGAAGATGGTGTGTTCGATATTTATGTAGATCTCCGTATTGCGTATGCTCTTATGGCCGAGGAAGTGTTGCACCTAATACGGGTCCTTGGTCTGATGGTATAGCATTGTGGCTTTCCAGTGCCTGAAGGTGTGAAACACACGCTAGCCTGTTGCTAAATTGGTTAAAAATGGTATTTATTCGTTTTTCAGGATTTGGAGGCAGTTTTGAGGCGTACACTTGTTTCTGATTTTCTTGCAGTATCCGCCTTTCTCGTATCTGCGGAGGCGTCGTAGTTTCTGGAAGGTTAGGCTGACAATGGTGGTTCGGGGCTCAGTGACGACCAGATCAACTTGTTGTCTGATACATGGAGGCAAGGCGTAGGTGAAACTGGGTCTTCCAGGACTATTCTTAGCCGTTTCAGCTCTCACGATCATGCCTTCACGTTCCAAGCTGGCCAAGCGCAGCCTCAAGGTGTTGTGCGAAAACGTCACTTTCTGCAGAATCTGGTGAAAGTCCACAGATCTACCATCCTTCATCACGGCCAAGATTTGCCTATCAAACGAGTCCATATTAAACCAGAAAAGGCAAAAGAAGAATAAAAACCATTTTACACCAATTTAGCAACGCCCTAACGCGCAAGAGTTTCCATCATTCCTTTTTCTTGCATTATTCGTCATAGCAACACTGCCTGCAGGCATAGTCTACAGAAGAAGGCGCGCTGTGAGCAAATAGAAGATAGTAGTGCGCGTTACTCTTTACCAATTGACGCGTCCGGCGGGTGTTGAACAAGACGTAGCGAGAAAGGAAGTAGCCAATAAAACATCCAAGATCAATGAATTGGTTCGTATCAAAAGATCGCACTCTCAACTAAGTATTTCATGTAAAGGCTGAACTTAACTTAAATTCTCCTTATTTATCGCGATGAGCTTCGTAAGGCTTAATTGGTCTCAAGGAAACATTAGTTCGGAAAAGTAAAGCAGGAGAATGAATAAGCACATGCTTTCAAGAGTGCATGCATTTTTCTTCCTCAGCCTCTTTATTTTCTTTGCTTTCGTCTCTGCCGCCAATTTGACCCCCGCATGTGTAGCTACCCCGGGTGTCAGGATCCAGCTTTGCATGGTCATCGACGGTTCAGCCAGCATAAACCGCACTGAATGGAGCTTGATCGTTCAGGCGGTGGCAAAAGGCGTACGAGAGACGATTCCTCATGACGGATCGATCGAGTTGACAATCGTTCAGTTCGGCTACTCTTCTCCCACATACGCTAGGATCGAGATACAACCCACAATTGTAACAAATGCAAATTATGCAGAACTAGCTAAAAACGTCACAAAAATGACGCAAGGTAATGATGGCACTCCAATGGCCCACGGGCTTTACTTGGCGTGGAATTCGGTCAAATCGTCCAGCAACTTTCCCATTGCGGTGAAGCAGATAATCAATCTAGCTACCGACGGGGAACCAAATTTGCGAAACAACAACGCGACGAGCGATATGGATGGCAGTGGATCCATAAATGCTTATGATGATGTTATAGCGGTTGTGAACGGTGCTATGAATCAGGGACTTGACGAGCTAGATATAGAAGGAATTGGTATAGCCAACACCAACAAAGACTGGTTCAGGAATTGGGTTGTGCGGCCTCAGCCTGGTGCAATCGCTCCTCCATTCTCTAAGGCAGGTTGGATCCGATTTGTTGTAGATGTTCCTGAATTTGCAGACACTCTAGGCCAGAAGCTCCACGCAATAGTCCCAGGCAATGACATCTGGGCTCCTGATGCATTCGGAGCCTTTCTAACCGGCATCATCACTGTTGGCATAACAAGTGTTGTTTCAGCACTTGCTTCCGCAGTGACCAACCCTGAGACCTTTCCCAGCCAACAGATAGCGCAGAGAATCAGCGAATTGTCTCCAGACACGCTTAAGAAATGGCTCCATGAATTCATCTCTGCCAAACGTAAGATAGTCATCAACCCACGTACGGGCTTTCCCTTCACTGTCACGAAGCTTGAAGGAACCTCCTACGTCGTCTCGCTTTCCATCCTTACGTTTGCTTTCTCTTACGTGAAAGCATCAGCGTTGGAGGAAATCCTGACGATAATACCCACAGTGCTGGTCACGAGCATAATCGTCGAATTTGTCAAGAACTACCTGATTGTGGTTGTCGCTAGAATCCAAGGTGTCTGGACGGAGCATCGGCTCTGGTATTTCGGGCTAACGATGTTTTTATTTTCAAGCATAGTCTTTAGAGTGCCTTTCTCCTCGCCGAGTAGGCTTACGCACAACTCGCCCAAGTTCACAAGACGTTCACTAGGGCTGGTTGCGGTTGCTCAGGTCATCATCCCAATCTCGTTCGCCGCGGTCTTCTACGTCCTTTTCGCAAGCGGGTTCACGCTCATCGGAAACGTAGGAATCGTAATGTGCCTGACAATGGCCTTCTTCGACAGCATACCTGTGTCGCCCATGAATGGAAAGGACATCTACGATTGGAGCAAGATCTGCTGGATCTCACTTTTCATAGCAACATTCACTCTCTACATGCTGGTTCTCTTTATCCTATGATTCGGGTTTGACTAATGTTGAAGATTGATAGAAGCTTGTTGGAGACTTAAAAAACGCGGTCAAATCATTGGGAATACCTCGCGCTCCTGCTATTTGGTTTGGGAATCGCACTTACAGTATCTGCCTCAATCATTTATTTCTACTATCAACAGCATCCCGACACAAACCTGCAGTACAGCTCATACCCTATTCCGCTACTCATAGCAGGAATATGCATCACAGCGCTGGGCTTACCTACCCTGTATAAGTCCAGAAAGAAAAGGAAAGTGGAAAGCGAGTTGTTGCCTCCTCCTCCGCCTCCACAGTTTCCTCCGCCCCCACCTCCACCCTAGCTAGACAGCCCTAAGTTGGTCCAGTTGCGATTCTCCTTGGTGATATCACAAGCACGCGGAGCTAGGCGGCCGTAAGATATTCAGGATTTTCTTCATCAGGGAGGATGAATAATGCTTTTCTATGATTTCTCCACTGTTTTTCCTTTTCCTCTTCATTTCATCCATCTTATCAATTATTTCAACTAGTCTAGCACACGCCCAGTCCGAAGACTGTTAAGGCTCTCGCACGAGTTATGACCAGGTATACAAGAGACGGTTCTTTCCTGATTGATCAGGGTGAAGGCGGAGGAGGCGGAGGTGGTGGAGGTGTTGCAGCAGATGAGAATGCTGGTTTCACCGAGACCACTGTGGTTCCTGCAATGTGATCAGTGTATTTCTGGCGTTGGTCGGGTCCCGGGGTGGCGACTCCCATTATCCAGTCTAATAGTAGGAAAAGTCCAAAGATCTTACTTATGTTGCGGATGAATGCTTTGTCAAACATTACTTTGCTCCCGTTGACCATCTGTACCTGCAATCCGAGGATTTTCTTTCCAAGCGTTGCACCCGAAGACGCGTCCATAAACACGAAGTAAAGTAGTTCAAGTATGCCTAGGAGAAACCAGAGTAGTAGGAGACCCCACCAAGGCGCCCCCCCATACAAATAAACACCGTAAAAATATGTGGAGGGCCAGAGGATTGGTATAATTACAAAATAGTATATGATTGCTGCCGGTATGCCGATTATTATGCTGTCGATTATGAATGCGACAAAGCGTAAGAGCCAATGGTTCATATCAAACTGTGAACTGCTTCCTGTAGACATTTTTTATCCCACGCCTTATTTCATCCCGACTCATTATTATCATTTTCTATCGATCCAGTGGAGACTATTCGCTACCAAGATTAGTAGTCAATAATCATGAAGACAGGAACCTCATTTGGAATGTTAAAGCTTATTAACGGTACACAATATTACTCCTTCTAGGGAATGATTCTGCTATGGCTAAACAAACGAAAGATAAGGGTATAACCAAAGATAGACTCATTGGAATGAAAGTCGTAGACAGTAAAGGATACGTCGTGGGAACCGTCAAGGACATTGGTTTCACTGTAGGCAAAGTTGGTATTTCATTAAACATAGAAGACCAGAAAGGCGAGATGAGGGAAGTCTCGTGGGATGAGGTTCAAGCTGCAGGAGACTTCGTTCTGCTGAAACCGATCGTCGAGGGAGCGTCTTCTACACCCAGTGGTCAGCAAGCGACTGCGCCAGTTTGTCCAACATGTAAAGGCCCACTTAGCTATATCCAGCAATATCAAAGATGGTACTGCTACAAGTGCCAGAAATACGCCTAGAATGCGATTGCGCGCGCCAGAAAAATCCGCTCCTAATTCCAAGGTTAAAAAAGGAAAAGGGGCTGCGAAGAAGCAAAAAATGGAGACGTCGCCACTGAGAATGAATCTAGACTTTTTGTGTATGCAGATTCCACTTGTAGGGGTCTTAGATATGGAAAACCAACAGCGGAATTCGCCGATCGCACCCTAAAAGAGTTTATAGAAATTGCCTTAAGATTCCGAATTGGGCAATATAAAACAACGGCTAACATCAATTTTCTTCAGCTTTAGATATTTAGCTCCCATTCAAACGCAATAATTCTAGATGCCTCTGCGAGAAATCATATTGAAAGTGGTCAGTTCCATGTCCACTTTTATCTAGAACCTTTAATAATAATGCCCATTCCTGTTAATGCATTAAGGAGACGCCAAAGCCGATGGAAGCAGTAAAATCTGTTGATCTCGTTAAGGTTTACCATGGCAAGGAAACTGTCGAGGCTCTAAAAGGCGTCAGTCTTTCAATGAATGAAGGTGAGCTCTTCACCTTGCTGGGGCCAAATGGCGCAGGTAAAACAACCTTTCTTAGAATCATTTCTACTCAGCTTTTGTTCACGAAGGGAGAAGCTTACGTCCTAGGATTTGATGTTTTATCAGAACCCAATGAGATACGTAAGCATATAGCGGTGGTTCCACAAGATGCGCAGACTTACGGCAATTTTACGCCATGGGAATACTGTTATTATTTCTCACTGCTAAGAGGTATGACAAAGCGTAAAGTGGAAGAGAATTCTGAAAAGGCCTTAAGAGCAGTTGAATTATGGGACTTGAGAAACCGTATATGTTTAACGCTTTCAGGCGGGGAGAAAAAGCGTGCAATAATAGCGTCAGCATTGGCTTCAGACGCTGATATTCTATTGCTTGATGAACCTACAAGTGGTTTGGATGCTGTGGATTATTGCTTTTTTTGGAGACCCGTAGGTTTTAACAAGCTCTTCGAAGGAGGGCGGCTTCACTATTGACATTTACTTTTTCACTGTTTTGTTTCTTCAGTTTTTGGTATAGGCTCCAAAGCCCTTAGAAAGCCGTCTGGTGTTATGTCAATTTTTATTCTTCTTCTCTCGAAATTGCTCATTCGACAATCTAAAACCCGTGATACACGGATGAAATCTCCTCTGCTTACTGCCAAATCAATCTGCTGGTCTTGCCAATAAACACGTCCATAATCAACTATTATTGTTCCATCGAGGTTGTGGGCTAAGCCAATGCCGCCTGCCATGTCGTAACTGTCCCAGACCTCTGAGCTTCGCTGATTAACGTATAGGGCTGTTATGCCGTTGACTTGGTTGTATCTGGCTAGCTCCATAACACGGTATTTTAATGCTCCACGATATGCTTCAAGCACGGTTACAGAGTCAACTATGCCCAGTTCAATCTTCTCCTTTTCAGCAACATAACGATAGGTTTCCGCGAAAATGTTCCAGTCTCGCAGTTCAGGATAAGCCACAGTGTCAAGCACAAAAAGGTTTTCACGAATTTTGTTCCAGTCTAAACCTAAAATATCCGCCTTCTGCTTTAGGCGTGACTGCAAGTCAAAGCGTGGAGTTGCGCTTTTCCATGTGTCTTCAGCCGTTGCAAAAAGCACTTTTCTTCCAGAAGCCGCAACTCTCACTGCTATTTCTTCAACAATTATTGATTTTCCAGCACCAGGTAAGCCTGTTATTGCAAATTGCCCGCATATTGGCACTCCGTTTAGCGATTTTCCTTCTGGCGTTAAGAAGAAATAGTCTATGAATGTTCCTGTTGGGAAGCCTAATAATGGTTTTTTGGCTTCAGGCGCTGCGTCTGGTCTTAAGACGAGGGAGCTTAGTTTTTCTTCTTTCTTTTCAATTTTTGTAGCCATCGGTTTTGTTGCCAGTTCCCACTCGTCTGCTGGAGTTTGAGCGGTTTTCATTGCTTCTGCAATGGTCTTCGCCATTGCTTTCATGAGCTTTTCCACCTCTGGAACTGCAACTTCTTTCTCTGCTGTTGGTTGAGCAGGTGCCTTCTCTGCAGCTTTTTCCAAAGGCTTAACCTCTTCCACAACTAAGGTCCAAAGTTCGCCACGCCGTTCAATAATGCCTTTAGTTTTTAAGGATTGCAGAAGCGCATAAGCAGAGTTCGGTCCATACTTAGGTATGCCCAAACCCTCTGCAACATCATTTAAAGATGCTTTACCATCATGCACTCTGAGAAATTCTACTATGTCTGCTTCTTCAACCATAAGTTTCCCAAGTTTAAAATACAAACATGCAAACTATAAAGTTCACGCTTTTTAACATCAAGCAGTATTCATTTATTTTCAAGTTTTGTTCTTCTAACCAGAAAATAGCCAGATTGATTTTTCCAAATCTTCTCTGCTTCAACAATCTTTATTCGTTTTTTGAAGAACGGCGCGTCAAGCACTAGGGTTTCGTATTCTCCTCCCTCACCCACAAGTGAGACACCATACTGTTTGTTTAATCCTATTAAGGCTTTAATGGAGGCTTCGTCAATTTTTCTTCCAAGCCATTCTTCGCTGAAGCCGTATGCGTAAACTCCAGTTATTATCACTTCAAATTTAAGGTCTAAAA
This sequence comes from uncultured Candidatus Bathyarchaeia archaeon, assembly GCA_964573475.1. Classification (GTDB taxonomy): domain Archaea; phylum Thermoproteota; class Bathyarchaeia; order Bathyarchaeales; family Bathycorpusculaceae; genus CAVZKK01. The sequence goes on along the minus strand of CAZNJT010000050.1, from coordinate 3,534 downwards.
TTTCCTTTAAAATGTTTAACGGATTTTCGTGCCAAAGAGGCGCTATGCACTTCAGCCTTAACTGTTCGCATATTTTCTCTATTCTTGATTTCTGATAAGTGGAGGCTATTGCCCCAGAAACTATGGCATCCACATCAAGCTTTTCGATTAACTGCTTAAGGTCTTCAACCTCCCTTTCTTTAACCGCCAAAGTTTCAGCCTTTACAAGCTGAATTTCCGCAGCCTCCGCGAAAAGGTCCACCAGACGAATGTTTGGATAATGGAACATCCAACTGTCTTCTCTTAGCGGAATCATGCTTACAAGATACTTCACTTCATGGTCTTCGTTTAAGACTTTGTAGAGGGCTAAAGCGGAGTCCTTTCCACCCGTGACTAAAACTGCAACGCGCATATGGCCAACACTTCACACTCACTTAGCGAGCAACCACAGATTTAAAGAACGCCCAAACATCTACTCCATAGCTTTAGACTTAACTTCTTTGAATAAAGCCTCTGTTTTTATTCGCCATCCTTCAAAGTTTTCAGGCGTTTCCGGATAGTTTCTATAATGGGCTTGAACTTGCTTAATCAAGTTAGCTGTAAGCCTAAGCTTGTTAAGAAAACGCAATCTTCCCAATCCTCTGAACACACGTTTGGCAGTTTCAGTAATGTTCAGACGAAAATCTTCGCCTAAACCAGCCTTTAGAACATCTTCCTCCGTCAAGAGCCTATATTTCATTCCATAACTTAGGTCTACGTCGCGGCTTGTCAAAAGCAACATGCGGAAAACATCTAGCCCAGCCTGTTTTGTTCCATACATTTCCATATATTTGCGGTTGTAAGGCCACAAGGATTTTTGGCTGACATCATCCTTTTCTAAAGCCTCGATTATTGTTTTCCCAGCAAGATAGCCACTTAGCATTGACGGGCCTATTCCGCCACCATGAATAGGGTTTACTAGGCATGCTGCATCGCCAATGATTGCGATTCCATTTCCAACCATGTTGTCTAAGGGCTTGCGTGTAGGGTCATACCATGCACCACCGTTCAGAAGTAGGGAACCCTCGAACATTGGTTTGGTTAAAATGTGTTTATAAAACTGGTTCTTTGGGTTTGGAAACTTGCCTCGCATACAAATTCCTAAGCCAGCATTAACCTTTGCTCCGCTCTTGGGAAAAATCCATGCATACCCCCCGGGAGTTACATTTTGGTTAAAATAGATTTCACAGTATTTAGTATTTTCAGCTTCTTGTCTAAGCTGTCTAATTTCACGATAACAAGCTTCCACATCCTCATTTGCAACTTCATTTTCTATTCCCATTTGTTTGGGAAGTTTTCGCCGAATAACAGCCAGAAAACCAGTGGCATCCAAAACTACTTTTCCTCTTAACTGAACATTCTTGCCAGTCTTCAAGTTTTTAGCTGAAACTCCAGTTACGAAACCCTTCTCAATCGTCGGTTCTAGACACTGTGTAGAATCGAGGAGAATTGCACCTTCGTCAAGAGCCATTGTCAAGAGCCATTGTCCAAAAAGGCGCCTATTCAACAAGTAACCTACAAAATCTTCATGTGCAATTGTGAAAACAGTTTCTAAATCTGGCGAATAAATTTTAATCCCTTCGATTCTCTTTTCCAGTTCGCCGTTCTGAGGTTTTTCTAAACCCAAATTCTTTAGGTGATGCTCTCCCATGGCGTCTCCACAGATTTTTTCTCCAATTTCCTCCCTTTTTTTCCTCTCGATTAGGCAGACTTTTAGGCCTGCTTCAGCGGTTGTTTTTGCAGCTAGGCATCCACCTGTTCCAGCACCAACCACTATCACATCGAATTTTTCCAATTGCTACTACACTTCTTGATCGCTTTGGTTTTAATTTCACTCGCTATGAATTCATAACCTTTACTGAATTTTCTTCAATAATTGCTTGTTTAATGGCAGGGTTAATTCGGTTGTTTCTTTTTGGGTGTCGAAAACCATGCATGTTAAAGTTTTCTCTATGCCTTTTACTGTTCTAAGCTTATCTATGACAAAGTTTCCGACAGCATCAACACTTTCTTCCTTGATTTTGATCAGAATGTCCCAGTCTCCAGATATTATGTGAACAGCTTGGACTTCTGGAAACTTTGCAATCTGCTCAGCAATAACTCTTTGAGAGAGAGGCGTTTCTCCGTTTCTGTAGGAAAAGGAGGCCAAAATGAAGGCTGTTGTACCAAGGTTTAATTTTTTTGAGTCTAAAATGGCTTTGTATTCTTTTATTACTTCTTGTTGCTCCATTCTTCTCATTTTTGCGAACACCGTTGTTATCGGTGAATTAATTTTTCTGGCAATCTCCCTTGCAGTCATTCTACAATTCTTCTGCAACAAGGTTAATATTGCTAAATCCTTCTCATCTAATTCGGGTTTCATATTGTAATTTTTATATAAAATGACGTATAAAAGCTTATCTTTTTGGAAAAAATGCAGGATTTTTTATAAAAAATTTATAACAAAGGCTCGACATTTTAAGCATAGGAATTGATTTGTTTGGAGTATCTAAAAGGTGTAACATATGGATGAAAGACAGACAGGAACTCAGAAAAGCTTACAGATTGTTAGAGAAAACGTGTTGAAGATACCGAAGCCTTTGGAGCAACTATCCGAAAGCGAAGTTAAGAGAAAGCAATGTATCAGCAGGATAACGACCCATGTGTTAAAGTATCTAACATGCGAATTTGTGAACAGAGGCTTTGAATGGCTACTGCCAGTAATATTTTCCAAATCAACAGACCCACTATGGCCGGATCAAGGAGCCTCCATCGAAAAACGAATTGAAGTGGAAATTTATGGAGAAAAAGTGAGACCAACATTGAGTATGATAGTTCATAAGATGGTTGCTTGTTCTCTAGCCCATCCTAAATTATTCATACTTTCCCCAAACGTGAGGATAGAAAGGGGGGATAGGGCAAGTAGTGGAATACACGCTTACGAGTTCACCCAACTCGATTTCGAAGTGAGGAACGCTACTTCAGAGAACATCAGAGGATTTGTTGAAGATATAATCTGTAAATTGGTAGATACCCTGAAGAAATACATGAGTGATGAGTTGCTATATCTGGGAAGATATTACAGTTTAAGAACCCCAAAAAACCCTTTCAGAGTTTACAATAGAAAGGAACTGGAAAATAAGTATGGAAGAAGTTGGGAAAACCAAATATCTTTTAGGGCTAACGACCCTTTTTGGGTTACGAATATCCCTAGAGAATTCTACGACTTCGAAGACTTCGAAAAAGGCACTTGGGATAACTATGATCTAATGTTACCTAAATACGGAGAAGTCTTATCTGGTTCTAGAAGAGAGTGTGAATACGACAAAATAGTTAGAAAAATGAAAAGAGACAATGTCAGAAAAGAAAACTATGAAGTACTATTAAAGTTGGCGAAAGAGGGAAGACTAAAGCATTCAGCTGGCGCTGGAATTGGTATAGAGAGGCTAGTCAGCTGGATAGTAGGAGCCAAACATATAGGAGAAACACAATTATTTCCTAAAATCCCTGGATTAGTGTACGATTTGTAAAGAAGTG
>CAZNJT010000049.1:0-11663 GCA_964573475.1 uncultured Candidatus Bathyarchaeia archaeon | reverse complement strand
AAAGAGGGCAGCAATGAAAGAAGCAAAAGCATACTTCAAACTAGCCTCCACCTACGCGAAAATTCTTTAATCAGTAAAAGTTCATTTAAAGTTGAATTGTTCAGCTACGTATTCTGGGATTTTCACTGTTCCCATGAGGATCGGTTTTTGATGGCAGTCGCTTCCACCAGTCATAATTAATCCATGTTTTTTTGCAAACTTTATGTAATGATTCGTTGTTTGGGCGTCATTTCTGGAGTGCCAACACTCTACGCCATCAATGTATTTCAACATTGATTCTTCTATTATCTCAGTTTGTTCAGGCAGCGAATTAGTCAGTGTCACAAGCGAGGTTCCATGAGGATCGTTAGGATGAGCCAACACTATTATTCCCCCAGCATTTCTCACCAGCCTCGACGCCTCTTCAATGTAAAGAGGATACTTGGGAACATCACACTTCACAAGATACTTATCAAAAGCCTCTTGCCTATTTCTAACAATCCCCTTTTTCACCAAATAGTCAGCAATGTGAGGCCTCCCAAGCACTCCGTCAACAGAAGCCTGAATCTCCCTCAAATCGTTCTTAGTTAACTTTTCAATTCCTTCTTTTTCAAATTCTGCGTTGATATTATCCAAAATCCTTGCAGCCCTTTCCTCCCGATACTTCGCAATTACTTTAAGTTTATCCTTTAACTCCTTATTGTTCACGTCAAATTGGTAACCCAAGAAATCTAACGATACTGATTTACCCTCATTGTATCTGGGATGCGAGAAAGTTACGTTCAATTCAACTCCAGAAATATAACGGATTCCATTTTTCTTTGCCAAAGCCATGGCTTTCTCTTGACAGCCAATCGAATCGTGATCTGTAACCGATATTAACCCAATGTTTCTGATCTTAGCTTCCTTAACAATTTCTTCAACAGTCAAATTTCCGTCAGAACAACTTTTTGAATGAATATGCAAATCAATTATCATGATAAAACGGAGTCCAATTACCTTTTTTCCATCCCGATTATGTACCAATCCTCAGGAGGATCATACTCTGTGTCGACTGTTAAGTGCAATATTTCGAGTTGCGGATGTCTCCTTTTCAAATCATCTAAGTCAACAGATTCAAACCTCTTCTTGTTGTTAAGATAAGCTTCCCTAGTTAAGGCGTTTGACTTATACTCCTCTTTGGTTCTTTTCAAAATCCTCCCAATGGCCACTTCTTCGGAACAGTGAGTTTGAAGTATGACAAAAGTAATATTATGCTTCGCAGCAATCGCAGCAGCACGTCTTCGCAGTTCTTGGGTGACAAAAGTAGCATCCAATATTACGCCCTTACTCTTCTGTACAAAATCCTCTGCTCGGCGAAACGTCTCATCGTAGACAAGCTCCCGTTTGCTCATATTTGACGCAATTTTTTCGTCAAAAATGTCTTCATTCTTGAGAACCTCCAATCGAATCAAATCGGTTCGAAGAATGGGATATCCCTTGATTTTTGAAATTTCCTCTGAGGTCTCTGTTTTCCAAGTTCCTGGGAGCCCACATGTAATTAGTAGAGTCCCAGGCTTTAACTCAGTTTTAACAAACTCGGCAAAAGGTTCCCTCAACTGGATACCCCTTGCAATTAAGTTGAGACAAAGCAAAATTAAACCTTTGCGGCAAGTAGTCTATGTGCCAAAACTTCTGCTTATTCTTTCTAAGATGCCGCTCTATACGCTTTTCCAAATTGTTTTGGGCAGAACCCACGTAAGCATACAAGTCCTTCTCAAAGTTTACGCTGCCCAAAGCGCCAACATTAACGTTAATATCTTTACTAACCGAAACGACTAAAATATAAATGCCCTTCGTCATACTCATCTATACCATTTCAAAATTTCCTCAACCGCCCCATCAGAGTAACCTATCTCCCTAAGCATTCTCTTCAAATCCTCAACAGATTCAACATCCAAACACAAACACCATGGAACAATGTTTATCTAAAACTATTTATCCTTTAGCCCCAGTCCTTGGTGCTCAACCTATGTCAAACCAAAACCAAATTCGTTACGTAACCTATTGTGGCCTATACTGTGGTTTATGCGCCCAAAGAAACCGCATACCCCAACAGACAAGCCAACTACAAAAAAGCCTACATGAAGAAGGCTTTGACGATTTCTATCAATATGTGCCGGAAATGAAGGAGACGTTTCCACCGTTCTGGCAGTTTCTACAAGAACTAGCGAAATTTGATTGCACATGCAGAACAGGCAGAGGTGGACCCCCTGACTGCAAAATCCGCCAAGGCGCCGAACAAAAAAATGTAACAGTCTGCCCGCAATGCAAAGAATACCCGTGCGCGCTTATACAATCCCTAGCAGAACACTACCCAACACTAATCCAAGACGGAAAACGTCTACAAAAAATCGGCTTAGAAAAATGGGTAAAGGAACAAGAGGAAAGAGCCAAGCGCGGCGTGGTATACGCGGACATACGGTATCCATGGAAAACCTAAGCTTCTGAGAAGCTCTACGACTGGCGTTATAGGCTTGTCCAAACCTCTTCCCCGGCGCTGTGAATAAACAGATGGAAAGGAAAGTTTAAAAGTTATAAGAAGCACATCCTTGGACATTCCACAACATTTTCATGGCGATTAAAAGTGAACATCCTTATTCAAAACGGAACAATCTTAACAATGCACAATGGAAAAAGAATTCGCCAAGGCGCAATCGCCATAGAGGATAAAGTCATAGTTGACATTGGAAGAACTCATGAACTTAGAAGAAAATATGGAAGAGGTTATGAAAAAATAGATGCAAAAGGCAAGGTCGTCACTCCAGGCCTCATAAACACGCACCAGCACGCTGCAATGAGTTTGTTAAGGGGGTACGCAGACGACTTACCACTACAAGAATGGCTTGAGAAATGGATATGGCCCATAGAAAAACACGTGACAGCCCATGACGTTTACATTGGAGCCCTACTAACAGCTATAGAATCCATAATGGGTGGAACAACAACCGTCAACACGATGTACCATTATACGCCAGAAGAAAATGAGGCAAAAGCATTCGCAGATGCTGGTTTGAGAGGCGTAATCGGTCACGTTTGCTTTTCATGGAGAAAAAACGAAGATAGAGAAGCATTGGAAGACTTGGCTAAAAACTGGCATAACAAAGCCGATGGACTGATCCGCGTCAGTGTAGACCCACATGCACCATACTCTGTTGATCCAGAATACATGAAAGAGCTAAAAGTAATAAGGGAAGAACTGAACGATAAATACGGTTCTGAGAAAGCGCCAATAATCTGCCATATTCATGCTGCTGAGACTAGCGATGAAATGGAAAAAATTCGGAAAGCCTTTAACATACAGTTTAAAAACGGAGTAATGGCGTATCTGGATTCATTAGGAGTTTTAGATGAGCGATTAATTGCAGCGCATTGCGTGGCATTAACAGATAAAGACATGGCGATCATGAAGAAAAGGAACGTGAAGGTTTCACATAATCCAATCTCAAATCTCAAACTCGCCTCAGGCATAAGTCCTGTTCCAAAAATGCTCAAAAAAGGCATAACAGTCTCGCTGGGAACAGACAGCCCATGCTCAAACAACACAGCGGACATGTTCGAAATCATGAAAACAACAGCCATAATACATAAAGGAATAAACAAAAACCCAACAGTAATGCCTGCAGAACAGGTTTTGGAAATGGCAACCATAGAAGGCGCAAAAGCGTTGTCATGGGAGAATGAAATAGGCTCAATAGAGGTTGGAAAAAAAGCAGATTTATCCATCATCAGCCTTAAAAGGCCACACCTTTGCCCATTATACAGTGAAGCAAGCCATTTAGTTTACGCAGCAAAGGCTTCTGATGTTGAAACGGTAATAATAAATGGCAGAATAGTTATGGAAAATGGAAAGTTGACAATGTTAAACATCGAAAAAGTTATGGATGTGGTTGAAAAAGCGAAGAACACCCTTCTCAGCAAGCTAAACACCAACGTTAAATAGTTTGGTTTTAAATGAGCATAAAGGAAGGAAATTTGAAATGGAAGACTTCAAAGTTAAAGACACCTCGCTAGTTCCCAAGGGTGTTTTACAGATAGAATGGGCTTCAGAACATATGCCAGTTCTAAATCAAATCAAAAAAAGATTCAGCAAAGAAAACCCCCTTAAAGGTTTAACCATAGGCGCGTGTCTACACGTAACAAAAGAAACGGCTGTTCTTGTCGATGCTTTACTCGCTGGCGGAGCGAAAGTTGCGTTATGCGGTTCCAATCCGCTTTCTACACAAGACGATGTAGCGGCAGCGCTGGCGGAAAATGGTGTTCATGTGTTTGCATGGAGAGTACAAACGACAGAAGAATATTATTTGTGCGTTGAAAGAGTGATAGACTACAAGCCCGTAATAACGCTTGATGATGGAGCAGACCTTGTTGGAGCAATCCACAGCAAAAGGACAGAAGCATTATCAAGCATTAAGGGTGGAACAGAAGAAACAACCACAGGCGTTTTAAGGCTGTGTGCCATGGAAAAAAACGGAGCACTCAAATACTCAATAATAGCTGTGAACGACGCCTACACGAAATACTTGTTTGACAACCGGTATGGAACAGGACAAAGCACAATAGATGGAATCCTAAGAGCCACAAACATTCTTTTAGCAGGTAAAAACTTCGTGGTCTGCGGTTACGGATGGTGCGGAAGAGGAATAGCCATGAGAGCGCATGGAATGGGAGCCAACGTAATAGTCACTGAAGTGAACCCGCTTAAGGCTCTTGAAGCGGCAATGAACGGGTTCCGCGTAATGCCAATAGCTGAAGCAGCAGCACTAGGCGATATATTCGTAACAACAACAGGCGACATAAGTGTCATAAGAAAAGAGCATATGCAAAAAATGAAAGATGGCGCGATACTGGCTAACAGTGGCCACTTCAACGTGGAGATAAACATAAAAGACTTAGAAGAACTTGCAACTTCAAAGAGAAACATCAGGCCAAACCTAGACGAGTACAAACTTGAGGATGGAAGAAAGCTATACCTTTTGGCGGAAGGAAGACTCGTAAATCTGGCGTCAGCAGAAGGGCATCCCGCGGAGGTTATGGATATGTCATTTGCAAACCAAGCTCTTTGTGTAGAATATATAGCTAAAAACGAAAAAATGCCGCCAAAAGTTTACCCAGTGCCCAAAGAAATAGATGAAACCGTGGCAAAACTAAAACTCAGTGCAATGAAAATGAAAATAGACGAACTAACAGAGGAACAGAAAAAATATTTAACAACATGGGAAATGGGAACAATATAACAACAAGTTTAAAATCATGGTAAACTTTAAAAGGAGTAAAGGAGTAACATGGCTTTACATATGTGGTGATGCAAGATGGTTGGTAAAGACCAAGCAATCGGCGGAATAATATTCACAGTCTGTTTGATAATAGGTATACTGTATACTGTCGGACTATTTTACTTCGGAACACCGCTTAACGCTGCCGGACAATTACGCTGGGGAATAGAATTTTGGCTTATAGCAATTCCAGTGTTCCTAGCATTCATTGCCATAATGGCTATAGGAGCATGGATAGGGTGGACTATGGCTACAACACCACCACCTAAACCGATAGAAGAAATCACAAGCGAAATAGAAGAGAGAGCGGAAGAAAAACCAGCAGAAGAAGCTGTCACGGAGACCGAAGAAGAGAAAAAACCTGAACGCAAAAAGAAAAGTGAAACGTAACAAAAAATTAACTTTTCTTCTGGCAAAAACCTATTTCCAGTGATATCTTATATTGAAGACCAACGGAGAGCCGATTGATGGGATAATCTTCACAATGTACGTTTCACCCTTCCTAGTATTGTAAACTAAATTATGCCAATGGTCCCCTAGCGGAATAAGTGTTATGGCTCGAACATTCTAAGCACAAAATACAACAGAATATGAACTATGGCGGAAACACCAAATTAGCCAGTCACGTTTTTAAGCATACATGGCACTATGTTTTCGCAAATCATGCACTCCTCAGGTATTTTCTCCTTCTTTGAACGCTTACTCAGATACCCAAAATGGTGTACACATCCTCGCACCTTAGGAGAAGATTCGGCTAGCGTTTTCTCCTTAAAATCAACACTTGCCTGTTCACTTCCAGTTTTCCTCCTCTTTAGATTTTTCTTTTCTTCAAAAGTTGTGGAACTTTTTTCTAAGGTTATTTCAGTCAAGCAAAAGGGACACGCATCGTAAACTTCCGCATTTTTAGAACACAAATTCTCAGTTTTTACGGGACTAGTGAAAACTCTACCACATGACGGATTTGGGCACGTGTAGCTCTGACTTTCAGTTATTGTTTCTTTCTTTTTCGTGATTTATGACCCCCATTACAGAATCGGATTTCGAGTTTATAGTATTAATGAACACAAAATAAGTATCCTAGCTACTTAACAAGCGAAAAGAAACTATGAGGGTACTAGTTTTTTTAAGGTCTTATTTCCTCTCGACGTAGTCAGAAGCAATCTAAAGGTCTCCTACTTCGATTTTTGAGTCGGGGTAGGCCTTGTACACTTATCTCCCTTTCTTATAGCAAGAATCCATATTCAAAATTCATAACTGTTTTAATTACTTAAACTCTAACTCTTTCCTCAATTCCCAACAATGGTGAAAAACTTGTATACGGTATGGATAAAAATTGATGAAACGCTACCATGGATTGAACTGAAAGGAGAATACCAAACAAGAAGAGAAGCCAAAAAGGCAGCAAACGAATCTCTCAGCATGGTAAAAATAAAAACCGTGGAAATCCCAGAAAAAAGAAGCCCTATGAAGGCATTAGAATTTGTAAAGGCGACACGGTAAATAGTTTGTTTAGAATAGATGTTTGTTGCTTAAGAATGGTTTGCAACCGACCTTGCTTTTTATGATGCTTGAGAAGCCTAAACTACGTAGTCTATCAGCCACCTTTTCAACGTAATTCGTATAAGTATTAATGAAAACTGACGGTCCAGTATCCATAGAATACCATGCTGGTACGCCTTCGCGTCGCATTCTTTGAACCTCTTTTATTATGCGAACTGTTTCCGGCTCCCAAAGAACCATGTGAGCCTTTCCAGTCATTGTGCTTGCATGTAGATTTAGGCTGTCTTCTTCGGCAAGTCTTCCTATCGTGGCAACATCTTTGGTTTTTATGGCTTCTTCCATCGCCTTGATGATTTTTGTAACGTGTTTCAGTCTAGCCTTAAACAGCGGTGAACTAAGAACCTCGCTGTGAGCTTCGTCTGTCCTAACTGATGAAGGAATGGGCACGATGACCATGCCTAAATCCACAGCCTCTGGCTCCACTAGCGGTTCTGCATATGATTTCCCACTTTTGTCAGCATACCATATTGCGAAGCTTCCTGCGAGGCTTCTTGTAGCGGAGCCTGCACCCAACCTAACCAGTTCAGAAAGGGATACGTAATCAATGTTAAAATCTAAGGTAGCACATGCCGCGGTGCCGAGAGCGGCAAAACCCGAAGCAGAAAAGCCAAGGCCTTTTCCACCAGTTATACTGTTCTTGGAAACAATCTTGAAGCACCCCGAATATCCACTTATGCTTCTTAACTTTTTAAGAACAACTTCAACTCTTTCCAAATCTCTGCCCATGGCCTTTTTTCGATTAATTATAACTAAATCTTCCTTTAATGATCGGGTTGTCTCAACCGTTGTAATGGTTTGTATGGCATCTACGCAGACGGATATGCTGTCATGAAATGGAATCCTAAGCATTAAATCCCTTAGCCCGTGATACTTAATCAAGCCTTGAATCGGATGCGCAACCGCCGTTGCCTTCATATCCTTTAACTCTCAAACATGTTTTGGCGCCGGGGAAGGGATTCGAACCCCTGCGAGCCCGAAGGCCCACTGGCTCACTTGTCTTCTATCCAGCTTCTTTATTTGGACTATTGATCTCGAGGCCAGCGCGATAACCACTCCGCCACCCCGGCATATAAGAGAAAGCAATTTTCATTCTAAAAGGCTTTTTATCAAATAGCTAGTAACGACGGAAAAAGCCAACGCTTCCCTTTTTTGCGTTTTTTCTTATCCCATTCGTATAGTATTTTTGTGGCTTCGTTTGCGATTTTTATGGCGTTGTCCTCGCCTGCTTCTGGTTTGAATTCGTTTGTGCATCTGTTGGCGTAAACGGCGCAGATGGAACCTGCTCTTAATCCGTAGAGGCTTGCTAAAGTATATAGTGTGGCCGTTTCCATTTCGAAGTTTAACACTCCTACTTTTTGCAGTGTAGGAAGCAGGTCTTCCATGCACGGTGGACACTGTTTAACTGTTGGGTGGTTTTGCCCAGCGTAGAAATCTGACGTTGTGGCTGTTATGCCAACATGATAGTTGCTTATGCCTAAGCCTTCAGCCGCTTCAATCAAAGCCAACACAACTTCGTAACTGGCAACTGCAGGATATTCAGGCATAACGTAACAATTGCTTGTGCAATCAAGGCGTACGGCAGCAGAAGAAATAATCACATCACCGCAATCAATGTTTTTTTGTATGGCGCCAGTGCTGCCAACACGAATGAATGTGTGCACGCCTATGCGAGAAGCCTCGTTAACAACAATAGCCATGCAAGCTGGACCAATACCACTTGACATGGCAGATATGGGAACACCCCTATATTTGCCCGTAAAACTGCGGAACTCACGGTGACAGGAAATTTCTTTGGCGGATTCCCAAAAACCAGCAATTTTTGGAACACGATCTGGGTCGCCTGGCACAAGCAAAAATTCAGCCAAATCGCCTTTTTCACAAGCAATATGATATTGTTTGCCCTTAGAAACTTTAGTGTGCACGTTATCCACCACAATTAAGATTAAGTGCGCAGAATTTAATTATAGTGGAATTTGGAGAAGCCATCCGTTGTCCAGTGAACGAAGAAGAACGAAATACGACATTTACGCAGACATCATAGAAGTGATTGCGAAGAAGGGTCTATCCTCTTTAACTAGAATCTCTTATGGGGCAAACATGCCCGTAGATAGAGCAAAGAAAATCGTCAATTTCCTACTTTCGCATGGTTTTATAAGAGAAATAACCGTAGGTGACCGCAAACAATACAGAGCAACAAAATGGGGCCTAGAATATTTGGAAACATTCAGGCGCATGCAGAAGTTCTTCGCCGCGTTAGAAGAGCCTATAACAATAAAAATCCCAGTTGTTCTTCCAGGTCGCATTACTACAGGATACAAAGATCTTGATAACATGTTGTTTGGCGGGATACCTGAGAACTATGCAGTCATATTGACCTCACCTTCGTGTGATGAAAAAGACCTTCTGATCAAGAGATTTTTGGAAGCAGGAGCGAAGGAGGGGCAAATCACATTTTACGTAACTACAGAGGCGAGCGGAGTAAGGGCTTTAGCAGAAGAATTTCAGACAACCTTTTACCTTTTCATATGCAATCCTCAAGCAGACGCAATGATCAAAACCTTGCCCAACATATTTAAATTAAAGGGCGTCGAAAACCTCACTGACATTAGTATTGCTTTGACCTCAGCTTTTCGCAAATTAAACACATCGATCAAAGGCCCAACAAGGGCTTGTATAGAAATAGTTTCAGACGTTTTGCTGCAGCATAAGGCTGTTCATACTAGGAGATGGCTAACTGGACTTATTCCAGAACTGAGGTCAAGAGGTTTTACTACTTTGGCAGTAATGAATCCCCAAATGCATCCTCAACAGGAAGTACAAGCAATTCTAGATCTCTTTGAAGGAGAGATTAACGTCTATGACGAAGAGTCAGAAAGATATCTTCAGATCAAGAAAATGTATAATGAAAGATATCTAGAGAGCAAACTGCCTCTAAGAAAGGAAAAACTAGAGACTTGACAGAAAAAGAACAAGTGGCTAAAAAGCTCTAAGTCGCTTTGAACCTCGTTGTTACATCAATAGAGAGCGTGTCTAAAGATATATTAGAATTTTATGAGCCTACTTTTCCCCAAATAATGGCATATTCGGAAAAACTTCAACACCATTCCGATCTATTGAATATGGTACGAGGCTCGGATTGACTTTGGCTTCTCTCATCTTTTCAACTTGTATTGCTCTCGTTGTAGTCCCTCCTGAAAACAGAGTCTGCATCATGATAACCCCATGAACTAGAAATTCTTCTTCCAAGGCATTTCGTTCAAGACTCAAGTACCCCAGTTCAGTAGTCACAAGACTGGTGGCTCCCAAGTCCACTAGTGATTCAATCAAATCCACCACTGTGGTCCTTCGTTCCATAAAATCTGGAAATCGATAGACAAGTGCGGCTAAAGTGTCTACCACAACCTTTTTCGCCTTAACCTGCTGAATCTTTGTTTGCAAATCTTCGATTAACCTATCGATAGACAGTTGCTTGCCTCGTAAGCTTTGAGTCTCCTCTTTGTATAGCTTCTCTTTCAACATAGCCACTCGCGACATTCACGTAGCATCTATGAAGGCAAATTTCCTCTCCTCCTCTGCTTTCCGGAAGTCCCATCCAAATTTTTGCATTTCTGAGTAGAAGTGATCTTTGCTTTCGTCTAGGCTGACGAAAACTCCATTTTCTTGGTTTTCGTAAATTCCTTTGTACAAGAATTGGCCGCACATAATGGTCTTGCCCGTGCCAGGTCCCCCAATAACCAAAATGACCCTTCCTTCTGGAAAACCTCCGCCAACCAGCTCGTCTAAGCCGCTAATCCCTGTAGCAATCTTTTTGGACAATTTGTCTCACCTAGTAAACTTGGATAATCTTCAGTGAATATTTATGCCTTATACATGCGCAACGCACCTGTATTCATAGGTTTTGTACAGATACACCACGAGTTACAGAATAGTGCGCATTTAAGCAACTCTCTTAAGGTAGTAACAAATTGTGACTACACAACGTAAGTCTTGTTTTTAAGTCTCCATTAATACAACTTACTACGTCGGAGGTTTAAACAATGAACACGAAAACATCTATTCCTTCAAGAAGCAAAACAGCATTAGATTTTGTTGACGGAGATTTAGCGATAGGCAGAGGTGCAGTCGTTGATGGAACAGGGACGCCACCTACGGTAAAGGTTTCTGGCACAGCTTACTGCGAAGGAGACAACATCTTTGAGTGTAACATCTCAGCAGAAAACCTAGAAGCCGAAGGCAACGTAACGATTCATGGAAACCTAGAAATAAAAAACAATGTTAAAGTGGACGACGGTCGCCTAGAAGTTTACGGAAAAATGACCGCAAAACGTGTAGAAGTAGATAAGGCTGTCTACGTGAGCAAAGATTTAACGGTTGAGGAAGTTGACGTTAGCGGAAGCCTAAAGGTTGATGGAAATGTGAAAGCTGAAGAGGTAGACGCATGTGGAAGCTTTAAAGCTGAAGGAGAAGTGGTGGCGAAGAAAATCGACGTAGGAGGAAGTGTTTCAATCGAATCTAAAGTGAATATAACAAAATTGGATGTGGGAGGAGCAGCAAAAGTTTGCGGCGGAACAATCCACGAAATTGATGTGGGAGGAAGTTTTGAGTCAAATAGCCCACTGGAATTTGGAAGTATAGATGTTGGTGGGACCGTTCGGCTTAATGGTAAAAACAAGGGTGGAAAAATAGAGGTAGGAGGTTTATTTCGGGTTGAAGGAGATTTAGAGTTTGGAGAAATTGATGTGGGAGGCAAAGTGGAGATAACAGGTTCAGGCGAAGGTGACGAAATGGACGTAGGAGGCAGAGTAGAAA
>CAZNJT010000048.1:0-12322 GCA_964573475.1 uncultured Candidatus Bathyarchaeia archaeon | reverse complement strand
CATGTCTTTGACACTATAGTTTTTGGTAAAGGCTAGTTAAATGCAGAAAAGTCCTTCAACAATATAAATCTTGCTAAGTGTCTATTCGTAACGTAAAGCCTCAACAGAGTTTAGTTTAAGGATGTCGGAGTCATCAATTAAAATTTCTCCCTCATCCGGACGGTCTAGTCCTCCCATCAAATGCAGTAAAGTTGATTTTCCACTGCCAGAAGGCCCAAAAATAGTTAGGGATTCACCTTTTTTAACATCAAAACTTACTCCACACAAGGCTGGAACAAGAACCTTATCCATTCGATAGCTTTTTTAACTTCTCGGACTTCAAGGATGGTTCTAATTTGAATTCCCGCTGGTGAAGCAGCTTTCTACATATTTGCTTTTCTTATAAACTTTGTTTTACTTCAAATTTAAAATCCAAGTAGGAAGCTTTGCGCTAGTGTTGTAACAAAATAAGCTACCGTAGCCACCAGAAAGCTTTTGCTCCATGAAAACTCGGTCAACAAACGAGTGGCAATTGCACACAAGGCGATGGTCCAGAAAACTATTGCTATTTGAATGTATCCACTAATTTGAGAAACAAGCAAAGTTTTCTCCATTATTTTGTTATAGGCATTTTCGGTTTCTCCTTTAACACCGCCTAAGAATTCAAGTGGATAATCAAGCCTTGGTAAGGTTGAGAATGCGGCAACGTTTATTACCGCTTGGACAAACATGGTTATTAGGGCAAATCCTACTAGGATTAGCAAAGGCCTCCAAACAGTTTTAGCTTTAAAAGCCTTTGTCATTATGTAAAGTAGCCCGCCAAGAAAAACCCATCTAATGGTGAACTGCATAAAGGAAACTATTGAAAAATTAAGCATGTAGCTCGTAGCGTTTTCCGCTTGGGACTTAAACATGCCTCCGAAAAACAAACCGTCAACTAGTAAAGTTATATTCGAATTATTAAGCCATGCGAACTCTAACTTTAAACCTCTAATATTTCCCCAATTTGCATTAGCACTGTTGTTCAGCCAGCTTTCAGTTGCGAGCGGAATTGTCAAGTTATTCCAGACTTTGCTAGTTGAACTGGAAAATTCGTCTGTTAAATTATAACGAAAGTAATCTGAAGAAGCTGCTGAAAATAGGTAAATGGTTACATTTTCAGGGTTAACCTCGGGGCTAGTCCATTTTATTCTTAAGTATAAATTCTTGTAGCCATCTGGGCCTGAACAGTTTATGGATCCTGTATCATTTAGCTTCATCCAGATCTGCGTACCGTTAACGATTGAGAATTCTATGCTTCTATTTCCATAATAGGTTCCGTTTATATAATCGACAAAATTATCCTTGACAGCTACGCCCAGTGCCCCTGTCCACAAAGTGGAGTTCTCAGTCCATCTGTCTAGTTGTTCAGCAGTCGGCAGAGTCTGTTCAACGTATGTCTTAGATACAATTGTATAAAAATATCCCATGTTTGCCACTGTGAAAAGAATCATTATTAAAATCGGTCCGATATATTTTGGGTTTTGAATTATCTCCTTGAACGCTTCACGCGGTGCATATATGACTTTGAATATATTTTTCAGCGTTCCATACATAGACAATTGTTCATGTTCCCCCATTGAGTTTCTGTTACTGGTTTATTAAAGATTTGTTACATTCCAAGTTTTAGCCGCCTATAAGTTGTGTAATCCACGTATTCTAAAAAGGGATTTTCAGCCTGATACTTAACTGTTAGTTTTTGGCGTTTTCGCTTATCCAATATTTGGCTTGTTGTTATAAGCGAGTAAGCGTCGCTTCCTGCTCCCGAACCATAACTAACAATTAAAACGCGTTCATCTGGCTTAGCTATGTCTAAAACAGCCGCCAAACCTACTGGTGAAGACCCCGAGTAGGTGTTTCCAAATTTGGCTGCTTGAATCGAAGGCAAATACTGTTCTTCTCTAAATCCAAGTTCCTTCGCAATTCTAACTGGAAACTGAACATTTGGCTGGTGGGCAATGAAATAATTGATGTCTCCTACCTGTAGACTAAGTCGTTCCATCAGCTTTTTAGCTGCCTTTCTAATATGTTTAAAGTATGCTGGGTCCCCTGTGAATCGTCCACCATGCGCTGGGTATGTTTCGCCGTCCCTCCGCCAAAAGTCAGGGGTGTCAGAAGTGCATGAGTACCATCCTTCAATTTCGGCTATCACGTCGTGTTTTCCGAAAATGTAGGCGCATCCGCCGAATCCAACGAATAGGTCTAGTTCTCCGCCTGGGCAGTCCCTTGGAGCTGCTTGAGAATTGTCTGTGCCTATTACCATGGCGTATTGAATGTTTGATTTTGGATAATTAACCAAGGAGGCTGCATCCTTAAACATGCTTGTGGCAGCTTTGCATGCAAATTCCGTGTCTATAGCGTCAACCCCTTGTACGTCTTCATCTTCCTCGCCAAGTTTTAGAACTT
Source organism: uncultured Candidatus Bathyarchaeia archaeon (assembly GCA_964573475.1). Taxonomy (GTDB): domain Archaea; phylum Thermoproteota; class Bathyarchaeia; order Bathyarchaeales; family Bathycorpusculaceae; genus CAVZKK01. The sequence goes on along the minus strand of CAZNJT010000048.1, from coordinate 9,898 downwards.
GAGCAACTTTCGAAGCTATTGGTTTAACAGCATAGGGGTTGGATTCTGAACCTACATAAATCTTGCCAACGAGTGAACTGTCAACTCCGGAATGGATTAGTGTGAGTTTTCCAGCTTCAACGGCAGCGGTTATTGCATCTTCGTCAATGAACGGAACTGAACGTTCCATGTTTCCTTCTCTTATCCTAAACTTTGAGGTGTAAACTCCATAGCCCACTATTCCAGGGACTTCGTATTCTTTCTTCGGTTTGGCAATAGCGTATTCTTGATGTGGGTAATACTCATCGGCAAAGGTGAAAGCCAAAGAGATTGTCGGAATGATTTCGCTCTTTCCTACAGAATAGCGTCTTCTAAACCTTGGAACAACCTCCTTTTCTTCAAGAGTCGAAAAGTCAATTTCTTCGTTTTCCTTTGTTATGCGATCTGTTAGTCTTCCTGGAACACGTATTTTGCCATTGTGGAAAGAGACTACGCCATAAATGTAGTTGCCCAACTTTGTGAACTTGTTTGTTGGTTCATTAATGAAAGTGCATATTTCGAGTTTGCCCTTATCATAGAATAGGTCTATGTCAACCATTTTTCCGAAGCTTTTCCTTCCGCAGTTTCCACAATAATCCCTTATATCAAAATATTCTTTTCCACAAATTTGGCAACGTCTTCCCTTTAATCTGTCGCCAAGATAGGAGACTCTTCTCTCTATCGGTTCGCTACTCATTTCTAACCTCTCCCTAAAATGTGAACGTAGCCTTTAGTTCCAAATCCCTCAAGCTCAAGTACACATCCATACTTTAGCTCTTTATCACTTTTAACTTGTCGTTCACCAGCCTCGCCCCTTAACTGTTTAAAAACTTCAAAAATTTGGGCGCCACCAGTAGCGCCTAGGGGGTTCCCATCCGCTTTTAACCCACCATTCATGTTTACGAAAAGTTTCTTCCCGTTAATTTCATAATATCCCTTATAATCTTTGCAACTTTCGTATATGTTTCTCCATGCTTTTCCAGGTTCGCAAAACCCCAAATCTTCAAGCGAAATCATTTCCATAACTGTAGACTGATCGTAAAGCTCAACAATTTGCATATCCCATAGACTTATTCCAGCCATTTTTAGGGCATTTTTTATTGCTATTTTGGCTACAAGAAAGTGTACCATATCCTCTCTTGCTGGAAAGGTCAGATAATCAGTTGCAGAGGAAGAGCCAAGAATGTAAACTGGCTTATCTGCAAACTTTTTGGCAAAATCTTCGCTGGTGAGGATAAGAGTTGTTGCACCATCGGAAATTGGTGCATAATCGTAAAGCCCCAAAAGTTTCCGAGCTTCTTTTCGAGCGTTTAAAACTTGCTCAACTGTTATTTTTCTCTGAAATTGTGCATACTCATTTCTTGTTGCGTGCAAGTGGTTTTTAACTGAAACTTGTGCTAGAGCAATGTTTAGTTTTTCCATGTCATCGTCTTTGATGCCATACTTTTTAATGTACGCTCGAAGCATGAGTTCATGGTTTGCCTCTGGCGTGCATCCCGCATAATAGCTCCATGGGTCTTCTAAGAGCATTAGGTCGTCACGGATTTTGTCCCATCGGTCTGTCATTTTTTCTATTCCGCCGACTAGGACCATGTTATATTTTCCGGCTTGGATGGCGTTGCAAGCATTTGATAGGGCTGAGCTGAAGGAGCGTGTTACCTCCATTGGAACGTGGAGTTCTGTGAGTTCTGAGAGGAATCCTTCTTCAAGTCCAAGTTTGTTTGTAATTGGGAGAAAGTAGTCTGAAAGGTAGCATGCTTCTAGGTCTTTGCGTTCTACGTTTGCGTCTTTTGAAGCTTTGAGCCAAGATTCTTCGATTAGTTTTTCCGGTTCTTTCTCGTAATGTTCCCCGAATTTTGTCCTTCCAACCGCGATTATGGCTGGACGATTTCGCATTACATTACACCTTTTTCGTCAATTAGCAAATATCCCTTTCGCAACGACTTTTAAGCGTTTGCCATATTAGCGTTTCCATAAAATTCATAATTCATGTTAATAAGTATATATGGAATGGGTGAGGCGAAGGTCATGCGTGGAGAAGAGAAGTACCGTTTAGTTATAACTGTTCAGGAGATACGTGGAAACTGTCCAGTCTTCGAAGTTGGAGACAAAATAGTTGTAGAATCGCCGAAAATAGTTGTTAGCGAAACCGACAATATTTGCATTCACGCCTTAGGCTGTATGCTTTCCATGATTGTTCCATTAAGTTGTGGAATAAGCTTCAAAAAGTTAGGCTTAGCAAAAGAAGAAGATGAAAAAGGCTACGTTCAATGCTTAGACCCAGGAAAACCATACACTGATGGCGGAACAGTGCTTTTCGAAATAAAACGGGAAAAAATCTAACAGCTTAATTCATAAAATTTTTATTTATGTCTCCTTGAATAGGCTAAGCTTAAGCGATATGAATGACCAATAGGATGCTTCTTTTATGATTTTGGCTTTTCTGGAGGTTTCGTAATTGCTTGATGAGAGAAAGCGTACAGTGCTTCTAGGCTTAGCTTTTCTAATCTTCCTAGCGCTTTCTTATGTTGAAAACACTTTCTTCTTCGAAATCCTAAAAGATGTACTTCAAAATCAACTGTTGGCCGTTATCATGCTTTTCATACATAACGTTCTCGTAGTCTCTCTCATTCTGTTGGGCATGACTTTCTATGTTAATCTGGTGGTTTCAAACTTCTTCAAGAGGGAGAAAGACCCGCAAGTCGTGCTCAAGCATCCGCGGACATTCGCCCTAGTTTTTACATTTGTTGTTGTTTTCTTAAGCATTCTGCGTGGAGGCAGCTTGCTTGGTGGGATAAGCGTTGAAGTCTTGCCTCTCATTCTCCTTATAAGTGCGCCTATAGGGATAGTTGAGGGCTACGGTATATACTCAACAATTAAGAGGACATTAAGCAGAACTATGTCAACTAAAGACTTGATTTACATTTATGGAATCTTCTTTATCGCATCTGTAATGGAAGTTGGCTTCATAAATATTCTAATTTGGGTTTCTGCTAGATAGCATCCTGAAAATGCTTATTGCGTCAAAGAAAGAGATGTGATAAATAGGATTTTGTAAGAGTTTTAGGCGGAATTTAACCCCTCAATTTTCTTTACCTTCTCTGTCAAATCTTTCATCAATCGTTTCAGCCCAAGACTCAAATGCACAGGATAGCGAGGCGCATCCTTCAGTTTCTTGTATTTCAGAGGGATTTTTGCAAGGTTCTCCAAGGCTTTTTTTCTTATTTCTTCAAGCGATGGAAGATCATAGACTATTTTCCCTTTTTCCATCACTTTGATAAGCAAAGGCTCTCCACGTATCTTTTCCTTCTCTAGGGCGATGATGTCTTTTACGAAATTACTTCTTTCATCCTTAAACCTGAAGACTTGCTTCCTGCCTGGGAGTGTGGCTTTACCTTTGCTTAACTTCATAACGGGCGAAAACTCGCCTTTTTCATTCATCTTTTCGCACAACTTATAGATAATATCGACGTAAGGCCTATCCTCGGAAGTCCCCATTTTGGTCCCAACACCAAATGCATCAATTTTTGCGCCTTCTATCAGCAATTCCTCTACTTTGTATTCATCTAGATCCCCGCTTGCGAAGATCTTGACATATTTCAAACCATTTCTATCCAACAATTCCCTAACCTTTTTACTTAACTCTGCCAAATCTCCGCTGTCTAGCCTTACCCCTCCCAACTTGAACCCTCTTTCTTCGAGTTCTTTGGCAACTATGGCTGCTTTTTCAGCGCCCTTAATATCATCGAAAGTATCGATTAAAAGCGTTGATTTATCAGGGAAAGTTTTGACGAAAGCCCTGAAAGAATCTATCTCTCTTTCGAACAACATGACGAAAGAATGGGCCATAGTTCCAAAGATGGGGATGCCGTATTTCATCCCAGCAAGGACGTTAGAAGTGCCGTTACAGCCCGCCATGTAGCTGCACCTCGCCACCTTCATTCCAGCATCGGTTCCATGCTCTCTTCTTAAACCGAACTCGATCACGGGTCTACCTTTCGCTGCGATCACGACTCTTGAAGCCTTGGTCGCGATCGTTGTCTGTAAGTTAGTGGTGTTAAGGATGAAGGTTTCTATAAGCTGAGCCTCTATTATCGGTGCAGTAACTCTAATCAAAGACTCGTTTGGAAAGATTATCGTGCCTTCTGGGATAGACCAGACTTCTCCCGTGAATTTGAAGTTCCTCAAGTAATCGAGAAACTCGTCTTTAAATCCTTGCTTCTTCAAAAAATCGATGTGCTCTTCTTTGAACCTTACTTTTTCAAGGAAAAGTAGTACTTGCTCCAAACCCGCAAACAAGAAATAAGATCGATTTGGGGGTAATCTCCTTATGAACAAATCAAAAGTCGCAGGCTCAAATCTTTTGTTGTCGAAGTAACTTGCACACATAGTCAATTCGTACAAGTCCGTGAACATGCTCATGTTTTCTTCGTCCACGAAACCCAGAGAAAAGCTCATGGGTTATTATTTGATGGAAGAAAATTATATTCCTTTCTAAAGTTTTGAAAACGATGAAGAAGGCTAAGGTCGTCGTCGCGTTAGAATTGGAGACAAGCGCCAGACCAAGCAAAAATCCACGAATATGCGCTTGAACTAGCCTGTGAAATCACATTGGACAAAGCATAAATATTCATCGTCTCTAACCCCCTTATTCTAAACTCAGGTGGAAAATGAAGTGAGTAAAAAAGCAGAGAAAGAGATTATCGTTATAAAAGGCGGAAACTTGATCGATGGCACTGGTGCGAAACCCCTGAAAAACTCTGTTGTTGTCATAGAGGGAGCAAGGATTACTGCTGTTGGGAAAGAGGGGGATGTAGATATACCAAAGAGAGCTAAGAAAACCGAGGTTGATGCTTCCAAGAAAACAGTGATGCCTGGACTAATTGACTCGCATCTACATTTAGTGGGCATGAAGACTGACCGTATTTTGGAAGAAGAGCTCGTTAGACCTCAGCAATTGGGTTTAATAAAAAGTGTTTATGATGCAGTTGACCTTTTGGAAGCAGGTTTCACAACAGTGAAAGATTGCGGCGGATTCGGGATATACTTGAAAAGAGCTATTGCTGAAGGAACAACACGTGGGCCGAGAATACTTTCGGCAGGTTACGTGTTAAGTCAAACAGGTGGCCATGGGGACGCGCATTATATCCCTGTGGAATGGGTGGATGCCCGCGTTTCAAAAAGAGGCATGTCCTTATTGTGTGATGGAACGGAAGAATGTATTAAGGCAGCCCGTTATGCAATAAGAGAAGGCGCTGATTTCATAAAAATTTGCACAAGTGGTGGAGTTATGTCAATGATTGACAGACCTGAGCATACTCAATTTACGCTAGAGGAAATAAAAGCGATAGTTGAAGAGGCAAGGCATGTTGGAAAATTTGTCACAGCGCACTGCCAAGGAACAGAAGCGATGAAAAACTCCATAACAGCCGGTGTAAAGACGATCGATCACGCATTTTACCCAGATGACGAAGTGATAGGAATGGCTAAAAAGAAGAAAGACGTGATTTTTGTTCCAACACTCTCTATTAATTGGCGCATAGTAACTGAAGGAGAAAAAGCTGGATATCCCTCATGGGCTGTGACAAAAGGGAAAGAAGTCTGGGAAATTACGATAAAAAACATAGCGAAGCTTTACAAGGCGGGTCTAACAATTGCAAGTGCCACGGATTTCGTTGGTTCTCCATTATTGAAAATGGGTACAAACGCCATGGAACTAGAGTTGCTGATTAAACATTGTGGTTTTAAACCCATGGACGCGATAATTGCAGCGACACGAAATGGTGCAAAAGCGTGTGGGTTGGAAAATGAAATTGGCACAATAGAGAAGGGAAAGCTGGCTGACATAGTAATAGTTGACGGTGACCCGCTTAAAGACATTAAAGTTTTGCAGGATAAGAACAAGATAAAAATGGTTATGAAAGAAGGAAAAATCGAAGTAAAAAGAGGCGTAAAATTCTCTCCTTCATGAACCCAAGAATGCAAAGACACTGCACTATCTTATGCTGTTCTAATACATAGCTTTAAATAACGTTTTCAAATTTGTTTCGTTGAACGGTGTCAGCCATGCTTTCCTACGCTATAAAAAGAGTCATCCGCTCTCTGGGACTTTTTGCTGCACTGCTTTTAGGGGTTATTTTGGCTTCCACATTCTTCGCTGGCGTTAACATAGGAGCTGACACTACCGCAAAGGCGGCTCTAAACCAGCAACTAAATCGAGTGCCAGTCGACATCGTTATTGGGCAATATGGTTCACAAGCTTCCAGTTCTACAGTGTGGACAGCAGCGGCCTCAGAAGTTGCGAACGTCAGTAATATAATTAGTTCAGAGGTAATTTCCAGAGCCTATTGGTATGGAAACACGACTTTTGAGAATTACACTTCCTTCAGGATCGTGGGAATATCTAATGTCTCACGCGTTTATGACGGGCTTGATGTAAAATCAGGTGCTAATTCACTTGGAGAGAATGAAGCCTACGTTTGGGCAGGCTCTAAAGATGCAAATAAAATAGAGTTGAACAGCACTTTCACTATGAACTTTACATATTGGGTTGGAGATACATATTCGCCGACTGAAAAGACTGTGAGTGTATCTCTTAAAGTCGTAGGTTTTGTGGAGCTTGACGACACAGCTTATTCTATTGCCGCTGGAGAATGGTATGGGTCAGTAGTATACGGATCTATGCAAGAGCAGTCACGTGTCATTTATGGCGATAATTTGCTTATTGTAAGCTGGGAAGAAACTTTTTCCAAGCTCTTAGACGCAATTCCAAACAATGCCTCATATTATGGTAGCCCGTTCTCCACTCAAATTCTAGCTTACCTAAATCGAGATGCGCTGATTAATCCTTGGGATATTCAAAGTTCGCTGGAAATCGTGGGAGCGGTTACTGCTCAAGCGAATCAGGCAGTTGCAAAGTATGGCATGAGTGCTAATAATAATCTGGAACAGATTCTCATGAGTTACCAGTTTACCAGCATGGCTATGAGGTTTTCCTTCTTTATCGTGGCGCTACCCGTTTTCTTTGTAGCTTGGTATGTTGGAACAACAGTCTCAGATGTCTCCTACAACCTGCGGAGACGTGAAATCGGCTTACTATTAACGAAGGGATTCTCGACTGGACAACTTTTCAGAATGTTTCTGACAGAATCTATCATGATAGGAATTATCGGTGGTCTCATAGGCGTAGGCTTAGGCTTTCTGCTCAGTCCATTTTTTGCAACGGCTGTCGGAGGCGAACTTGGAGCAGCCCCCGTATTAAGCCAAGAAGTTATTGTTATAGCTATAATTTTCAGCCTAGCCATAACGTTGCTTTCCACTTTTCGCCCTTCCAGAAGAGCCTCAAAGCTCCCTCCAGTGGATGCCCTAAGGGAGTATATGTATGTAGAGGAAGTTAAGCCTTACAGGCAACGGTGGCCTTGGATAGCCTTCTCTTTAGGCACCTACAAAATAGTTATGTTTCTTTTTGGCATAAATCTTTTTCAGATGTTTATGGGACATCCGATGCCATTTGGAAACATATTCCTTGTAATCCTTTTAGGTATCTGGATATTCATAGACTATTACATTTTAACCTATATTGGACCACTGCTCTTCTTTTGGGGTTTCACAAAAATCTTCATCCTTGGCTCCTTGAAATTTCAGGAACTTGTTACTCGTGCGGCAAGATTTCTAGGTGATTTAGGCACCTTAGCTACTAAGAATGTCCAGAGAAACCCAGCAAGAACGGCTTCCGTCGCTTTCTTGATCGCTCTAATTATAGGCTACAGTTTTCAGACAGTAGGCACCCTTGCAAGTGAACAAGACTACACTATCCGTAAAGTCAAAGCTGATGTGGGCGCAGACATAACTGTTCAACTAACCTCCACAGCTAACGCTTCAAGCACAACAAGCAAAATAGAGGAACTTTCCGGAGTATTGTCTGCATCGTTGGAATATTCCCTTAGTGGGACATTGCCCGGACAATATTACTCAATGCAGATTCGGGCAGTTGACCCTGAAAAGTGGCTTTCAACTGCCTATTACGAAACTGAATGGTTTAGTGGAAACGATGTTGCCACAGCGTTTCAACAAATGAAAATGAACAACCGAACCATAATTCTAGAACGAAACATAGCGAAAAGCTTAGAGAAAAAGGTAGGGGATAATGTAACTTTGACTATTGGAAGTTCAATTATTCAATTGACAATTGTTGGATTTTTCGGTCCCGAGGTCACCCAGCAATACTACATCCAACCATATGAATACTATGGAGGAGCATTTTGGTCCTACGTGCCTGTGGGGCTCTATGAGTCATCGGGTTCAAGTTGGTATCCCTCTGTTAGGATCCTAGTGAAGCTGGAACTTGGTGCTGACGGAAAATCTGTTGCATCTGAAATTCTAGAAATCGACGATGTAGCTGACAATGTCAGCTATGTGCACTCTGTTGCAGAAGAGCTGGAAACTTATCAAAGTGATTTATTGCTCACTGGTTCACTAAACATTCAGCGCATAGGAGTTGTTTTCTCCATATTAGCTGCTTCGGTGGCAACAAGCTTGGTGACTCTAGTTAGTCTTCAAGAGCGGAAGAGAGAAGCGTCCATTATGAGTGCACGTGGTCTATCCTTTAAACAGTTGGTGACCATGCTTTTGGCGGAAAACTTGGCGATAGTAGTTTTTTCGGCTATTTTAGGCGTTGTGGTAGGCTTGATTGTGGCGCGTGGCAATGTGGCAGCTTCTAACGCCACACTCTCCTATTCTCTTGTGGCGCATCGGATGGTTTTTCCCACAGACGCAATAATCCTTCTGTCCACATGCCTGATCCTAGTTTTTGCCTCAGCAATAATCCCGTTAATTCTGCTCACGAAAAGATACGTTTCAAAACTTGAAAGGATAGTGAGACTTTGAAGGGAATGAAACTAATAGTGAAAGACCTGATTCGGGTCTACCGACTAGGAAGCGTTGAAGTCCAAGCCCTAAGAGGATTAAGCATGGAAGTCAATGAGGGCGAAATGATCTCCATTATAGGACCCAGCGGTAGCGGAAAAACCACACTGCTAAACATCGTCGGCGGACTTGACCAGGCCACAGGCGGCTACGTTCAAGTCGGTGATATTCTGGTTACAGCATTGCATCCATCACAATTGGTTGACTACAGAAGAAAGACGGTTGGTCACATATTTCAAACGTTAAACCTTCTCCCAACGCTGACAGCGGCGGAAAACATCGAACTTCCCATGATAGCTTTAGGCGCTTCTAGAGGAACAAGAAGTAAACGCGTACAAGAACTTCTCGAAATTGTCGGTTTGACAGATCGCGCCAACCACAAACCTGAAGAGTTAAGCGGTGGAGAACAACAACGTATAGCCATGGCAACCGCCTTAGCAAATGATGCTCCACTTCTTTTAGCAGATGAGCCTACTGGCGAGCTAGACACTGTAAACGCAAAAATCGTTGTTGACTATTTGGTCAAAGTAAAAAGAGAACTTGGCAAAACAATAATCATGGTGACACATGACCCAAGCATTGCAAGAGCAGCCGACAGAATACTCCGCATCGAAGACGGCGTAATAAAAATGGCGTTAACCCCATCAGAAGTTATAGCAGAAGAAAAAGCCGTGTCCTACATCGACCAATTAAGGGCTAGAATTGCAGAGATAGATGCTCAATTGCAGCGGCTTGATGAAGATTTTAAGGTTGGCAAGATAAGTGGAGACGAATACGTGCAAAGAAGGCAAAGTCTCAAGCAGATGAGGGATAGCCTTAAAGAGGAACTGCACAGAATGGGCGTAGTAACATAACCTAACTTACCATTTTCTCTTCAGCGATTCTTATTCCTCGCTTCTTCAACTCGTCCAAAAACAATTGAAAAAGCGCGTTATTCTTTCCTATTTTTTCCGTG
>CAZNJT010000047.1:0-12832 GCA_964573475.1 uncultured Candidatus Bathyarchaeia archaeon | reverse complement strand
GGCTGTTCCTACGGGTTTCTCCTGACCGCTCCAGAACTTCTTCATCCCAAAGCGATGGTCCGCAAACCCGTTTGCTACATTCTGGAGCCCGTCGTCATACCTGCCTAGACTACGGCCCCTCTTTTGGAGCATTAGATTAACTGTGAAGATAAAATATATGCGTTATTCTTTACGTGATGAGAAATAATGTTTATGTATTTCGCGTCGCGTTTTTAGTGTGGAACTACTTAAAGTATTTATGGATGATGTTGAATAACGAGACTATCTGTTAGGGGCGTTTAAAACGGGAAAAGAATCTGCGGCTGATTTGCCCAAGAAGTTTATTCTATACAAAGATTTAGATGGAACCACCTATGATGTTGAACTGCCGTTAGCCTCAAATGTGGACGCAGGGGAGCTTAGGGAAAGCCTTGGCTTGTCGCCATACATAGACTTAAATTATTTTCCAATGAGAAGTGCTATGGTTACTCTATGGGCTGCTGCGAACGCACCTAAACTTCATGAAATGTATCCTAATGCTTTTGAGAAAAGGGTTAGCGATAAACCCATTCCGGCTTTACTATTTGGCGGAGCAGCGGTCAAAATCCACTGCAAAAGTGCAAATGCTGGAGGATCTTTGGCTAGAGCCATAAAGGATACGGATTTTATAGTTCCTAAAAAGCAGGGGATGGAGTTTTTTAAGCTTCTTTTAAACATGGATAAAGCCTTTGGGACACAGTATAAGTCTTTTGCAACAGCGAATGACAGGCGCTTTAATATGTGGCGGCATGGCGAAAGGTATAGGCTTACTACGATTAATGGCATAACTGAAGAAGGTCTTCCAAAAATAACTGTATTGGACTTGTTTTGCGACTGCATAGATTTAAGGCATAAAGTTGAAGTTAAGGACGTTTTTGAGCGGTATAAGGAAAATCTGTATACTATAGGTTTAGAGCATTTACTGTTCTCTAAGGCTCAGTTCATCCTTGACATGCCAAAAGAAAGAATGGAAGAGCTTAAGCAATGCGGGCAAGACTACAGAATCTTGTCATACCCCTACTATGCAGGAGACAAGATTATCATGGGAATGGAAGATAAAGACACGAAAGACGTATGCGCAGTCTTTTTAGACCATGAAATTGGAGCAGGAGCAGAAAAGATAAACTCGCAGAGAATGAGGAAAATTTTGGAAAAGGATAAAAAACTTGCTTTGACGGTGACGCTTAACCTTGAAAACTTGGTTGAAAAATCAGATGTCCTTCGAAAGTGGATGTCGAAAAGTGAGGTTTCAACAGTAACTGATAGAATCGGTATTCTTCTGAAAGAGCTGCCAGCCGTTGACAAGAAATGGGGCAAGCCTTGGTGGAATACTGCTGTTGAAACGCCGATTATTGAGTAGCATTTTATTTTTTCTTTATTAACTCTCTAATTGCGTTGTAAGCTTCTTTTCTGGATATGCTTACCCTTGATAGTGGTAAGTCAAAGGTCTCTTCTTTTGAATGCAATCTTAGACATGTTTCCATCTTTGGGGTTATGTACATTGTTACGTCTGTGTAATTGGACCATTTGCCCTCCGTTAATCTTCTGCCTTGTTGAAGTTGGAAGCCTTTACTGCTTAGTGATAGGGTCACATGGTAGCGTGTTTTGTAGATGCGATGACCTCCTATAAGGGAGAAAACTGCCATAAGTAAAAGAGTTAAAGGTTGGATTGCTTGCGGCAATCCTGACAATGCTAGGACTATTAATATGAGCACGCCTAAACCTAATATCATTGTAAAGCTTTTCAAATAATTAGGTAAGTCGAAGGCTTCGAATTTTGCTTCAGTCAGTTTAAGCTGTTTTACAAGCCCTTTTCCAAGGACATTATTGGATGTCACTGTCTCCTTTGAGGCTAGGCTGAAGGCAGCTATGCCCACTGTTTTGTCAGCTGTGTTTGTAATAGCCTCTTTGGTGGTCTTTTCGAAGGGTTGGTTTTGGACTAAACCTAGAAAAATCCAGTCGTCGGCGCCAAACTTGCTTTTGCATGATATTATAATTTTTCTCAGTTGCTTGGGGTTGATTTCTGGAGCTGTGTAGAGGAGAAGGTGAACTTTGTATTTTGGCGTGACGAGGGCTGAGTATATCTTAGAAAGGAAGAAGCCTTTTTCTCGCAAGCCTCCCGAAGCGTATATTGGAAATGTTACGTCGCCTATAGTATAGTCTTTGTGGATTTCGTTGAAGTTGGCTAGCCATCTCAAGTTTCCTTTGACTATTTGCTCCTCAACCATGTCTGTGATAAAGTTTAGCTCATACAAGCTTGAAACACCAATAGTTTTAATGTTGAAAAATAAAAAGGGGAGGATATTTAAGGCTATTCAGGTGGAATGCTCAAGTAGAGGGTTCGCATGTCAACGCCTTTCGTTGTGTTCCTGTACATGTGGCCGAGGTATAGCAACAGTCCAATTAGGATGACAATGAAGAAGCCAGCCGCGCTTACTATGTCGCCATAGCTTGCACCGGTAGTGAATAGCGACCAGACCCATGGATTTGCTTTTGCGATCGTGTACAGGGCGAAGCTTGATCCTAGCGTTGCAAGGAATCCTAATCCTACGACTGTGCCTATTGAATGTTTAACGGCGGCTCTGTCATAGATTTCCTTTCTCTCTAGTGGAAGTAACATGCAAGAGGCGCAAAACATTGTAAGGAACAGCGCGTCGAATAGATCGGTTCCACCAACTCCAGCAAACCCCAGATAGACGTCCAATTTTAGAAACGCTGCCTCAACCCCGCATGCAGGAGTAGCGAAGAGCGCTGTGATGATGATTGCCCAGACTGGTGCGTGCCATCTTTCGCTGACGTAGGCAAACTTTTCGGGCATCATTCTGTCAAATGACATGGCAAAGAATGTTCTGGAAGCGACGAGAAGGAATGGTGGAATGTCGTTGGCAACCCAGAGCACACCGCCTATAGCGATTATGTATGAGAGCCATCCCATGTCTAGGCCTCTAGCAATTATGGAGGCAATTCCGGTGCTCCATGCGCTTTGGAAATTAGGAATAGCCACTTTAGCTGCTGCCACTGCAGCTTTAGTTGCTGCATCTGATGGCGGATAGCTCAGCCAAGCGTATGCTTGGAAAAAGCTCCATGTATGCCCATTAGCATCCACGTATTGACCTACATTCATAGCAGCTATTGATGAAAGTGACGAAGCAAGCAGGTAAACCACCATTATTATTAGTCCAGAAGACAAAAGCACCATTGGAAGCTTCTTATTTGCCTCTTTAACTTCGCCTGCAAGGAACGTTGTTGCATACCATCCCATGAAAGCCCAGAACGCCCCAAGAACGGCATAATTAAAGGCATCATAGAAACCAGTCAAATGCTCTATCATTCCAGAGGTCCTAGCAGCGGTCATAAATGCGTCTGGCGTCGCTCCCATTACGTCTTGCACTCCAGTTGCTACAGCGGTCGGATTTAGTGCACCCGCTATCCACATGGCAAAGAAGATAATTGTGATTGCGGCTGGTATGTAGAATATCACTTCTAACAGTCTGCCGTACATTTTTGTTCCAAGCAGTGCAAGAATTGCGAATATCCAGACAATCACGACGCCCCCAAAGAATAACGAAGCTGGGTCACTCGCCCACGCTCCTACCGTGTTTGGTGCTAAGGCAATGTTAAAGAATATTCCTATTCCTTCAAAGACCGCTACACCTATCAGTCCATACGAAAACGCTTCTGCAAGGAACATCATCCACCCTGACATATAGCCTACGACAGGATGGATTACCCTTGAGATTGTGACGTATCCACCGCCGGATCTTGGCATTGCAGCTGCAACATAGCCTGCTGCGTAACCTGTGATGAGCACTATAAGGCCGCATACTAGGAAAGCCCAGAAGATCGCTGGAAGTCCAAGTGGCATCATGTCGTTGGGCATGGGACTTGCTCCGGTGAATTGGAAGGCTCTTTTCTGCCAACCTAAGCCGATGACGTGGCTGAGGATGATGATTACTCCAAGAGTGAAGCCAATTTCTCTGACTAGTCCAGTAGCTTCTCTAGCGAACAATCCCGGTTTACTTGAAGCCATATATTTTAACCATCCAAACCTTCAGTTTTATCTCTATGCAAATTTAAGACTTTCCATTGCCTCTAAACTTAAATAGCCCAAAGCTATGATAAAACACAGAAAAAGAACGTTAGGAATGATTTAATTGGCATTTCTACGAAGGAAAAAGGAAACTCAAACAAGAATCCTCTTCGCCACAGACATGCACGGTTCCGAGGGAGTCTGGAGAAAATTTCTAAACTGCTCAGCAATGCTCAAAGTGACTGTGGCAATTTGCGGCGGAGACCTAACAGGAAAAATGATCGTTCCAGTTGTTGAGCGGAGCGACGGGAAATGTGCCTACTACCACATGGGTAAAACCCACATAGTAGATCTAGATCAGAAAGAAAAAGCGTGCAAGGAAATAATAGGAATAGGCTACTACCCATACCCAACCAACGAAAACGAATACGAAGAAATGACGAAAAACCCTAAAAAAGTAGATGAAGTGTTCCATGAAGTCATGACCTCAACAATGAAGAACTGGCTCGATCTCATCTCACAAAAAGTTCCCAGTGAAACAAGGATTGTTGTATGTCCAGGAAATGATGACCGATCACCCGTAGATGACATAGTTAACAGTCACAAGGATGTAATCAACGGAGAAGGCAAAGTAATAGAAATCGATGACTCACATGAAATGATAAGCTGCGGCTGGGTAAACCCAAGCCCTTGGAAAACAACTAGGGAAGAAGAAGATGACAAACTCGAGGAAAGACTGGAGAGGTATATTTCTCAAGTTAAAAATATGGAATCGACAATATTCAACTTCCATGCTCCACCATACCAGACAAAACTTGACGAGGCACCACTCCTCGACAAGGACCTAAACCCCATCATCCAAGGCGGAAGCGTCGTAATGGTTCCAGTCGGCTCAAAAGCAGTTAAAAAAATGATTGAAAAATATCAACCCTTCTTAGGACTTCATGGACACATACACGAAGCATCAGGCTCAATGAAAATAGGCAGAACATACTGTGTTAACCCTGGAAGCGAATACGCCGAAGGAATTCTAAGAGCATTTCTAATAGAATTTAAAGGCAACCAAATAACTAAGCTTCAGAGAATAGAGGGTTAAGGAACAGGAAATGGCTTGGCTTTTAGAAAAGGAAATCCAGCGAGAACTGCCAGAGGAATGGAAGGGGATAGTTCCAACAGAAGTCTTTCTCCGCGAATCCCAAGAAATTGTTGAAAAAGCCAAGCAAGAGGGCATAGTTCTAAGAATCTTGGGTGGACTGAGCATAGCAATACACTGCCAAGAACATAGAGAGTTCGCCCAAAAGTTGGGCAGAATGGGAACAGGGGTCATTAAAGGTCAAGAATACAGCGACATCGACTACGTCTCTTACCGCAATCAAAGAGAAAAAATTAAGGAGCTATTCGACAAAATGGACTATGCAAAAAGAAGGGCAACCCTTTCCACCGCAGCCTCTGAAAGGCAAATATATTATCATCCCAAAGGCTGGTTTTACGTGGACGTCTTCTTCGACAAGCTATTAGTTGCAAACCATCCGATAGATTTCAGAGGAAGACTCGAACTTGATTATCCAACAATCACAGTAACGGACATGTTACTTGAAAAAATACAAATGTGGGAAGCCTTCAGCGTAAAAGACCTAAAAGACTGCTTGCTCTTATTAAAAGCTCATGACATCAAAGAAAAAAGCGAAAAAGAAAGCATAGACACCTTATACATAGCAAAAATTTTAGCGCAATACTGGGGATTCTGGTACACTGCCACAACAAACCTCAAAAACCTCAAAAAATTCATAACGGAAATAGACAAACTAGGCACAGAAGCCAACATCAACCCCAAACAGATCGAAAAGAAAGAAAGAGAAGATATAACTGAAAAGATAGAAGCTATTTTAGAAAGAATAGAGAAAGAACCGAAATCTTTTGGATGGAAAATGCGGGCAAAAATTGGCACAAAGAAAAAATGGTACAACCCTGTTGAGCGCCCCGAAACTGTGGGCGGATTCGGCATATGGGAAGCTATACTCAAAGAAGAAAGCTGACCCATCTACGAAAGCGAAAAGTTAATGAGCGAAGACTTAACGTGTATTTTGGGGTTTGCCGGCCATAGGGTGCGGGACCCACCTGATCCCATTCCGAACTCAGAAGTTAAACCGTGCTCCGTTTCCGGTTGTAGTGTGGTCTTCGGCTACGCGAACCCGGGAAAGCTGGCATCCCCACTTAAGATTAATCTGATAATTTGGAGGAAATTTACCTAAAACTTATAACTAAGCACTTGGTAGTTTTCCGAAAGGTAAGTGAGTGAAATATGATAGCGGTAATGGCGTCTTTACAGAACCAGATTGCGCAGGAACCGTTGGGAGAATACTCGTGGATTCTAACTGTAATCTTCTACGCCTTCTTCTTTGTTTTCATGTTTTATGGACAGAGAATTCAGATGTATGTTATGATCAGGGAAGTTGAAGGTTCACTTTATAAATTGAAATACATGAAGGATGAGGGGCGAAAAATCGCAATTGAAACAATTAAAGAGATTGGAAAGCCACAAACAGATCCTACAGGTAGGGTTGACAGATTTTTGGAATATTTTACAATAACGCCACAAAGCCTCGACCCAGCGGGAGTAGTTTGGAAACTTGAGCACATCCTTGACGTTAGGGACATACGGTTCAAAGATGAAGTGAAGCTGATGGCGCCATCGGCAGACGAAACTCAAATAAACAATTTGGAAAACACCCTTGAAGTGGCCTCGACGCTAAACTACATTTACAAGGTGATAAGACACTTTTATTTGCTCGGTAAGAAAACACTAAGCCTCTACGTTATAATGCAGATACAAATGATATTGCCACTTATTATGCGGGAAGCAGAAGCCTACGCTAGCGCATTAAAAGCCTTTTCATACGGCCAACCAATAGGGGACGGGGCGGGCGCACTAGTAGCCGCAAAAATCATGCATGGATATGAAATAAGAAAAGTACCTAAAGACAATGTTGTTGCATCCGTACCAATAGAAGGACGCACAGCGTATGTGATAAAAGCTGAAGGACCAGGAGGAAACGTAGGCAAAACCGGAGACGCCGTCAAGACAATTATAGACGAAAATGAAGGCAAGATCGCCACAATAATCATGATTGACGCTGCTATGAAACTCGAAGGCGAAGAAGTTGGCGAAGTTGCCGAGGGAATAGGTGCAGCCATAGGCGGGCCTGGCGTTGACCAGTTCAAGATTGAAGAGTCTATCCTAAAATACCGCATTCCAATAAACGCCGTAATAATAAAGGAGGACATTGGTGACAATGTTTCACCTATGCGCAAAGAAATCTTTGATGGAGTCGATAAGGCTATAGAAAGAATAAAACAGGTTATATTGGAGAGAACCAAGGAAGGAGATAAAGTGATAATTGTCGGAGTGGGCAATTCCATTGGTATTGGACAGTAGGAGGAATGTGGGTAATGAGTAGGGCTTCACCGAATGCAGCAACCAAAATTTCGTCATTCGTTTTGATGGTAATATTTTTAGTCCTAGCATTATCACTAACGGCTCTAATATTGGCCACCACTGTTTTTGGTCAGGGCAACGAAGTTGTTGCAGGATACCTATTGCTAATAGGATTCTTAGGAGTGGCCCTTTCCACATACGTGCTGTTTCAAACAAGAAGGCGAATATTACGTTTAAGAATTGTAGCTCCATCAATAACAACTACTATTGAATGCAAGAAATGCGGCTTTAAAAGCGTCAGAGAGTTCCAGCGAGGTGATTATATATTTAAGGAAGTTGAACCGTGTCAAAAATGCAGCGATAAGATGTTAATAACAGCGATTTCCAGAGAAGTTAAAGAAAAGGAACGGGTTTCTCCCTAGGTTAGTATAAAGCATCCATCTTCAACTATTAGAACTGTATGCTCTGCCTGAGCAACTGGCTTTCTGCTGACTTCAACGAATATAGGATAACCCATGAGAGCCTTAGACGATAAAAGTTCCCTAAAGGCTTCCCGATAATGTCCTTTTGGCATTATACCTTGCAACCATCGTTCAGCAAACGGCAGAGTTCTAAAGTTTTCCTCAATATGCTTTAAAAGTTGTTTTGCGTATGGATTTTTTAATGACTTGGACTTGAGGAAACGGAAAATCGTGGCTTCTTCACCGTCTTCAACACGACCCACAGCGTCGGGAAGAGTCACGAAAGGCTCAATGGCGTATACTTCGCCCAGCTTAATTTTTGAAAAAGATAATTGGGCGACATTAGGTAAGGAGGTGCCAGCGTGCACAAGATATCGTCCAACTTGATGCCCAGTTAGGTTTGAAATCGGTTTGAAACCGTGAGATTTTATTGTTTTTTCGATAATTGCTCCTAGTTTTGATGTGGACATTTCAGGATGGATGCTGTTTATGGCTGTTTTCAAGGCCTGTTCTGCAGTCTCCACGAGGCTTTTGTATTCTGGGTTAAAGCATATGGTTACGGCTGTGTCAGTTAAATAGCCGTCCACGTGAACTCCGATGTCTACTTTAACTATGGATTTTCTTGGTATTCTTCTATTGTCGTTTGGTGGAGACGTGTAATGTGCTGCTATCTCATTTATCGAAACATTACATGGAAACGCTGGTTTTCCGCCTTTTTCTCTTATAAGCTGTTCTGCTTTTTCGCAGATGTCAATTATTGGCATGTCTTCGTGAACAAAATTTCTCATTTCTTCGCGTGTCTCTCGGAGAATTTTGCCAGACAACCGTAACTTTTCAAGAGCTTCCTCGTCATAATGGCTCATCAAAGTCACACTTTGTTTTTATTAGCGCTAACAATGTTATGATTTAAAAGGTTTAGTAATGAAGTGGAATAATTGGTTTAAAATGACCTAGTTTGCGCTTGTAGTATTCAGAGTTGAAGTCAGAGATTTGTGGCTTTTTTAAAACCCATTATTGTTTTGCGACGCTTCGAGTTTTGGTTTGAAAACTCTAATTCCAAGGGTTGCAAACTCGTCTTCGCCTAGGTGGAAAATCATCCTTGCTTTTTTTAAATTGTATTTATCTGTAAAGGCTTCTTTGTCCGCGTAGGCTTCAACTATTTCGCCAATGAAGATTGTGTGGTCGCCTGTTGCGAATTGATATGGAGTTTGCATTCTAAGTGGGCTACGCATTCTTTTATTATTGGCGGTTTCACTTTTTTGGCGGGTAATGGCGTTAAGCTTGTTTCCTTGAATTCGTCATAATCTCTGCCGCTCTTCCTGCCGCAAAACAATGTTTCCTTCAATATGTTCATTGTTGGAATGTTAACAACAAATTCCTTTGTCTCTTCAATAAGAGCAAAAGAATGTCTTTCAGGTCGAATGCTTACAGCGACCAGTTGTGGATTGATTGATGTGGGCATCGCCCATGCCAAAGTTATAATGTTTGGCCTTCCCCTTTTTCCTACACAGGAAACAAGCACCGTGTGCATTGGATGAAGAAGCTTATATGAAGATGAAATGCTTACCTTCACTTTTTCATAATTCATGACTTTTCCCTCTGTTTAGATTTTCATGCTATATGGAACAGTCTAAAATAACTTTCCAAAAAGTTTAAACATAACCACAGAGCATTTTTGTTGGGGAATGCGTTGGACTGGTACTAGTCCCCTTTGGGATTCTTATCGTTTTTGAAGCGGACACACTCAAGTTTAAAAGCCTTCTAGAACGTATATGCTCTTTTAACATTAATGGAGGAGAAACGCTTGCAGCTAGACTCTGACAAAAAAACGGTGCTCGACCCCTTCGGAACGAGCGTAATCGCAGACTACGAGCGACTGTACAAAGAGTTTGGAATTGAACCTTTCAATCCAATCCTATCGAAGGTGTCGAATCCATCTGTCTATATGAAACGCGGAATAGTTTTCGGGCATCGCGACTTCGGCAGAATACTGAACGCCATGCAAAAACATGAAGAGTTCGCTGTTTTGAGCGGCATAAAGCCTACTGGTGAGTTCCATCTAGGCACGTTGATGACCGCGAAAGAAATCATTTACTTCCAGCAGCATGGCGCCCAAACATTCTATTGCATAGCTGACATAGAAGCATATGAAGATAACAAAATCCCATTCGAGAAAAGCGAAAAAATCGCCGTGGACAATGTTGCAGACCTGCTCGCCCTCGGATTTGACCCAAAAAAAGCCTACATTTACCGACAATCCAAGGAAAGCAACGTTAAGGACTTGGCTATAATCTTTGGGAGGGCCGTAACGTTGGCTACTATGAGGGCAATTTACGGCGAACGCAATATCGGTCTATACTTGGCGGCTTTGATTCAGGCCGGAGACATTCTTCTGCCTCAGCTAGAAGAGTTCGGCAGACCAAAACCAACCGTGATTCCTGTGGGGGTTGATCAAGACCCGCACATTCGCTTCACGAGAGACCTCGCTCAAATATTCTATAAGAAGTACGGTTTCGTTCTTCCGTCCTCGACCTACCACAAGCTCATGAAAGGCTTGGACGGCTCTCCGAAAATGAGCAAGCGATTAATGAATTACTTCACTTTGCACGACAAGCCAGAAACGATTGCGAAGAGAATATCCAACGCCTTCACTGGGGGAAGAGCCACCATCAAGGAGCAACGCGAACTCGGCGGAGTTCCAGAGATTTGTCCAGTGTACGAAATTTGCATGTTTCACTTTGTTGAAGATGACAGTGAAATCATAAAGGTTTACAATGATTGCAAGGCCGGAAAGCTGATGTGTGGGGAACATAAAAAACAAGTCATTGATATCGTATCGAAATTTGTAAGGGAACATCAGCAGAAAAAGAAGAAATTCCTCGATAAAGCGCGAGAAATTCTCCATGCTGAATAATGCAGACTGAAATAAACCATAAATAACCCTTGTGTATTCCATTATTGCGGTGAAGTGATGCCTCGCCAATTTACGTAAAAAGGCAAACGTCTTCTAGGCGACTGTTAGCGAGGAACATGCATACTTTTATTAAAACTAGAACAACTAGATTATCAAATTTGATTTATCTTGTTTATGAAGGGAAACATGATGGTTGAGCTTAGAGAAGCAGAGCGCAAAACACTTTTAGCCATACAAAGGCTAGACGGAAAAACTTCAGTTGAACAAGTGATAAATGAAACGGGATTGTCTGACGCAGCAATAATGCGTGCTGCTCTAACATTACACGAGAAAAAACTCGTGCAAATCAAAGAGGCAAAACAAACTATCGTAAAGCTTAACAAGGAAGGGAAACTCTACGCTGAAAATCAGTTACCCGAGCGTAGAATGTTGGAAATGCTCTACGACAAGGATGGCGAAACAAAGATAACCAACATTTCACAAGAAGTAGATATTCCTCGCAATGCTATCCCTTTAGCATTAGGCTGGTTAGTGCAGAAAAATTGGGCCGTCATCAACAAAGAAAAGAATACAATCATTCTGAGGCAGTACTCACGAGCTCAACAACCTTCAAAAGGCAATGATGAAAAACTGTTGGCATTTTTGGCAAAAAGGGAGACAGTTCATGTCGAAGAACTCGACAAAAACTTACAACAAGCCGTTGACACACTAAAAAGACGCAAGCTCATAGAAACCAAAGAAAGGTCAACATACGAACTGGAACTTACAAAAGAAGGCTGGAAACTGGTTAAAAAAGGATTAGAAGTTGCTGAGGAAACAAGCCAGCTAACGCCAGAACTTATTATAACAAAGAAATGGCGTGAAACAAAACTGAGAAAATTCGATGTTACTGCACGCGGACCAACTGTTTACCCAGGCAAAGTTCATCCATTGCAACAAATTATCCAATGTGCTCGTGAAATTTTTCTGGAAATGGGGTTCACAGAAATCCGCGGACCCCTCGTTGAAACTGCCTTCTGGAACTTTGATGCCCTATTTCAGCCCCAAGATCATCCAGCTAGGGAGATGATGGACACTTTTTATTTGGCTAATCCTAAGGCTGGAAAACTGCCGTCTAAAAACATAGTGGATGCTGTTGCTAAAGTGCATGAAAACGGTTGGATAACTGGCTCTAAAGGGTGGAGTTACAAATGGAGCCCTGAAGAAGCTAAAAGGCTTGTTTTGCGGACACACACCACGGCTGAAACAATAAAATATCTTTCACACCATAAGAAGCCGCCCATAAAAGTGTTCTCCGTGGACAGGGTTTACCGAAATGAGCAGGTCACGTACAAGAACGTTCCCGAGTTCCATCAAATTGAGGGCATAGTTGTTGACAAAAATGTGACACTTAGAGATTTGATGGGAACACTAAAAACTTTCTATGCAAGATTTGGACTGAAGAAAGTGCAGTTCTGGTCATGCTATTTCCCCTACACCGAACCTTCAGCCCAAGCAATGGTTTATCATCCAAAACTTAAGCATTGGATTGAGCTTTGCGGAATGGGTATTTTCAGGCCTGAAGTTGTGGCTCCCATGAAAATTAAGTATCCAGTGCTAGCTTGGGGAGGTGGATTGGAGCGTTTAGCTATGATTGAACTTGGTTTGGACGACATTAGGCTGCTTTATGGTAACCGTCTAGAATGGATTAGGAGGACGCCTCTATGCCAGTGATTACACTCTACGAGGAAAGGTTCTCCAAGTTTATGGGTAGGAAAATAACGGTTAAGGATATGGCTAAGTGGTTGCCTTGGATGGGCTTTGACATAGAGGAAACAGGCGAGGATTATGTGAAGGTGGAATATAATCCGAACCGCATCGACTTTTGCAGTTATGCTGGCGTTGCAAGGGCTCTGAAAGGCTTTATAGCAAAAGAAACAGGACTACCAACATACAAGGCCAAACAACCACAAATCACACTTATCATAGATAAG
>CAZNJT010000046.1:5370-13245 GCA_964573475.1 uncultured Candidatus Bathyarchaeia archaeon | reverse complement strand
GACTTATTTTTTCAGGAGGACCAGCCAGCGTTTACGAACTTAACGCACCTAGACCGGACCTACACATTCTTGATTTAGACTTGCCAATTTTAGGTTTGTGTTACGGGCATCAACTCGTAGCCCAAATGGTTGGAGGAAAAGTTGAACCTGCTGAACAGAGGGAATATGGAATAGCCTATGTTGCCATAGACAAGCCCGCAGGCGTTTTGAAGGGCTTAAGCAAGAAAGAGAAGGTTTGGATGAGCCACGGAGACACCGTTTTCACAATGCCCGCCGAATTTGAGGTTCTGGCACATACAGAAAATTGTCCGGTTGCAGCCTTTAGACATAAGGAAAAGCCAATATATGGCTTACAATGGCATCCGGAAGTAATCCACACAGAGAATGGTGCGTTGATGCTTCGCAACTTCATATTTGAAGTCGGCAAATGCGAAGCTAACTGGAAAATGGAAGACATCATAGAAAAAATGATAAAAGAAATAATAGCAGAAGTCGGCAATGGAAAAGCCATAATAGCCCTAAGTGGAGGCATAGATTCAAGCGTAGCAACAGCCCTCGCAGCAAAAGCAATAGGCAACCGGCTCACAGCGGTTTTTGTTGATCACGGGTTTATGCGAGAAGATGAACCAGAATTTGTGAAAAATGTTTTCCAAAAGTTTAAAATTAACCTGACAATGGTAGATGCGAAGAAGAGATTTTTGGAAAAACTTGAAGGAATTACTGACCCTGAAAGGAAAAGAAAAATTATTGGCGAGGAGTTCATAAGAGTTTTCGAGGAAGTTGCAGAGAAAACAGGGGCAGAATATTTAGTTCAAGGAACAATTTATCCGGACAGAATTGAATCTGGTTTTAGGAAGTTTTCGGACAAAATAAAGACACACCATAACGTGGCTGGTCTGCCCACTAAAATTAAGTTTAAGAAAATTGTGGAACCGCTTCGTGACTTGTATAAGGATGAAGTTAGAAAAGTTGCCAAAATCCTGGGACTACCGAAAGAAATAGTTTTCAGACAACCTTTTCCAGGTCCAGGGTTAGCTGTCAGAATCATTGGAGAGCTAACAGAAGAGAAGGTTAAAATCGCAAAGAAAGCGGACAAAATTGTAAGGGAAGAAATTGAAAAAAGCGGGTTAGAAGAAAACTTGTGGCAGTACTTCGCTGTTTTAACTGACACAAAGGCCACAGGCGTCAAAGGCGATGCTAGAGCTTATGGCTATGTTGTTGCTGTCAGAATTGTGGAAAGTCGAGAGGCTATGACTGCCAGTTTTGCAAAAATTCCATACGAAGTATTGGAGAGAATTTCGACTAGGATAACTAATGAAATATCAGAGGTTACTCGAGTTGTTTATGATATAACTCATAAGCCTCCAGCAACGATTGAGTGGGAGTGAGTAAGCTTAGCTTAAACTTTAGGCTTCTGAATTAGATCTTCAATTTTCGCCTTTTTGAACAGGTTGACATGCTTAACAAGCTCGCCGACCATAGTTTCTAAAACTATTTTCCCTTTTTCTGCTGATGCTGTTGTTGATTTGCCGAAAACTCCGGAAGCAGTGTAATCTACAGTGTCTAATGGAAGTGTTATACCATCTGACTGTAAAACGCTCTCGCGAACCGCTTCATCCACATTTTTATCCATATTCACAATTTCTGGATATAAAGCCAAGTTCACTGAGGTTTCCTCCGCAGAAGCATGCCTCCTTTCTTCCGGTTTGAATAGGTCTGGCAAAAGCTTGCTAGCTGCTGGCCACCATTGGAAAATAGATATGAATATTCCTTTTTCTCTCAGTTCTCTAGCCAACTCTGCTAAGGCGTTCAAGTTTCCGCCATGTCCATTTACTATCACAATTTTTTTAACACCATAGTAGTTGAGTGATAAGCATGTTTCTTTCACGTATTTTTTAAGTGTCTTAGGCGATATGTGGATGGTTCCCCAAAACTGTTTGTGATGAGAACTTACGCCAAAGGGAATCACTTGAAGACAGAGAACCCCTGTCCGTTTGGCTGTTTCTTCCGCTAGTGCCTTAGCTATTAAGTGGTCTGTTCCAAGCGGATTTTGCGGCCCGTGCTGCTCATTTGAACCTACTGGAAGAATCGCAATATCATTCTTAATGAAATATTCTTTGGCTTCAGTCCAACTCATTTCATGAAGCATAACCTTCAATGCTTTCACCTTTTTCACGAAATGGTTTTATTACAAGCCAATTACATATAAGGTTGCAACTAATACGGTGAAAAATCTTTGAAAGCTTTGATTCTCGCAGGAGGTTTCGGCACAAGGCTAAGACCGCTAAGCTGTACAAGGCCGAAAATTCTTCTTCCAATAGTTAACAAACCATTGTTACAGTGGACTTTCGAAAGACTCGCTAAAAACAACATCAAAGAAGTAAGACTAGCAGTTAACTATCAAACTGAAGTCGCAATAAAACAACACAGAATTCCAAGATGCGGGTTACACGTTACATATTCGCGCGACCCGTTAAGAAAACCGTTGGGAACGGGTGGTCCGATAAAAAAAGCTGAAAAATTTATTGGCCATAACGCTCCTTTCCTAGTTCTGAACGGAGACGTATTTGCCGATGTGAATTACACAGAAATTTTGAAGATACATGAAGAAAACGATGCCGTGGCAACAATAGCTCTTCATCGAGTTGAAGACCCAAGCAGATACGGAGTCGCAGAACTAGCAGAGGATAACCGCATAAAAAGATTCATCGAGAAACCCCCAGTGGGAACCGCTCCAACTAATTTGATAAATGCCGGTGCTTACGTTCTCAGCCCAAAAATATTCAAATATATACCAGAAGGCAGAACAGTTTCTATAGAATATGAAATTTTTCCAAAACTTGCAGAAGAAGGTGGGCTTTACGGGTACGTTTTTGATGGCTTATGGATGGACATAGGCAAACCTGAAGATTATTTAAAGGTAAACAAAACTCTAATCACTTCCATTGCCAACCAACAAAAATGTAAAATTGGAAATGAAACGGAGATCAAGAAACCTGTAGCTTTTGACAAGGAAGTTTCTGTAGGTGAAAAATCGGTTGTAGGACCATATGTGGTTTTGGGGCGGAACGTCATCGCTGGAAGCAATGTCCGCATTCAAAATTCTGTTATCCTCCGTGAGACTGTGATATCCGATTTTGTCTCGATGGACGGAGCCATAATTGGCGAAAGTGTATTTATTGGAAAGAGAGTCAAAATCGGAAAGGGATGCGTACTTGGCGATCATGTTAAAATAAAGGATGACACATCGCTTGCAGAGCGAGTTTCGATTTGTCCAGCTAAAGAGATTTCTGAGAGCGTATTAACACCCAAATGCATTACTTAAAAAAGTGAATGTTGCATGTTAGGCCAGAGACGCTTATTTGGGACAAACGGAATCCGTGGAGTCGTCAACAAAGAATTAACCCCAGAAATGACGATTAAAATTGGAAGCGCAATAGGAACATTCTTTAAACATGCAAAACTTCTGGTAGGTTACGATGCCAGAACAAGCAGCCCAATGCTTGCAAAGGCGGTTATTGCCGGTTTAAACGCAAGCGGATGCGATGTATTTTTCGCAGGAATGGCGCCTACACCAACGTTACAATACGCCGTGAAAAACCATAAACTAGATGGCGCAGTCATAATAACAGCATCACATAACCCACCAGAATACAACGGAATAAAAGTTGTATGGAACGATGGAATAGAGCTTTCCCGTGAACAAGAAATCGAAATTGAAAACATATTTTTCGAAGAAAAGATGGAATATGCGGATTGGGATAAAATAGGAAAGACAAGCGAATTACAAGGAATAATTGATGACTATATTGAAGCGATAAAACAGCATGTGGATGTTGCTGGAATAACCAAAAAACATTTCCATGTTGTAGTTGACGCAGCAAACGGCGTTGGCAACCTAACTGCACCACGCTTGCTCAGAGAGTTAGGGTGTAAAGTTACAACTATAAATGGAAACATTGACGGAACATTTCCCGGAAGACTGCCTGAACCGCGGCCAGAAAACCTTAATGATTTGGCTTTAACGGTGAAAGCTGTAGGCGCAGATTTTGGCGTAGCATATGACGGTGATGCTGACCGTTCAATTTTTGTCGACGAACATGGAGAAATCCATTGGGGAGACAAAACCTTCGCCTTAGTGGAAAAACACTTTCTAAAGGAAAACCCCGGCGAAAAAATCGTCACGCCAATAAGCTCCTCAACCTTAGTTAAGGATATAGCTAACGCTTACAACGGAGAAATCGTTTGGACCAAGGTTGGAAGTGTAACGGTTTCCCAAACCATGAAAAAGCTAAACGCAAAACTTGGCGGAGAAGAAAACGGCGGAATCTTTTACGGCCCCCATCAATCTGTTAGGGATGGAGCAATGGCAACAGCCTTAATCTTGGATATTATGGCTAAAACTGGTGAAAAACTTTCAAAGCTGCTTGGAGAACTACCAAAATATTTTATTGAAAAAGGAAAAGTGGAATGCCCCGAGGAAATTAAGCAGAAAGCCCTAGAAAAGTTGGTTAAACAAGTGCGGAGTCTAAACATAAATACTATTGACGGAGTCAAAATATGGTTTGAGGACAAAAGCGATATTTTGATACGACCAAGCGGGACAGAGCCCATTTACCGATTATACGCAGAAGCCAAAACTGAAGAAAAAGCCATACAGCTTGTAAACGAATACACTTTAAAACTTAAAAAGATAATTGAAAGTTTAAAGAGTTAAAACAGTCACCCACAATCACTCTTATGGAGAACACCGATGCATGTCTTCATCAATATTATATATAAAACCCGAAGAAACTGACACAGTCGAAAAACGCGGAAAACATACAGTTAGCGTTATAGGTTGCGGACAGATCGGCGTTCTCCATGCTTGTCTTTTTGCCGAGGCAGGATTTAAAGTCAAATGTATAGATGCAGACCAAACCATAGTAAATAGCATTATACGAGGAAAAATGCCCCTTCTAAAACATGAAATTGAGCTTAAATTGAAAAATTACGTAAAAACGGGGCTTCTAAACGCCACGACTGAAGCTAAAACTGCAGTTTCCCAAAGTGATGTCATTGCCATAACAATTCCAGTGGAAATCGACGAAAAGAAAAAAGCCAATTACTCAAATTTAGAAAACATCTGTAGACATGTGGGCTCGGGCCTTCACCATGGCTCCTTAGTTGTTGTCATGAGCACCGTTGGGATTGGTGTTACACAAGGCTTCATTAAAGAGGTTTTGGAAAACACTTCAGGATTTAAAGTTGGAGCCGATTTCGGCCTAGCATACAGCCCAATCCGACTTTTAAATGGGCAAACATTGGAGACCCTAGCGAATCAGGAGCGAATCGTTGCAGCAACGGACATAAACAGCTTAAATGCTGCTTCAACTATTCTAGGAACCTTCACAAAAGGCTGTTTGAGAAAAACCGAGTGTGTAAAGACAGCGGAAGCTGTTACACTTTTTGAAGCAGTGCAGCAGGACGTTAATGTTGCCCTTGCTAACGAACTTGCCCTTTTCTGTGAAAAAGTAGGCGTAGATTATCTTGAAGCTCATAAACTTGCGAAGATTGGTGCTTACCCTGTGCTTTCGTTGCCGACGCTTGTCGATGGGAACATCCGAGAAGACTCATATCTTTTGTTGGAAGACTCCGAAAATCTGAACTTGAAGCTTCGAGTCCCAGCAATTGCCAGAGAAATAAATGAAGAAATAGTTAAACACGCGGTTAATTTGACTAAGGATGCGTTAAGAAACTGTGGAAAGACGTTGAGAAGAGCGAGAATTTCTTTGCTTGGAATTTTACAGATCCCAAACATGAAGAGTTCTCCTAAAAAAATGGTTGAAGAACTTGCTAAAATGTTAGAAGCCAGGGGTGCTAAAGTTAGTGTTTACGACCCGTACTTTTCAAGTGATGAAATGGGTGAGACGCAATATCACCTTAAGAAAAATCTAAGCGAGGCTTTAGAAGGTGTAGACTGTATATTAATACTAACGGGCCATGATCAGTTTAAACGTCTAAACCTAAAGAAATTAAAAGCTCTGATGAAAATGCCAGCGGCAATTGTTGACCTTGAAGGAATAGTTGAACCGGATAAGGTTGAAAAAGAAGGTTTCATATATCGTGGGTTAGGAAGAGGAGTCTGGACAAAATGAAAAAGTTAGGCGTAGCAGTCATTGGAACAGGTTTCTGGGGAAGAAACCACGCAAGAGTCTTTAAAGAATTGGAAGAAACAGAGCTTTTAGCCGTCTGCGACATAAATGCCGAAAGAGCCAAAAACGTGGCTAAGCAATTCGGTGTAAGAGCTTACACAAGCATGGGAAAATTGCTAAAGAGGAAAGACATTGAAGCAGTGAGCAATTGCGTGTGGTCGCTAAACCTTGCGAAAGAGACGTTAAAAACTTTGAAAGCTGGAAAACATGTTCTAGTTGAAAAACCTATGGCGACAAACGTCAAACAAGCAGAAAAACTGCTAGAAACGGCTGAAGAAGAAGGATTGCACCTAAGTGTGGGTTTTTTGATGCGGTTTATTCCAGGTATCCAGCACATGAAGAACGCAATTGAAGACAAAACAATTGGCAACCTCGTTTGTGCCACAGCAAAAAGAGTCTCCGAGTGGCCCGAGAGAATAGGTGATGTAGGAGTTGTTAAAGACACAGCAATCCACGATATTGATATAATAAGATATTTCTTCGGTGAAGAACCGATTGCAGTTTACGCAAAAACTGGAAGCATGAAATACAAAAAATTTGAGGATTATGCTCAGATAATGCTAACCTTCGAAGGTGGAAAAAGCGCCTTCATCGAGTCTAACTGGTTAACGCCATATAAAACGAGAACCCTAGTGGTTACAGGGAGCAAAGCAATAATGAAACTTGACTACATCACACAAGAATTGACAATTGAAGATGCAAAAAAAACCATACAGCCAAGATACCCTTGGCAAGAACCCTTAAAACTTGAACTTCAACACTTTGCAAATTGCATTTTGAAAAAGGAGAAACCATTAATAACGGGGACGGATGGCTTAAAGGCACTTCAAATAGCTGAGGCAGCATTAAAATCCTCAGCAACGGGCAGAGCGGTGAAGCTAAGGTAAGGGATTTAGGATTTCTTTTGTATTCCACTTTTAAGATTGAAGGGTTTACCCTCTAGCAGAATTTTTTCTGGAATCTTTTCTTTCCATTTTTTCAGAAATGGTAAATCTTCGGTTTCTTTTCGCAGCTCGTCGGGCAGCATTTCTGGAATTTCGTCACGTATTGGATACCACCTTAAACATTTTGGGCAGACAATTAAGCCTTCAATTATCTCGTCTTTCTCTTCGAAAATGTACAGTTCAAGTGGGTGATGCTTGTCAATTGGACATGCAAGTATGTCCATAAGCTTCTTTTTGATGTTTCATCCCTCCGATGTATTTTCGCCTTTAAACTATAAAACATTTTCATGGGAGTTTACCAAAAATAAATCCTTTTTCCATAAGTTCTTTCCACATATTCAACGCTTCTTGAGTATAAACAGCTTTTTTTCCGTAATGCAGTTGACATGGAAAATCTTTGCATAGAAAGCAACATTTCACGTTTTTCTCTTTATCACATTCCCAAAAGGCGCAACCCTTGTGAGATTCTCTAAACTTTCTTAATTGTTCATTAACCCATTCGCATCCAAAACAGTTTTTCTGTTCGCGTTTGTAAATTGGGCAGTATCCATAGTATATACCGCATACTCCTACTTTGATGTTCAACAGTTTTCACCATTAACAACGTATTGCAACACATGTCTAATTTGCCTTTCTGCTTCCTCAAAACTTTGTTTTAATATCTAAAACGATTTGATACCAATTTGGACCAGTTGTTCGAACAACGCTACCATATGGAATTTCAAAAGCCGTGCCTA
>CAZNJT010000046.1:0-5270 GCA_964573475.1 uncultured Candidatus Bathyarchaeia archaeon | reverse complement strand
TTTGGACCAGTTGTTCGAACAACGCTACCATATGGAATTTCAAAAGCCGTGCCTAAACTTCCAAGTTTTTCAGCCACCTTCAACTTAACCTTCTCAATCGGATTCTCGTTCTTCTTCGCATGTTCAAAATCGTAGTAATGTATCCATCCGCCAGCTTTTTTGAGGGTTAACAGGGCATAGGATAAATATTCAAAGGCTTTTTCAGGCAAAGGCATGAGAACCCTGTCCGCTACATGGCATAATCTTTTTTCAATCACATCTTTTGCATCGCCAAGTATTGGGATGACTTTTCCATACACCCTGTTTAGTCTAACATTTTCTTGCATATTTTGATTAGCGGCGGGGTTGATATCAATTGAATATACTTTCTCAGCATTGGAGTGCTTAGCAATAACGATGGAAAAACAACCCACTCCAGCAAACATGTTTACAATAAATTCTCCGTTTCTAACTTGTTTTGCAATTCGCATTCTTTCGTAGAACAGTCTGGGTGAAAAATAGCATTCTCCAAGATTAACGGAGAACCTACATCCGGACTCTTTGTGAACAGCAGTGGCTTTATTTTCGCCAGCAATGTATTCCAATTTCCGAAGCCTAAAATCTCCATGAACAGGGCTTGTCTGAACCAACACTGTTTTAACATTCTTATGGACACTCATAATGGCTTCTGCAATAATTTGACTGTGCCTCCTTGATTTGTCAGTTAGACGTAGAATTGCTATGTCTCCCACAATATCGTAAGAATTGTAAATATAGACGGATTCATCTGGGGGAAGAAACTCTGAAAGAATTTTTCTCAAACACCTTCTCAATTTCTCTCATTCCACCCATGAAATATAAGACCGCCCGGAAACATTTAAAAGCAAAATGGATTTCTTTGTAGAAGAGGAAGTTAGCATGGAGAAGACAACGACTGGAATAGTTTATGAGTGTGTAAGGTGCGGAGCGAAAGTCCCCTCCGAAGAGTTGGAACTTCGCGGCGGACAAATGAAATGTATAGTTTGTGGCTATAGAATATTAAAAAAGATAAAACCGCCAGTTGTAAAGCGTGTTCCAGCCAAATAAAATAGATTAAAAGAACAAACTACTTAATCCACACAGTTAATTCACTTTTGACTATTGAAGATCCAATGATGATATCAGAAGATTTCTTTTTCCCTGATTTTGCGAAGAGCCCTTCCACGAAGCTTTATTGTTGGACCAATGACTTCTTCAGGTTGCGTTTCAACAGTTTTCCTCTTTATGGTTTCGCCACAGATTCCTCTTGGAAGCAGCCGCCTTTTTATACAGATGGCATACGTACAGTTCGCAACGTTGCACACTTCTTCGGTCCACCTGCACCATACACCATCTCGACGATAGATAGCAGCATCCTTTGCACATTTGAAGGATTGACACGTTGGAGAACAAGTTTTTACTTGAGCCAACACATGCACAACCTTTGGCTTTTATTAACAAAACTTTACATTACGCAATTTCTTCTTTAACAGATATGTTTCACAAGATTTGATATAAAGTTTTTTCTCTCAAACTCGTTATTCTGGCTCTAGCTTGAACTTTTCTGTGGCTTAAGACGTTTCCTTCTATAAACTTCTATCAAAAGAACTAAAAGTACAGTTGCAGCAATTATCATCGCTGTTGTTAAATTGCTTGTTTCGACAAGGAACCCTGCTAATATTACGTATTTATCTAATTTGATTTCAATTGTTTTCGAGCTGTCCACAACCGATGTGGTAACCATAAATGGCTGTGACTGCCCAGGTAGGTAAACAGTCACTTGCAAATCTCCACCAATGATGTTGCTAAAGGTAACTAAACCATCGGATTTTGTGAGAGCCGAATTTTGCAAGCCATCTAATTGCCATGTTACATTTACATTTGAGATGGGCTGACCAAAGTAGTCAATTACTTTAACCGAGAGTGTTAGGTTGTAGAGTTGGCAATAGATCTCTTGATACGTGTCATTGAACAACTCGACAGAAATTTCTTTCAGGAGTATGTTATCCATGTAGACCCTCACAGTGTAGTTTCCAAAGGTGCAGTTTCTAGTTACCATTCCTGTGCCGTTGGTTATTTCAGTGTAAGAGATTCCACCCATTTGTTCAATCAATTCTACATGTGCGTTTGGAAGCGGATTGCGATGATTTTCCGTTACGTTCAGCGTCAAAGTTTTAGCAGGACACACTATGGTCACGTTAAACCGTTTTTCCACTGGTAAATCTTGGATAGTGTTGTTGTTTTTGTTAAAAATTATTTCGTAGCGAGAAGCATTTATAGTGTAGTTTATGTGAGTTAGTGTAGAATTGATTAAGAAAACTCCAGAGAGGTCCGTTTGACCAGTTATGCTTCCATTTTCGTTCTTAGCTTCTTTTGTAGTGATGTATTTGTAGGTGACGTTTAAGAAAACAAATGGTATTAGATTTTCATCCTCGTCTTTGACGGTTATCTTCATGTTGGTTAGTTCACATTTTAAATAATACGTGGCATTTCCAGTGATGTTTTCGGGCGGCATTTCGGCGACTTTCACTTTTCCCCTCCAAAATGCTTCAAACGTGTGGTTGCCCTTTTCTAGCTGAAAACGCGCTAGCCCATTCCCATCACTTGTGTTGCTATACGTCGTGTTGGCAGCTTCGTCAAAAGCTTCCACCAGAATCTGCGGTACGGCATCTTCAGCCCAGTTTTGTGTGTAAACTTGTATTGGGTAGCCTGGAACGCTAAACAGTTGAGAATCTGGTATTTTTTTTGATTTTCCTGAAGTTATTGTTATTGTTATGTTATAGACACCGATTGAAGCATTCCATGGAACGCCCCCAGGCCATGTTATATTAATCATTCCTTGTTGGGTAGCGTTCACTAGCCATGAATCATTTTTGTTAGTGTTTGGAAAGGCTATGGTAATATTAGCTGTTTGGTTTAGTTGATAGCCCACAGCCTTGATTTGCACAACCTCTTCCCCATGATATTCGCTCCTATGATATTCGCTCTTGTCAGTTATGCCTACAAAGAAGCTGTCTTCTGCTAGGTTTTGAGTTTTATTGAAATATATCCGATATAAACCTGTATAATTAGTATGAGAGCCTAAAGGTTGAAACAGGGTTTGGTTTGGATACGCGATGTTTGCGAACCAATCTCCAGTGTCGGTTGTATTAGTAAGTTCCACAGTAGCCGAGTAATTGGTGCGAAGCGGAGACGGAATCATTACTGAAACGTTGGCGTAATATACGACGTTCCGTTTTCCACCAGTCACATTTACCAAAATGTTAACCGTGTCGTTTTCTTGTAGTTGTTGAGGCGATGAAGGCGTAACTGCCTTGATATAATAGGCAGTTTCCACATAGAACAATGCTGTGGCGTTAATGTTTTTGTCAATATCCTGTAGCGTTATTGTGTAATTTTCATTTGGAACGTGCGGAATCTGAAATGTTGCGCTCACCAAGTTTCCAGTCGCCCTTGGTTCCGTAGGGGTGACATTATAGCTGCCAAACCATATTCGATATTCCCCATCAGTTTTATTTATGGTCCCAATGATTTGAACTGTATCTCCAACTTTTCCGTTGTGGGTTGTCGGTGTGATAGAAGTGATTTCTACACCATTAGTCGCTCTTACGTGTGGAAGAAGTGTTGTAAAAGTAAAAGTTATGGCTAATAATATAACCATGAAAGCGGTCACAACGGTTGTTTTCTTCAAGGCATATTACTCTCCTTTTGCTCTTCGCAGTTCCAACGCGGTTTGAACACATTTACTACTAATGGAGCGTTTTAAACTTTACCTTTTATAGCATAGCAACTTACCCAAATTGTGTTAATAGGCGCTGAGTTTGTAAACAAGTAAGGGAAACTGTAGCATAAAAATAGTTTAAATGTGTAAAGAGGTAAATATTGCCTAAACAACGAGGATCGAACATGATTGACGAAATCTTAAGCCTTGTTGAGAAACATGAAAAATGGCGTGGAAAACAATGCTTAAACCTAATTCCCTCCGAGAATGTTATGAGCCCGGCTGTTCGCGGGCTTCTCTCCTCAGAGCTTGGACACCGTTACACCGCAAGAGACCGCTTCTACATGGGTACACATTTCACCGATGAAATCGAACAGTACGGCGAAAAATTAGCTAAACAAGTGTTTAGAGCTGAAACTGCAGATTTACGTCCTCTTTCTGGGCACATTGCAGACTTAATTTTCCTAGCTAGTTATACGAAGCCAGGTGACACGCTTATGTGCGTTTCTCCAGATGACGGCGGATACCCGGGAATGTGGGAAAATGGCTTAGCTGGGCTTCTTTGCCTTAAGGCTGTGCCCTTTCCTTTTTCGAAGCATGACATGAATGTAAAAGTGGAAGAGGCAAAAGAAGCCATAAGGCGCATTAAGCCTAGAATCGTAATTTTTGGCGCAAGCCATATCACTTTCCCGCACCCAGTCAAGGAGTTAGCCGAGATTGCCCGCGAAAATGGTGCAATTGTAGGATTTGATGGCTCACACGTTATGGGACTCATTGCGGGAGGACAATTTCAAGATCCGTTAAGGGAAGGGGCACACGCCTTGTTTGGTTCCACTCACAAGACCTTTTTCGGGCCCCAAGGAGGCATATTTTTGGCAGATAAGGAGCACGGAGAGTTTGTGAAATCGAAAATTTACCCAGCCTTTGTGGACAACGCTCACTGGAACCGCATAGCAGCCCTAACTTTAGCTTTGGCTGAAATGGAAAATTTTGGCAAAGCCTACGCAGAGCAAGTAATCCGCAACTCCCAAACCCTAGCCAAGTCTTTGTATGATTATGGTTTTCCTGTTATTTGCCAACATTTAGGGTTCACCCGATCGCACCAAGTAATATTAGATTATGGAGATTATGAGAAAGGCAGAGCCTTTGCAGAGAAACTTCAACATGCAAATATTATTGCTGATTGTGTTGTTAGGATTGGTACATGCGAAATTACGAGACGCGGAATGAAAGGTGATGAAATGTTGAGAATAGCTGAAATGATCAAGAGGGCAACAATTGACGCGGAGCCACCAGAGAACATCAAAAAGGATGTTGCCAAACTTTGCTCCGAGTTTCAAAAAGTTAAATATTGCTTCGATGAATGAACTGCGTTTATTAATCCTTTTTTCATTTAATATTTCCATAGAAGTTCCATAATTTGGGAAAGTGACAGTTTGGAAACTTTGGTCCCGTCTGCACTCATACAAGCTTTAACGAAGCAAAAGTATCATTTGGTCGGTCGACATTCAGCAGTTAAAAGGTGCAGATGGCTTTATGAAACTTTAATCCA
>CAZNJT010000045.1:4218-13393 GCA_964573475.1 uncultured Candidatus Bathyarchaeia archaeon | reverse complement strand
AATTTAAGTTTAATGTTCTACAACCATCAAAATGAATAAATCTTTGTAATGAGATGTTAACTGTGGGATGATGTGAGGCGACGGCAAAGAGCCATAAGCTGTGAAAAAGCCACTAACCTGCACTGACCTCAAACTCACCTATGACGTTTTTAATCGAAGCTTCTTTTAGAAACATTAAATTTACCTACAGATTAATAATAATGTAACATATTCATTGCAAAGGGTGTGGACTATGCTCAGAAATTTTAACCTTTTAGCCACAACCTGGCGTGGAAACGAAGAAAATGCTTGCTCCGAGTTACGGTATCTACTTGGAGAAATTGGCGATTCAGCACCGACTGTTGATAAGACCGGCGTTGCCGGTTTAATTGCCGCAAAAACAGCTTTTAACCCGTTTGAAGTTATAGAGAAGTTTCGCAAAATTTTACATGAACGTTCCTACGAGTTTCGTTATACGCTTAGAATAATTCCTGTTGAAAAAGTTGTGCGCACTGATTTAGGCGAAATTCAACAGGCAGCCACGGAACTCAGCTCTAAAATAGGCGAAGACGAAACTTTCCGCGTTACCGTTGAAAAACGCTTTACTGAAACCTCTACACAAGACATTATCGAAGCTACTGCGGCAAATATTGAAAGGAAAGTTGACCTAAACAATCCTGACAAAATTCTCTTAATTGAAGTTGTTGGCGGGTTAACTGGTTTATCGGTGATAAAACCGAATGAAATTTTAGCCGTTATGAAGGAAAAAATGCTATAAACTAACGCTGGGTCGCTAGTAACGCCATTCGTTCAATGACAAGATTTGTTAAGGCTTCTTCTAAACCATCTTTTTTCATGACAGTTTTAAGCTCTAAATCTGAAATTCCAAAAGTCTTTTGGATGATTCTCTTCTTTTCTTCTGATAACTCAAGAACTGTGTCATCATGTTGCACGTTAACACTTGCTGAAATTATTGGTAAAGCTGATTTTACGGTTTCAGAATTTTCTCCAATTATTAGCAACGCTATCTCTGATGTTTCGGATTTAATGCCGAGAAGTTCCATAGCCTTTCGAATTTGTCTTTGTGCAGAAGCGTAAAGCAATGTTTCCATAGTTACACTTTTTGAAATGTTTTCCTTGTTCTTGAAAGCCGTTAACGCATTCAAAACTGCAAAGTACAGATGCTGCCATGAAGCCACAAATTTGGCGTCAAAAAATTGAGTTTCCACATTTGACGGTTTTTCCTTGTGTATCTTTTTTAAAAATTCTTCTGTATCCTTGATTTTCACGTTTCTAAAGCCCGTTATTGCGGCGTACTTCCCGAATTCTTTGATATGTTTTAGCATTTTCCTTCCTCAAGGATTTCCTTCAAAAATTTTTCAACAAGCCTTGGAGATATCCCAGCCTTAACAAGCTTAGCAGCTTCTTCTCCTATGGGCTTTCCCGTTTTCTCGCATTTTTTAACGATTTTTCGGACAGTTTCCTTTATTTCCCATGGAAAAACTATCCATTTGCTTGTTTCCTTTTCGTAATAATCTGGTTTGACAATGCTCCAAGGTTTATAATAGACTGTGGCTATCTTGACTTCCGTGGCGCCCTTTTCAATAATGTGCTCTTTTACCAGTTTCAAACTTTTACCAGTATCAGCAACCTCATCTACAACGAGTACTTTTTTGCCAGCGATTTTCATAGAGACTGGCTGCGTTAATGTTGGTTCGCCTTTTGTTTCCGCCACCCCCAAGTAGAATTCGGCTCTAACATTTGCAAGGTTTGGGTTGTCCAGCAGGTCTGACATGACTCTAGCTGGGGGCCACCCACCTCTCGAGACACCTACGATTATGTCTGGTTTAAAGTTGTTTTTTCGAATTTTTTCAGCTAGATTCAAGAGCATTTCGTATATTTGGTTCCATTTGGGGACTTCAAACTCGAGTTCTGGGCTCATCGTGTTTCCTTCTCATCTGAAACAGATACAACTCTGCTGGAATGATTATTAAGTTTTAGAATAGTTGGGCGTTTCGATCTTTGTATATGGAGAAATGTCTACTCGTAATGTTGTATGTTTCCTTTATTGCTTTGTAGCTTATCCAAGGTCGTCTTAGCGTACGTAAATATAGAAAGTGTTAAAAATTGTTCCGCCATATAGAAATGATACTTGGAGTTGAAAAAATGAAAAAGCTAACTATACTGCTGTCACTTTCAGCATTGATGGCTTTCGCTTTATTTGCAGCTGCAATCCCAGCTCACGCATCCATATTATCGCACAACTGGGTTGATACTCTGCTCAAAAACGAGACTGACAGCTTTCTAGGATACGTTAGTGCTGGCTATCAAACTGGCTCGACAGCCAATCTAAAAATCAACGTTTACAACCATCTAAGTAAGAAAATGAACATTTCCGCCGTCTATGTAAGTTTTGACTGGGGAATGAACTACTCCTCAACAGAAGCTAACATAACCCAAACCCTCATCTACCGACTATCACCCGGAATGTCACATGTATTTACAATTACCTTTACTGTTCCTGCTACAACAGTAGCATCAAACTTGATGACTCACAGCTACGTAATCTATGTAGATGACGTTAACCCCGTAGGAACTAAACTATACTCCAACTCACCTTCCTATGGTTACAATTTTGCAGTATTATCCGACGACCAAGCAACTTGCATCGAGACAGGTAGAGAAATCAGCAAGTACTCTGGCTACTACATGTTCATGACAGCTGAAGCAAAACAGTTATCTCTTATGGCAAACGGCGCAAAGACTTTAGCTGACAATGCCTATCAAAAAGGTAATTTTGGCGTCGCAGCAACTAATTATCAAGATTCTCTAAGCTTATACCAAGATGCGTGGGGCAACGAGACTAGCATAGTTTCAGGGTTTGAAAAATCACTGAAAGCCATGATAGACACTAGTTCAGGCGCAATAAACATGATGGGATTGGGCTACGTGATTTTTGGTCTCGGCTGGGTATTCATCGGCATCGGCGTAATAATCTACTCGATCAGAAAGCCAAAAGGTACTTCCCCATCTCAGTAGACTGGAACCCCCTCTTTTTTCTCTTTATCTTTTTTCCGAAATACACTTATCTGTTAAACGTATTTTTGATAGAAACACAGAGGATGCGAGATGACGGAGATAGTGGAGTGTGTCCCTAATTTTAGCACCTCAGACCCGAAAGTAGTTGAAGCCATTCTTGAACAGGTCAAAAAGACGAAAAACACCTATCTACTCGATCACACTTTTGACAGTTATTATAACCGGCTTGTTGTCTCCTTAGTGGGTCACAAGAAATCAGTTCTTGAAGCTGTTTCAAAAATGTCCATTAAAGCCATCGAATTGATTGATATGCGAAAGCATAAAGGGCAGCATCCCCGTTTGGGAGCAGTTGACGTTGTGCCCTTCATACCGATTAAAAATGTTACGTTAAAAGATTGCATTCGTCTTGCAAGAAAGTTCGGTGAAACCCTTGCAGCAAAAACTGGCGTGCCCGTCTACCTTTACGGTGTGGCGCAGCCGAAGCCAGAACGTAAAGATTTAGATTGGATTCGTGAAGACGAGTACGAAAAGCTGGCTAAAATGATTGTTAAGCCTGAGCGGAAGCCTGATTTTGGTCCAGCCAAGTTTGTTGCGAAGTCTGGTGCGACGATTACTGGTGCGCGGGAGGTTATGGTTGGCTTCAACGTTAATTTGGGCACTGCTGATTTGAAGATTGCTAAAAAGATTGCGAAGGCTTTACACGCACAAAAGGGTGGCTTTTCGAATGTTAAGGCTATGGCTGCTTTTATTCCGGAAAAAAATGTTACGCAGATAGGCATGACTATAAGCGATTTTGAGAGGACGCCACTTTACCGTGTTTTTGAAATGCTTAAGGTGGAATGTGCTCGTTACAATGTGCCGATAATAGATTCGGAATTTTGTGGTATGGCTCCTTTGAAAGCTCTTATTGACATAGCCTCATATTATCTAAAAATCGACAACTTAACTGAAGACCGAGTGTTAGAAATAGCTGTGCAAAATGCTATAGAAAAGGGCGATGCCTTTGAGTAAAGTCGCTAAAACAAGAGCGAGAGAAAAGACAGACTTGCTCATTGTAAACGCTGAAGAGCTTGTCACACTTACTGGTGGCAGTCAGAAACCTCGTACAGGCAAGCAAATGCAAGAGCTTGGAATAATACACAATGGAGGTTTAGCGATTAAGGATGGCAGAATAGTTGCTGTTGGGAAGACTTCTGACGTTACAAAAGTTTTCAAAGCTGAAAACATGATAAGGGCAAACGGAAAAATTGTTTTGCCAGGTTTTGTCGATCCGCATACGCATCTTGTTTTTGCTGGTTCGCGGGAAGACGAGTTTCAGATGCGGGTTGAAGGTGCCTATTACATGGTGATTCTTAGCTCTGGCGGCGGCATATTAAAAACTGTTAAGGAAACAAGAAAGGCAAGCGCTGAAAAACTTGTGGATTTTGGTCTTAAAACGCTTGATGTCATGTTGGAGCACGGAACAACCACAGCAGAAGCCAAAAGCGGCTATGGCTTAATCACGAAAGATGAGTTGAAAATTTTAGAGGCAATAAAGCGTTTAGATCAGCTACATGCCGTCGACATTGTTCCAACTTTTTTGGGGGCTCACGCCATTCCTCCCGAATTCCAAGGCAGCCCAATTGGATATGTTAACCTCGTTATTGAAGAAATGATTCCAAAAGTGGCTGAGAAGGGGCTTGCAGAGTTTTGTGATGTTTTCTGCGAGAAGGGCGTTTTCAATTTGGAACAAACTAGACGTATTCTGGTTGCTGGCAAGAATTATGGTTTAAAACCTAAAGTTCATGCTGATGAAATGGGCTTACTGGGAGGCGCGGAACTTGCAGCAGACATTGGGGCTACTTCTGCTGATCATTTGCTCTTTTCTTCTGATGAGGGCATTAAAGCCATGGCAGATAAAAGTGTGGTAGCGGTTTTGCTTCCAGCAGCTGCCTTCAGCCTAATGGGTGGGCGGTATGCGGATGCTAGAAAAATGATTGATTTTGGTGTTCCTGTGGCTTTGGGCACCGATTTTAATCCTAGTTGTTGGGTTGAAAATCAACAGTTGGTCATAGCTTTTGCTTGTCATTTTATGAGGTTGACGGCGGCTGAAGCCATAACTGCAGCCACTATAAACGCTGCTCATGCCATAGGTCGGGCAAGTGAAGTTGGAAGTTTAGAAGTTGGGAAAAAGGCTGATGTTATTGTTTTAGATGCGCCTAATCACAAGTTTCTTGGCTATCGCTTTGGCGTGAATCTTGTGGACAAGGTTATCAAAAATGGAAGGTTGGTTGTTGATAAAGAAAAACAAGGTGAAACTGTGTTTCTGCGTGAAACAGAATAAAATGACCTTGTTTACGTTGGTTTTCTCGCCTTTTCCGTGAATGTAAAGATCGACCAAGCTATCAGGCCATAGATTACGCCGTTGAACAGGCAATCACTAAAGTTGTCACAGGCATACCGATCACTAGATAATCTATTTCCGGCACTCCTAACGACCTATATAGTTGTTTTTCCAAGCGGCATATCTGGATATGCCAATGTTGCAGCCAAAAACGCTAAGAAGACTACGCGAAATACTATTGCTCCTCTCATGTTTTTGCTCCCCTAGCTTTTCGGCGTATCTTAAGACGTTTCTTTAATAAAAATGTGATGCGCTAGGCAAAGAATTAAAGGGTGTTTACATTATTTTGACTTCGTGGTGCTCAAGCATTGGTCAAGTTTAAAATTAAAAAACCTGTTAAATGTTTGACTGGTCCAGAATTGCATTGTAAGAATTGGCAGATTGAAGGTATTCTTCGCATGCTTTTTAATGTTGTTGACCCAGAAGTGGCTAAGGACCCTGAAAGGCTTATTGTTTATGGTGGAACGGGAAAGGCTGCACGAAATTGGGAGTGTTTTGAGCGAATTGTTGAGACTTTGACGGAGCTTGAGCCTGACGAAACCATGCTTATTCAAAGCGGCAAACCAGTGGCTGTTTTCAAAACTCATGAGTGGGCTCCGAGGGCTTTAATTGTTAATGCTATGCTTGTTCCCAAGTGGGCTACTTGGGACTATTTCTATGAGTTGGAGCAGAAAGGCCTAATTATGTTCGGGCAGATGACTGCTGGTTCATGGGCTTACATTGGCACACAAGGCATTCTGCAGGGCACTTATGAGACTTTGGCTGCTGTGGCGAAGGAGCATTTTGGCAGTTCTTTACATGGAAGGCTTGTTTTGACTGCTGGTTTGGGCGAAATGGGCGGGGCTCAGCCTCTGGCTGTTACCATGAATGGTGGGGTTGCATTGGTTGTAGAGATTGACAAGTGGGCAATTGAGCGTAGGTTGAAACATGGTTACTTAGAGACTTGGACGGACGACTTAAATGAAGCTGTGGATATGGCTTTGGAGGCCAAGCGTGAAGGCGTACCGAAGAGCATAGGCTTGTTGGGGAACGCCGCTGAGGTGCACCCTGAACTTTTGCGAAGGAATATAATTCCAGACGTTTTAACAGACCAGACTTCCGCTCATGATCCTTTGAACGGTTATTATCCTACTGGTTTTTCTAAGGAGAGTGCTGACGCACTTAGGGAAAGCAACCCTGAAGAGTATATGCGGCGTGCCAGTGAGAGTATGCGCGTTCAAGTGGAAACCATGGTTAAGATGATGCAGAAAGGTGCTGTGACATTTGAGTATGGTAATAACCTTCGGCAGCAAGCCTATGATGCCGGGTTTAAGGATGCGTTTGCCTATCCAGGCTTTGTTCAGCGTTATATTAGGCCTATGTTTTGTGAGGGTCGTGGGCCTTTCCGTTGGACTTCCCTTGTTGGCAGCAAAGAAGACATTTACACACTTGACGATGCGATTTTGAAGGAGTTTGCCTATAACACAGAGTTGTGCCGCTGGATACAAAAAGCCAAAGAAGAAGTGAAGTTTCAAGGGTTGCCTGCACGGGTTTGTTGGCTTGGGTTTGGCGAAAGGGCAAGATTCGGCAAGATAA
Source organism: uncultured Candidatus Bathyarchaeia archaeon (assembly GCA_964573475.1). Taxonomy (GTDB): domain Archaea; phylum Thermoproteota; class Bathyarchaeia; order Bathyarchaeales; family Bathycorpusculaceae; genus CAVZKK01. The sequence continues at coordinate 6,417 of CAZNJT010000045.1, read as the reverse complement.
TAAACGACATGGTTGCAGATGGAAGGCTTTCTGGGCCAGTTTGGATTGGACGCGACCATTTGGACGGTGGAAGTGTTGCTTCGCCTAACCGAGAAACGGAAGGCATGAAGGATGGAAGCGACGCAGTTGCAGATTGGCCTATACTTAATGCTTTATTGAATGCTGTGGGTGGAGCAACATGGGTTAGCGTGCATCATGGCGGCGGCGTAGGCATAGGCTATAGTATCCATGCTGGCATGTGTTTAGTGGCTGACGGCACAAAAGAAGCAGAAAGACGCATCGTAACAGTTTTAACAACAGACCCAGGAACAGCCATAGTAAGACACGCAGACGCAGGATACGAAAAAGCACAAAAAATAGCAAGAGAAAAAGGCGTTAAAATGCCTATGTTAAAGTAACAGTGGTTGTCTTGAAAAATGTAGCTGCCTGTAGCATTTGTTGCGATATTTGTGGGCTTCATGAAAAGTTGGGTTGTGTTTGCAGTTCTGGAGTTGAGGAGATTGCGAAGGAAAAGGTCGAGACACGTTGGGGTGGCAAGGGCGTTTTATGTTTGGTCTTGGATTGTGCTGTAAAACGCGGAGTTACATATTGCATGAGAGACTGTGAAGAATTTCCATGCGAGAAATATTTTGAATAGTGCTTCCCGTATGGAAAGGACTACTTAGAAATGCACATAAACCGAGCGAAAGATAAGCAAAGCAAGAAAAAGTGATTTAAAAAACCCCTTAGAAAACCATCGTACAGACCAAAAGTTCAATCTATATAAGGGAGGGGTATAGACTCTGTAGAGCAGAGTCCTCTTCTAGACAATTGAAAAGCTATGGATATTTTGGTTTAATAGCCTTATTCGGGCAAGCGTCAGCACACTTTAAGCAGTAGATGCATTCTGGATCGCTGAATTTCTCCCAAGGCAAATCTAAAATAGGAACACGCATTGGACACGCTTCCACACATAAGCGGCACTCCCCCTTTGCACATTTAACTAGATCTCTACGCAAACCAAGAAAACTAAACCTGTTCAGGATTGCCAGAATTGCCCCGTGGGGGCAGAAGTATTTACACCAACTTCGTGGAATATAAGCCGCAAAAACAAGTACGCCAGCCATAATGAATAGTTGCACCCAGAAAAGCGGAGGCAAATTCGCAATTCCAGAGAAAACATCCACTTGGTTTGCTGATACTGCATTGCTAAAATCTCGAACCATTTTAGGCAAGGTTGCAAACAAAGTTTCCGCTGGACTGAGTGTGGTAAATGGCGCCCTTACAAAAATACCTAAAGCGCTTTCGTAGCCTCCGCTAACTCCTACAAGTTTAGCAGCGGAAAAAGTTAAACAAATAAACAAAGTAATGCCTAAAATAGCATATTTTACGTAGATCATACTTTCATGAGTCCGCGGTGAAAACTCCGTCTGTTTACGTTTTATAAAACTAACTAGATCTTGAATGAAGCCGAAGGGACAAACCCAACCGCACAGCGATTTACCAACTAATATGCCTATAACTAGAAATGATGCTATTGCGAGCCATGGAAAAACAACGTCGTAAAGCATCAGCTGCAATGCTGTGAAGGCGTCGCCCACAGTGTTTTGTTGGAGGCCCCATGTCCATAGAACTGGAAGCAAAAGCGGTAATGCGCCTAAGATTATTGCACTAAAGAATATGAAAGAAAGAAATTGGACTATTCTGCGGGGGGTGTTAAATTTAAGTAAGCTTCGTTTGATTTTGCTTCTCAATTTCGCGCCTCTTTAATGCGGTTAATGAAAGTCTGGGTTATTTATTTTCCGATGAGTTTAACGTTTTCTACAAGAACCCAATGTATGTGCCTTCGTTATTTATGAAACAGCTTGTTCCAGTTAAGTCAAGATAGTCTATTGTGCAACTCTTAACATGGTTGTCGTAGCCCAAAATCTTGTTGTTCATGGTCATTGTCGTGTTTATCTTATCTTCTATCGAGATTTTTGATGGATCTTCTCGGGGTTTCGCCACGACCTTATCTTCAACAGCTTTGGTTTCGATCAGTTTTATTGGGGTTTTAAGTCTTGAACTTGCAGTCTTTGCCATCTTACACGCGTCTGAAATAGCCTCATTTAAAGTCTCAAAATTAAGGGCTCCAACGGAAGCGAAACCCCACGCACCATTCACAAGCACCCGCAAAGCAGCGCCGTTTTCAATTCCTTGCTTTGCTGCTTCAACACGACC
>CAZNJT010000045.1:0-4118 GCA_964573475.1 uncultured Candidatus Bathyarchaeia archaeon | reverse complement strand
TATCTATAATTTTTGAGATTTTGTCTTCTTTTCCGTTTATTTGCTGGGTTATGCTTTCCATTGTCGAGCCCACAATATCGTGTGTATTACGACTTAATAAGTCTTGCCGTATATCTGCTCAACACGTATACAGTTAAAATACGTAAGAACACTAGTTACATGAAATCAGTAAGATTCAATTGTTGAACTCTTTGCGACAGAGTCTTCTCTGTAAATCGCTCATCAAAAATTACGAGTTGCCCGTAGACGCCATCATATCCAGGCACCACTTTGATTCGCCCCTCTCTAACTCTGATTATCGCTTCAGCAATTTTCTCATCAACAACTGTGCTTAGCGCTTCTTTTGAAGCATCAATAAGCACACCATACTCGTCGCCGAATTTTTCAACAAGTAAATTGTAAATGCTCCACACTTGTTGGGTGGAAGGAGAATCGACGCCTAAAACTGTTGCAATAATTTCTGAAAGCGGAAGCAAATGCACAAAACCCACAGCGCCTCTAGGTTTGAATCCTGCTGGGCGGTCAGCCAATTCTTCAACACGTTGTTCAACGCCTGTAGTAAGTTTTTTGCGGCAAACTGGGCAAACGTTTCCAAGTTTTACTGCCTCCTGTGGAGAAAGCGCTACATGACAGTTTCTGTGGCCAGTCCAATGATATTTTCCATAGGCTGGGTCTGTCTCTATCGTAAATTTGAATCTTTCCGTATCTTTAAGGCGGATAGCATCTACAATTTCACGATAGCTTAGTTTTTTCAGTTCAAAGACGTTGGCTTCTCTTCCGATGCGCCAAGGCCAAAAGCTGTGGCTGTCACTGTTTGAAACTAGGACGAAGTTGTCGAGTTTGCTTAAACGCCAGTTCATGGGAGGGTCCGATGAAAGCCCAGTTTCTAAAGCGTAAATGTGTTTTGTCATGTCTTGGTAGCATTCTTCAACGCTGTTAAAGCCGCTGAAGGCGCCGAAAATGCTGAACCAAGGCGTCCAAGCATGGGCTGGAAAAACCATGTTTTCACTTGAAACCTCCATGACTTCTTCAACTAAATGCGAGGCATCCATGTTTAATGTGGGTCTGCCGTCTGCGGCCAAGTCGCCATATTTTGATAATCTATCATTAATCTGAATGGCAGTCTCAATGTTAGGTGTCAGAATTACATGATGGACTTTCTTGACTTCACTTTCAAAAGTGAATATTGTGCTTACTTCTGTGGTTGCCATGAAGTATAGTGGCAATTCTGGATTTGTCCTAACTTTATACAAGCTTGCATCTGGTTCATAAACGAGGGTTCCCTCCAACTCTTTAAGCCATTTTGGGTGCGTAAAGTCCCCTGTGCCCACGAGGTTTAAGCCCTTAATCTTTGCAAAGCGGGCTATTTCTTTAGGACACATTTTCTCGCTGGTGGCACGGCTATAACGGCTATGAACGTGCAGATCAGCGATAACCCTCAAGTTTTTTCCCTAACCCTCAAGTTTTGGAGGTTTGCTTTCGCTTCCTAACCAGTAGTAGCTCGCTTTCTTTGTATACATGTTCAAGGCCGACCTCAAATAGCTCCTTTTATCTCTACTGTGCTCTTGCTATTTTAAAGTGAGGTCTTTTTGGTTTGTCTTTTTGAGAAAGAACATTTTCAATACAGCACGGGCAAGAATGGTAAACTAGGAAAGATTCAAGTGATTTTTCTTTTGAAAATTTTTTCAGCGATTTTCCAAACATCGACTTTCAATAGTATTATGGTTACGACTATGGTTAGGATTATTGAAGCAATCATGACAACTTCTTGGCTCATCCACGGAGCTAGAAGCCCTAGGCCGAACCTCCCCATGTAGGCGCCGATAACAGTTATCGACAATTTACCCGCAAAGTAGACTACGTAAAACTTGGCTGGGCTATACTTTAATAGGCCTAATGGTATGACCACTGGCTCATCAGGCAGCGGTGTTGCGGCTACCACGAAAAGCGCTAAGAAAGCCCAACGTTTAAGCTTTAATCCTGCAGCATCGAGGCGTTTTCTACGTTCTTCCCCTAAGAAATCGCTTAGGAAAAACGTGACCAAGTAATGAATAAACTTTGCCGATGCTGAGCCCAGAGCTACGAGGAATCCTATGGAGAATGGGTCCGTGTCGACAAGCAGAGCAGCATTGGCGGCTATTAGAAGGTTTGAGGGGCCAGCGAAGGGTATAAGATTCAAAACGAAGGAAGTTACCAGAATGCTTAAGAGTTCGTACCACGCGGCCAATTCTACAGCTCCAACTTCTAAGCTTTCTCTCGTTCCAACTGAATTTAGAAAACAGCACTTAAAGGATTATTGTACGAAGCACCACCTTTAAATTGAAGAAACCCTTAGGAAAATCTACAATATTTTAAGAGACACTTGACCTTGCCAACAAAAAAAGAACCGATATGGATCGCACGAGAACTTTCAAAGTGTAGCGGATGCCGAAAATGCGAAATAGTATGCTCGCTTTTCCATGAAAACCGTATATGGCCAGAAGCCTCAAGAATAAGAGTCTTCATGCTGGTTCCTGGCACTGAATTTCCACACTTCTGTGCCCAATGCGAAGACTACCCATGTGTAAAAGCATGTCCAGTCAATGCGCTATCAATAAGCAAAAGAACAGGTGCAGTTCGGATAAAAACCAAAGCTTGTATTGCCTGCGGAAAATGCATAGACGCTTGCCCAGGCAGAATTCCACACATGCATCCAGTGGAAAACCGCATTATAATTTGCGACTTATGCAGAGGCAAGCCACAATGCGTGAAAGTCTGTCAAGAAGGCGGATGGAACGTGCTGACAAAAGTTCCGAGAAGAAACCAAGCCTACAGTCTTTATGCTCGCACGCCAGAAAAAATAACACGGGATTTGGCTACTAAAATGTACGGAGAACAAGGGGAGGAATACGTATGATTTTGGGTTATGCAGGAAAATTTCTTGAAGCTAACCTTTCAACAGGAAACATCAAAGACATAAAATTTGACGATGACGTTTTGAAAGATTACGTTGGCGGCAGAGGTTTGACGGCCAAAATTCTCTGGGACAGATTAGGCACAAAATGGGAAAAAATAGACCCGTTAGGCCCAGAAAACATACTCTTATTCTTAACTGGACCGCTAACGGGATATTTCCCAGGCGGAAGGATTTGCGTTTCAGGCAAGTCACCGCAAAGCAATGGCATAGTAGGCTCAACTGTAGGCGGAGAATTTGGGGTTGAGCTAAGATGTGCTAGTTATGACGGTATAATCGTAACCGGCGAATCACAAAAGCCTGTTTACCTTTCCATTAAGGATTCTGACGTTGAAATTAGAGATGCAATCAACGTTTGGGGTAAAGATGCAAAACAAACAGTTACAACGCTCACAAAAGAGTGCAGAGAACATTTGAAAAAGCGTTATCCAAAATACGGCGAATGGAAAGAACCCGCACTGCTGTATATTGGCCCGGCTGGCGAGAACAAAGTGCGAACAGCAGTGGTTGCAGCAAAGTGGACTCATGCAGCGGGTTATGGCGGTTACGGTGCAGTCATGGGTTCTAAAAAACTAAAGGCAGTGGCTGTCAAGGGCACTGGACCATTGCCTGAAGTGGCTGACCTGAAAAAGGTGAAGCAACTGATCAAAGTTGTAAACGATAATGCCTATGAAAGCGAAATGTGGAGGCGCTGGGGAACAGGTGCAGGCGGCTACGAAGTCGGAGCAAAAACAAGCTCTGAACCTGTCCGGAATTGGCAGGATGAGTGGCATGATGAAAGAAGTTTCGGTGTTGACCAGTTTGAGAATAGAGTTTGGATAAAACAGTTTTGGAGCGATTTTGGCTGCCCGACTTGCTGCTTAAAGATAGCCATGGTTAAGACTGGAAAGTTCAAAGGAGCAATAACTGACAATCCAGACTATGAAATGCAAGCCTACTTGGGTCCCAACTTGGGAGTCTTCACTCCAGAAGAAAATGTTTTCCTAACATCCCTAATCGACGATTTAGGCTTATGCGGCATACAAACAGGAAATGTGATGGGTTTTGCCGCCGAGCTTTTCCAAAGGAGAATACTGACAAAGAAGGATTTAGACGGCATAGAACTCAAATGGGGTGACGCCGAAGCCTTTGCCGCTTTGGCTAAAAAAATCGCTCTTAGAGAAGG
>CAZNJT010000044.1:0-13458 GCA_964573475.1 uncultured Candidatus Bathyarchaeia archaeon | reverse complement strand
AAGGTGCTTGTGTTTCCGTCTGGAAAGGCTAGTTCAGTGGTTCAGATAGATGGTCTCTTTAAACTGGCTTCGCATAATGTTGCGCCTAAAGCATTGATTGTTAAGGATGTGGAAACGGTGCTCGTCGTAAGTGCTTTTCTGGTGAAAGTCCCTCTGGTAGATAAATTGGAAAAGGACCCATTTGAAATCATCCAAACTGGCGACTTTGTTAAGGTAGATGCAGAAAAAGGCATAGTTACAATAACAAAGCGAGAATCCTAACACAATCGCATTTTTGTACCCAAAATACTCTATGCCTTATGTTCCAGATGCCTTCTGATTCGTTCCATTCCCTCTTTAACTTGTTCATAAGAGACGGAGTATGATATTCTTAAATGCCCTTCACCAGCTCTCCCGAAGCCTGAACCAGGTGCAGTCACGACTCGAGCTTCCTTTAACAAATTCGCCGCCATTGCTTCATCCGATCTTTCGTAACTTGAGAAGTTTGGAAAAACATAGAATGCTCCTTTCGGTTTAGTATAAGACAAAGACGCAATCTTTTCAAGTTCATTAAGCACAAGTTCTCTTCTCCTGTTGTACTCCCTTACCATTTCTTGAACACAATCTTGCGGTCCTATCAACGCGGCAAAAGCTGCCTTCTGCGAAATCGCATTTGGGCATAATACAGCGTAATAGTGCAGTTTACGCAAGGTAGCCGAGAGCTTCTTTCCAGCCGCTACGTATCCAATCCTCCACCCAGTCATGGCATATGCTTTTGAGAAACCGTTCACCGTGATCGTTCTATCTTCCATGCCTGGCAAGGAACCTATACTGATGTGTCTTGCACCATCGTAAACAATCTTCTCATATATTTCATCCACGAAAACTATCAAGTCGTGTTTCTGCGCTACCTCCGCTATAATTTCGAGATCCTGCCGTGAGAACACGTGTCCTGTCGGATTGGACGGATTACACAGCCAAATCATCTTAGTCCTATTTGTGATTTTCTTTTCCAAGGCTTCTAGTTCTATTCCGTAATTTTTCTCTTCATTAAGCGGAACCGTGACAGGCACTGCTTCTGCCAGCAACGTATCTTCAAAACACGCAGGGTAGTATGGATCAAGGATTAATGCTTCGTCACCTGAATTCAGAAACCCCAATGCAGCGATCAACATAACCTCTTGAGAACCAGAGGTCACTGTTACGTCAGTTTGCGGATCAGCACTAATGCCATTGTCCTTCTCAAGCTTTTCAGCTATGGCTTGACGCAGTTCCAGCGTCCCATCAATTTCTGTATAGTGCGTGAAACCTTTTTTGGTCGCCTCTACAGCCGCCTCCAAAATATGTTTTGGCGTTGTGAAGTCTGGCTCACCCTGCTCCAAATGAACAACATTCTCCATTCCCGTCGAGAGCTCAAGCATTCTTCGAATTGCCGAAGGCTTAATTAAGTTGACTCTGTTAGAACCCTCAAACAATATCCCCACCGCCATTCTACGAAGTTTAGCTCCGCAAGCATAATCACACGTAAAGTCATATAAGATTTAACACATGCACTAACCTTGAACCGTGCGAGCTAGCCTTCGACGAAAGAGTTGAATTAGAAACATCAAATGGATTTGGTCGGGCGAAATAGCTTTACAACTGCGTTTAAATTCTTCGCTTCAGCATGTTATTCGCTTCAATACGTCATTCGTAAATTGACTTTCTTAACCCGACATCTACGAAGACTATTGCTTTCTCTTTCTCATCGATAAAATAAATTATGCGGTATTTGCCTACACGCCATCTCCATAGCCCTTCAAGTTTACCTCGTAACTTTGTTCCCGTATAGGGGTTTTCCGCGGTTTTTTCTAAAGCTTCCAAAATTTTTTCTTTAATGCTTTTTGGTAGTTTGCCAAACTCTTTCGTAAAGCTTCGTGTAAAAATCGACTTGTATGGCAAGGCTTAGTCCTTCATTAGGGCTTCTCTGATTTTTTCAGGATTGTTTACGGTTACATATTCCTTCTTCTTATATTCTTCTAGACTCTTCTCTATTCTTTCCAATCCTTCCTTGTTTGAGAGTTCATCTAAAGTGGCTAAAATCTCCTCTATCTTGGCAAAGTGCTCATAAAGTTCCTTCAGCAAAGGACGAGGAACCGGGACAGCTTCGGTCAACCAACTCACTATGTAAAATAACGCATTACAAAGTAATTAAGCTATTCGAAAGAATGTAGCTCACCTGCTGCTTGGATTATCCTTATAAAGCCTCATCATTGAACATCAGGCAGAGCTTTAAACCGTAAAGTGAAACGTGGATTACTTGCAATTTTTCAAACAAGAAAGAATCAATTCTAAGGCTATTTACTTAAAATAATCCAAAATAAGCTTATTTTTCCAAAAGAGTTTGGTCGGGCGGGCAAGATTTGAACTTGCGACACTCCGGTTTCTGCATGTACGCTTGATAGGCTGAGGTAACACTCACCATGGGTAAGTGTCTACAGCGTCTCCGCCAGCCAAACCCGTTTAGCCTATGCTGGCTCGGAAGCTCTACCAAGCTGAGCTACCGCCCGACCAGAATATCTAAGAATAAGAAAAATGGATTTATGCGTTTCGTATTGATTATCAACATCTAACAGCTAACTTAAATCACAACCAAATTATTATCTCAAAAGAAACCAGCAGCTTTCATCTAGTTTTACTAACTCCACGTGCCCAAAGTGCACCCCAGGTTATTATGAAAGCTAATGTAATCCAAAAAATAATATCAGCATCCGAACGGCGTCGGAAACAATTTCTTCAAACATTTTAAATCAATAATAATTAATCACAAATGAGCCTAAAAACAAAGTTTCCAAAACAGAAATGACCCCAAAACAAGGCATATTTTCAAAAATGACATATGCCTATGCAAATAGCAAGCGTTTTATAAACATTCAACATTATACAATTTTAACCAAAGCGGGAGAAAGGAGAGGCTTCCACCACCACCCTTAACCTTTTTGAATTTTATTCCCAGAAGCCTCATTTTACTGCGTTTTAGACATTATTCAACAAACTTCAACTTCCTCAAGGCTCAACTTTTCTATCAAATCTTGTAGGGTTTAAGGTTTCATTCACGCTTCTAGCGTAATCGGCGCATATTATTTCTTACGATATGTTACCCTTCTGGAATATGACTTTTTACAGAAAGCCAACTTTAAACAAAACGGTGAACAATGCCTCAACTAAACCAAACGATAACATTCATAATTCCAATACAAAACAAACACGAATTCCTAATCGAACAAATAAACACATTATTCAAGTTTTCAGAACAATACGGAAGATTCTGCGAAATAATAATAGTAACAGATGATATAGAAGATGCAAAACTCAAAATAGCATGGCTAGCAATGAAACTAAACAAAATAAGCCACCCAAACGTAAGAACAAGAATGATACGTTATACATCACAACAAAGCCTGAGTGCCCTAATCGAAACAAGCATAAATCACGCCCTCGGACAAAAAATAGTAATAACAACCAACACGCCAGAAAAAATAGAAATGACAAAAATAACCGACATAATGGAAAGAGACATCCTAATAACTCGATACATCTTTGACGTGAACATCCTCCAAGAAAACCTAACATAAACATGACGTGATAAACAAAATACAATTCCACATCAAATAACGCCAAAAATCAAACTTCTGCCAGACGTACTTACGACGACTTGCTGGCTAAAGGTTAAGGCGACTTAACCATTGCAACAGTTCACTCAGATCAATAGTAAGATCATGGCAAAAACGGACCTATCACCTGCAACTCTGTTATTCAGTCACTTTCCAATTTACTTTAGACATAAGTTAAGTATTTCTCAGACTTGTTTGAAGCAGGCAAATTCTAACGTAGCAATACACTACTCATAGCGTGGAGCGCAGGCGAGTTAGTAGCTCATATTCCATTAGGAAGTCTCTGACTTAGCTAGCGCTTGCCACAAGACCATCAACAGATATATCGGAAGAGTGATTATCAACAGAAGCCCGAAGAACAATCCTACCAACAGTTGCCAAGGTATGGAGACGTATCCTGAATAGGGGTAGATGTATGGGTAGCCGATAGTAAGCACAATTACCAGAGATAGCACGATCGCAATTAGTGTCCAGATGATGGCAATTGCCTGCTTTGTATTTAGCGTAAACTCCAACATCTTCACTTCCTTTAATTTTCAAATTTCTGTTTCGACTTCTTCTCCTCTAAGTCTTTTAGATTTCCTTCGGAATAAATAAATACCTATGGAGAAATCTTCTATATCTAAATTACTCACACGCGCAACTAGGCCAGTTTGACGCAGTGCTATCCGAAAACGACAAATTTTAAAAAAGTAACAAAAATCTGAAGCATATGTTCGCTTTTTCAAATCTGATTTTTATATCGCATTATGTATGAACCATTTAGTGCTTCGAAATGAGCAAGAGACTCTCAAGCAAAGACTTCCTTGAGCTTGGAGACGCATTGTGGAAGGGCGATGCTAAAGTAAAATATCAGAATCCAGATGCTTGGATGGGTCATTTAATAAGATAGGTGCTTTTGTCTCAAACGTGCACTGGATAAAAAGGAACGTAGAAATTAATTGTCAAATGAGTGTCCTAATCACTTGTAGTCTTTTCCGTAGAAGGTGAAGCAGTATGGACAGAAAGTGTATACTGCAGGGAATTCTTTCCCGCACACTCTACACTTTTTACTTCTCTGGAAAGGCATAATCGTAGGCGGAATTGGCGGTATGACCATCTTATCTTTTTTCTTTCTTCTACGCCTCCGCAACAACGCACACATAAGGACAAGAAGTAGTAAGATTCCGATAAGCACGGCCAGTAAAAATAATAGAGCTAGAAGCCATATCGGAATTTTCCAAACAGGAGGATACACCCAAGGCTTGACCCAAATAACACCATTAACGAGCCTATTATTCTCGATATTAACTTCACCGGGCACAACACTCGCCTCTGCACTTAAAGTATAATTTCCTTCCGGCACATTTAGCGTATTCCAGCAAAAAACAAGTGGCATTTCGCTACCAGGTTGTAAACTGTTGACGAACAGTTTTCCAATAACATTAGAGTTATAAAATGTTATAACATCAAACGATTCAACATAGTTCCCTTCATTTTTAACAACAACGTAGACGTAGACGATTTCGCCTATATAAGCGAGGATTTTTGAAGGCGAAACGTTTAAGACTGCGATGTCATGTTTTGATAAAAGCGTTACAACACCATTTACAAAGAAATTATCTGCTGTATATTCTTCGCTCGGAACAGGCCACGCATAAGCCATTAAAGTGTAATTACCCTCAGAAAAGCCCTGCGTGTTCCAGCGGAAAACCAAAGTATAATTAGCTTTAGGTGCTAAATTATCAACAAGCAAGGTATTAGCAACAGTCAAATTATAATAAAGTGTTACGTTAAAAGATTCAATTTTGTCTCCTTTATTCTTTAAAGTAACATTTACTTCGATAATTTCGCCAATATATGCCAGTGAAGATGAAGGAATAACGTTTAAAACAGCGATGTCGTGAACGACAGGCAAAGGCTTAGCTTTAACCTGAACGACTCCATTCATAAATGTGTTGTCTGAAACGTCAATGTCGCCTACAAGAGGGGCGAAAGCGCTTATTTGATAGAAGCCTTCACGTATTGAGCTTGTATTCCACATAAAAGTTAATGTCTGCTGAGCGCCAGCTAGAAGAGCATTAACCACTCTGGTCTCAATTAACGAAAGGTCATAGTAAACTCCTACGCTGAAGGTTTCTGTTTCTGTCCCCTTGTTAACAATGCTAACGGTTATTTGGAGTAAATCACCAATGTAAATGGTATTAGTTGATGTTTTGACGTCAACTATTGCGATGTTGTGAATAAGCATGGGCAGTTTAGATTTAACCTCAATTACGCCGTCAGCAAGAATGTTGTCTGTTAAGTCCGCTTCATTGATTAGGGGAGGAATGGAAACTTTTATCGTGTAACTTGCTGGGACAACAGCTGTGGTGTTAAACGTGAAATTTAAAGTAGTCCATGAATGTAGGGCAAGTGTTGTTGAGAGCGTTTTGATAAGAGAATCATCATAATAGGCGCTTACGTCAAAACTTTCATTTTCGGTTCCTTCGTTCTGAATTATAGCACTTATATTCACGATTTGTCCAACTTCAACAGACTTAGCTGAAGGAACGACATCCACAACTGCAACATCATGAAAAGTTATTGTTAACGGTGTATGCGGCATAATGTAAAACTTTGTTGATATTGCCGGACAGTATGGAACCCCGCTCTGATTTACTAGAGCTGTGAGGGCTGATACGAAGACAGTTGCATTTCCAACGCGTGCCCATTTTGGGATATTCAATACACCATATAGATAGATTAATTTCTCGTTGGGCTGTACTTCGAAATTAGGTATGTCTAAATGATTAATTGGAACGTTTAACTCGTCTTGCACAACTATTGCAAATGTAGCTTTTTTTACGCTCATAGCTATGCTTCTCAAAGTAATTTCTAGTCCAACATCTCCTCCTATTCCAAAATAAGGTCGATACGTAAGATTTTCGTCAATTGTCCTTATCGAAATTAACTCTACAACCCGGCCCACCCTAAAAGTTAAACTATCCTGGAGAAGTCTATCCCCAACTAATGCGTTGACAAACGCATACCACTCCCCAAAAACTTCACTTCCATTAATACAAGGCCAAGGTAGTGTGAAATTAATCGTTGCAATCCCGCTTGCATTGGTTCTTTCGGAAAGGCTAAAGGAAGCATTACTTGGAGTTTGAACGTAAAAAGCCACAAGCAAGTTTTGTATGGGCGTCCCGTTGTACGTCACCAGCGCATATAGGATAACGAGTTCTTGGGGACCAAATGCATCGCTTGGCATGTTTGGACCTTTTCCGCTATAAGGCTCTTTTTGTGTGAATAGGTCGATTTTCCCGCCCGCATCGCTTGAATGAGCAAATTTCATGTTTACTAGTGTAAAACTCAAAAGAATTGCAATCATTGTAAGCGCTACAGCTAACTTTTTCGGCCTAGCACACATTGTCATCAATCATTTAATTTAGGCAGATTTCTTTAACAAATATTCCGTAATCACGAATATTACTATAAAGGATGCGTTTTAAATCGTCGCAACTTTTGATTTTTATAAAAAAGTGTTAAAGAACTGAGACCTTTCTGGCGGGCCCGCCGGGAATTGAACCCGGGACCCCCGGGTTTCTTTGAAATGCTCGCTTTCTTAAAAGCCCGGTGCTCTATCCTTACTGAGCTACGGGCCCTATATGGGCTTTTCTTTTCGCCTTTAGAAGATTAGAAAAGGTGTTTTTTAGTTTTTCGCTTCTTTCAGTTTGCAAAAAATGTTTAGGGAGTAGATTGGACTTTTAGGAGGGCTGTTATGAAGTTTTTGATTTTGTCGTTTGCGTTTAGTATTGTTTCTATTGTTTTTTTGCCTTTTTCCGTGAGTTTGTAGACTCTTTTTCTTTCGTTCCATGTTCCTTCGATTAGCCCGTTTCTTTCTAGCGAGTATAGGAGTGAGTAGACTGTGCCTGAACTTACAAGAAGGTGGAATTTGTTGTGAATAAACGATATTACGTCGTAGCCGCTAATTGGTCCATTTCTCAGTTCAGCCAGAACTATTATGTCCATAAAGTTTTTAATTATCCTCTCATGCATTTTTTTTAATGTTTGGGCTTCCAACTTTTCACCGGCAAGGATTATTGTCAACGCCGTCATGTTTATTCACGTTTTAACATTTTAGTCAGATATAAATATTTAAATTTTGTTCACATTCTGAATTCGAAGTTGAAACAGAGTTGGAAAGTTTAAACATTTCTCTTCCATAAACTTTTATGAAACCACATAGGTCTTCCTAATAAACACATGTAGGGGAGTTTCACGAGAAAGATACCTAAACATAAGGTAGTTTATGCTATGAAAATTCATGATGTTTTTGCTGATGGATGAAATGTTTCAATATTCAATTATATAAAAAGTTCATGGAGCATTTTGTTTTTAAACATAATTTTTCATTTAAAAGATAAAAACTGTTGTTTTTAATAGCCAGCGATATATCTACATGTTAATAAATGTTATTTCCTTCTTTTGCGGCTAAAAAATGGACGGTGTTAAAATTGATTTCGTGGAAGCATTCTTTTAAGAAATTAAACGAAGAAAATGAGATGGCAAAGAAAAAGAAGCAAGCTTTAGACAATTTACTAAACACTGGCAGAATTTCTCAGTCCACATACGACCTTTTTAACAGTGAGATAGACGAAGCCATTGCAGAAATTGAAAGACAACAGAAGGCTTTGCTGGAGAAGATGAATTCTAAAATGGAGGAGCTTGAAGAACAGATCAAAACGTTGGAGATGCTTCTTGCAAACTTTGAAATTCAACATGTAACTGGCGAAGTAGAGGAAGAAGTCTACCAGCGTGAAATGGGTATTTTATCAATGGGAATCGAAACTGCAAAACAAGAGCTAGACGGAGTTAGAGAAGCCGTAAACCAGCTTTCAAGCGGCATACAAGTTTCGACACCAGAAATAGTTGTACAGCAGAAAATAGAGCCACAACCTGGAGAAACTGAAGTTTCTGAACCGAAAGTTGAAGTTGTCGAAGAAAAACTGCCAGAACCACCAGTAGAGCGTGTGGAAGTTAAGGAAACAGATTCCTTTCAGGCCCAGCAGGAAAACCCGCAAGAAACGTCACAAGGCACAGAGGAATCGCAGTCGACGAAGGCAGTAGCGGAAGGCGAGGAAAAACAAGAAAAGTAACAAACAAAAATTAGCCATCTTCCCTTTTTCTGTTTAATATCAATGCGTTGCAGAGTTTGTGTGCGTGCAACGGTGTTAGGCCCCTCTATTTGGAGCCAAATATGTTTGTGAAATCTTGGAAATGAATTCTGTGAATTGAACGTTGTTTGACGTTTTTGTTATCAGCGATTTGTGTTGATGGTGGTTGAGAAATGGGGTTATGGGTATTTCTGTCCGTACGAGATGCAGGCAGCAGTCACATCGTATATGTCTATAATGCCGTTGCCGTCTAAGTCACAGATTGGATAATAGAGTGGGTCGCGGGGTGGGCCTATTTTTGAATCATAGCATATGCAAATGGCAGTCACGTCGTAGATGTCTACTTCAAAGTAAGGTGCCACCACATCGCCAGGAATAGTCACGATGACAGTGCCATACACTAGCGTGTTGTCTGCTGTGTCTGTTTCGCCTCGAACTGGCTCTGCATAAGCCCATATGGTGTAGTTGCCCTTAGCAAAGCCAGTAGTGTTCCATGTGAAGGTGATGGTTGTGGAGTTTTTGCCTGTCAATGTAGTTTCTGTGCATTGGATGATTGTTCCGTTTACACAAATGGTTAGGTTGAAATCTTCTGCATTGCCTCCATAGTTTAGGATTTGGGTGCTGATGTTTAGATTGTAGCCTTGACCAGCGATGGTTTTGCTGAGTGTAAGCTTTGTGATGGTAATGTCATGAATGTCGTTGGGTGAAAGAATCTGTATCATCTTGTAACTGAGTTGATTGTTTATTGTGTTGATTTCGCCGGCAACTGGTTCTATGTAGGCACTTAACGTGTAGTTGCCGATGGCCCAACCTGTGGTATTCCATGTAAAAGCGGTTGTTGATGAGGTTCCGCTTGTTAAGGTGAGATTTTGGGCATGAATTAGTGTTGTGTTCGCGTACGCTTTAAGATGCAAGGTTTCTGTGAAGTTGCCATTGTTTTGGACTGTTATGTTGATGGGTAAAGTATAGCCTTCTCCCGCGACAGTTTTTGAGGTTGAAATATCTGCAACGGCTAGGTCATGGCGTAGGATCGTAAATGTGGAATTTGAAACGGCTTCTCCTGTATTCACCCCGTCGGTTGCAACGATCCTGACGAGGTACTGGTTCGCAGGGCCATCATTCAAACAGTCGATTGTCCAATTATATGTGTTTTCCTTGAGGTTC
Organism: uncultured Candidatus Bathyarchaeia archaeon; assembly: GCA_964573475.1. Classification (GTDB taxonomy): domain Archaea; phylum Thermoproteota; class Bathyarchaeia; order Bathyarchaeales; family Bathycorpusculaceae; genus CAVZKK01. The sequence continues at coordinate 3,524 of CAZNJT010000044.1, read as the reverse complement.
GTGCCCAATGGAACCCACGATGAACCATTATCTGAACTGTAAAGTACTGAATAATAAAGGGTATCACCGTCGAGGTCACTAGCATTCCAAGTTAGCTTTACAGTTTTTCCTTCTTCGAAGACTTGTCCCCCTGCAGGGTACGTAAGTTTTACATCGGGAGAATTCGTACTTACTCTTCTGCTCGCGACTATTGTTCCATTGTGGATAATCTGGATTTCAGTTGTGCTTGCAACGTATGGAACAGCGAAATTGAACCCTGTCACATTAAGGCTTGTTCCCATCCATGTGAAGGACATGTTGAAGCCCGTTTGCCCAATCACTTCTCCTAATTTGTTCAAGAATAGCAAAGTATAGTTGCCACTCACTCCTAACTCAATATCAGCAGTTCTATTCAAGATTCTATACCAAGGATTAAGAATCACTGTGCCATTCCTGAAAGCACTACCGCTTATGAAGAGAACCTCTGGGTCAGGAAATTGGCCGAATTGCCTCAGAAGCTCCTCATAGTCTTCATTATCTATCCAAGTTGGATGTTCAGGCATATAATGCGTGCTGATATAGTTCTGATATTCAGCAGCTTCGCCCATAAAGCAAATGGCATTAGCACCAATTAAGCCTGAGACAATTTTCCCCGTAAGTGGGTCCTTGTTTGAGTCATGCCATGGAACCCAATAGCCGTTTGCGGCTTTCCCATATGGTGGATAATCTTGGCTTTCTTCACGTGAACGCCAAAGGCCATAAGAATGCCCTAGCTCATGCGCCACAGAAGTCCACCACCCTTCCTCAACGTAAACCACACCTCCCATTACAAAGAGGCCGATCTTGTTCGCCAAATTGGGCTCAAGAAGTGGCGGCGGGCTTGGAAACCACTTGGTAAACCATCTTTGAGTTGGGTAATAGGAGGGGACGACCCCAACAACACGGTCATAGCCGCCGAGCTTTCTCTTCAGCTCAAGATTGTATTGGACCCACAACATCAAATCCGCCCATCTAGCCTCTCTGATGAGTTCAGCATTATACGAAAAAGAGACCCTTCCTGACACCGAAGAAGAATACTTGTCTTGAGCAACTGGAAAAGTAGCCATTATGAAATTGTCTGATCCACACTGCTCAACTGCCATCTTGCGTCCTTCCACCGCTAAAGAAGCCTCAGAAGGAAAAACAACCGGGACGTACAAAACTTTGAACCCTTTTGCTTGTACAATTTCTCCAGATGTTTGCATATAATTGTTGTCTTTACGGGATTCAGAAATCCAATTGTATACGTCAATCCAAGCTACAACAGTATAGGTCGAAGCCCCATTTTTCCCAAATGTTAAGAATCTCTGAGAAGAAGGCAAATATAGTATAGTTTTCTTTGGATATGGTTCAATACGAACAAATTCATCAAAGTTCTCTGAAGGGATAAGGCCATCAAAGCATTTGATTCTTACATATACATACTGCTCTTTAGGGAAACTGCTTCCGACAACAATGCGGAGAATTGTTCCTTTTCCCGCAACAAGTACTGATGCATTAAAAACTGTTTGAACTGGTTCTATATTTTCTATCCAAAGATCGCCCTGAGGCGGTGGCGTTCCACTAACTTCAAACACTTTGACATCGTCAAAATAGCAGTAGGTACTATCCCAGCCTTCTCCGAGCTGAAGCGAAAGTATTTCATTCGGATCGTTTAGTTCCACAAGATTCTGTCCAACTAGTACATCGTTAACCCAAACATTGTAGACTCTGGAAGCCTTGTCGAGAACGACTCTAATCTTGTACCAAGTCATAGGTGTAAACGGTTGAAGCTGATGGATCCAGCCGCTCGGCGATATGCCGCCCCAGATGTAGCCGTTCCAGAACCCAATATCAGCGTAGTAGCGCCCCCAGGTTGCAATCGGTTCATTAAAGAACCCGATGCTTGCCGTGTTAGACTGTGGGTTACTACCGTAGTCAGCCGCCATCAAATAACCCTCGTAACCTATTACACTGCTGCTCGACGTGAAGTCTCTCTTAACCACTATGCTCCAACCATAGCTGCCGACGAGTTGAAGTGACTTTGTGGGAGAATGAGAATAGGTATCAGTTATGACTTGATACTGGTCGCCCGCACCATTCCATACGACACTCCATCCGCCTGACGAGGGAAAGGTGCCCACAGCGTAGCTTTCAAAATCATCTTGAAAAATCACGTTTTCGCCAGCTCGGACTTTCGAAGTAAAGACAACAAACATTGGAAGAACAATTAAAAGAATCATCATGAACGGTAAGATTTTCTTCATTTTTCCTTTCTCCTTTTTCTTTTGGAAGCCCGGTAAGACCAACTTGTGATGCCAACGTATTTATCTCTTATGCAAGTATCTTTCGCATCAGGATAAAACCTTTCATTATTGAATAGTGTCAAACGAAACATGTTAATGGCTTGACTGACCCAGAAGACCTTCTCTGCTATTAGCTTGCATGATAAACAATACTGCCGAGAGCATCTATGCTTATATCTATTTCTAAAAGTTAAAGTTTTAAAAGCAAAGCTTAACAGGCGTGCAGGTCAACCAGGAATGATCGCCACGTTGGCATCGTGCGCAACGAACCTCAATGAACTGACACACCAAGCCTTCAACAGTGACACCTAAAGAAAGATGTGAGCTTATTACAACTCAATCTAAATATGTCTATCACCAAGAAAGCGTACTACTCTTTAGGAAGCAGAAGCGAAAATGACAATTCCAGAAAGTAGAATAATAATCACTTTTCATGAAAAGTATGGGCAGTATGATTTGGGTGAAGGGCATCCATTCAGAGGGGACAGGTTTGTAAATGCAATGAGGTTTTTTGAAAGCCATGGCTTGCTTAGTCTTTCTGAAATTGTTCTCGTCGCCCCTCAGCCAGCATCAAGGGAAGACTTGTTAAGAGTTCATGATGAAAGTTATGTTGACTTGATTTTTCGCTTGGCAAAGGAAAGTAAGCGATATGATGTTGAGACGCCTGTTTCTCAGGGAATCCTTGAGGCAGCGCTGCTCATTGCGGGCGGCGCAATCGAATGCGGTAAGGCTGTCTATGAAGAAAAAGTGAAGCGTGCGATTTCCTTGGGCGGCGGTTTTCATCATGCTGGAAGAAACTATGGAGGCGGATTCTGCCTATTCAACGACATAGCAGTTTTAATCGAGCATTTAAGAGCTAAATATGGTGTTAAGCGGTTTTTAATATTGGATTATGATGTTCACTTTGGAAACGGCACAAGCGACATCTACTACCGAGACCCTAACGTGCTGTATATTTCATTGCATCAAGATCCACGCACAATTTATCCCGGAACAGGATTTGCTTGGCAAATTGGAGAAGACGCCGGAGAAGGCTACAATGTTAACGTGCCTCTGCCGCCCGGAACAGGCGACAGCACATATCTCTATGCTTTGAACGAGATTTTTGTTCCTTTGGCTGAGGAGTTTAAGCCTGAAATCATCATTGCAAATGGTGGAAGCGATCCGCATTTTGCAGACATGCTCGGAGATTTGAGTTTGACTGTTAAAGGCTTTTTTGAC
>CAZNJT010000043.1:0-13544 GCA_964573475.1 uncultured Candidatus Bathyarchaeia archaeon | reverse complement strand
TCTACGAAAGGAGAAGACTCTGGCGTTTAGTGAATAGCAGACATCAAAAGTCGGGGCTGTACAAAATCCCACTTACACTCGCCGAGCTTGAAAATCTAACAGTAGATAAGATAAAAGAAATGGCTACTAAACAGAGAGAACCCTTCATAAAAGCAGAAGTCCATTTGATCCCTAAGGCTGAAAAGTTATTCAATGAACATAGAAACAAAGTAGAAAAATGGCTTGCGCAGAGAAAGAAATCATTTGAGACTGAATTAAAAGCGACAATGGATGATCCGCCATGCGTCAAGAGAAGATTGGAAGTGGGTGCAAATGCAGGCTCTCGAAATTCGTTTCTTTTTCAACTCACCGTCTATTACGCAACTAAAGGGTTAAACGAACAGGATATTATCAAAATAGGCTATGAATTTGCAAAACATTGCGAGCAAGAACCTGAGCCCTTCCCAAAAGGTGACGAAATTGAGTCCATTGTAAACTCGGCGATTAAAGGTGTTCAAGATAAAAGATACAGCGTAGGGTGTTCATCTGAGGCACTCATGGATTTATGTGACAGAGAGAATTGCCCGTTTTTCAGCCCAAATGCAAAAGTGTGGGTAGACGTAGGCGAACCGATAACATTTGAAGATTGGCGCAAGACGATCATGAAGAACTTCCCACACTTATGGCCTTACGCCGAAGCATGCGCATCCACAATTGCTGTTTTATTAATAGAGGATGCTCAACCGCTCGCTTTAGTCTTGCAAGGTGTCCCGTGCAGTGGAAAAACAACCACTTTAGATTTTTTCAGGGGATTTCCACTCTCGCATGCTACGGATAAATTTACTCCGAAAGCCTTCGTATCTCATGTTGCCCAAAAAACTGAGGTGGAACTAAAGAAAATAGATTTATTGCCAAGAATCAAGGATAAAGCGCTCATAACTCCAGATCTTAGTACATTGTTCGGAGCAAAATCAGAGGAATTGAAAGAAATTTTTTCACTTCTGACACGAGTTTTGGATGGAAGAGGATTAACAATTGACTCTGGTGTTTATGGGTCAAGAGGGTACGAAGGAGATTATATGTTTACATGGATTGGCGCAACAACCCCTATCCCTCATAGTGTCTGGGATTTGTTCGGCAACTTGGGCGCAAGGATGTACTTCATGCATGTTACCAAGAAGACGAAAACGATGGAAAAATACGTTGGCGAAGTAAAGGAGAAAACCTACCGTAAAAAAGTCGAAGAATGCAACAAGGCAACCTTAAGGTTTTTGAAGGGGATATGGCGAAGAGAAAAAATCGAATGGAACCTAGCGGAAGACTTGGATTCAGTCATAAAAAGAATGGTGCAGCTGGCGATTCTTGTAACTAAGCTGCGAGGGAAAATAAACGTTGTTGTTAAGGAAGACTACACTGGAGAAAAAACATTCTACACGGAACCAATAATCGAAGAGCCAGAGAGATGCATACAAGCCCTATACGCTTTAGCGCGTGGACACGCATTAATCAAGGGGCGAACTCAAATAACTATTGACGACTTGCCCGTTGCTATAGATGTTGCATTAAGCTCAGCACCGTGGGATAGAGTCATCGCATTCGCTTACTTGCTGAACAAAGATAAAGTCACAACCAAGGGGCTTATGGAAGATCTGAAATGCTCAAGAACTAAAGCCATCAGAACCATGAAAACCCTTGAGCTTTTGGAATTAGTTGACTTAGAAGAGGAGAATATACCGACAGTTGGAGGAGAGCAGACAGGTTATTTGATGAGGTTGAAAAAAGAATTCGAGTGGTTTACAACGGAAGAATTTAAAAAATTGTGGCGGATAAAACTCAGCGACATCATTAAACCAGTAGAAGAATTAACCTCACTGGAAGCTAAACAAGCTGAGGAACAGGCTGAAGTTTTAACGCCTTACCTCAGAGTGTGTATGAAGAGCGCTATGAGGCTAAGGCGAAAAAGGTCTAACACAAATCAGGGGAGATAGAGATAGGGACTTTAAGTATTTTTTATTTCTTTTTATATGATTTAAAAACTAGTTTACTCAATCTAACACCTTCTCCCTATCTACCCCAATTTGTGATAGACCTTCATCTACGTGGATTATTAGGAGAGTGCGTGGTACGTTCGTCCCTGGAAAACTTTGCGGAATTAGGTGGTGATGATAATGAAAGCGAACAAGAAGAAAGTTGAACTCCCAGGAGCTCAAAGTATGTTTGAGCACACGCATTTTAAGTTATATCCGGACGCAATGTATTGGATTGATGATGAGGGCGCAAAACACAAAATTGTGGAGTCTGGTATTTGCTCTAATGGCGTGCGGGACCTGTGCATTTATTGGAAAGGACCTGGCACGAACGATGTGACCGTTGGTAAAATAGTTGAAGTTGCGAAAGAACACGTCTTGTGGATTCCGAAAGGCGACATCTTGTGGATAAAGTTTAAGCCTTCACTTGCTGATGGCAGATGTTCTTTCTATCTTGACATTGGAAGCGACCTTGCAGTTAAGGATATGGTGCGGGAAATACTCCGCACATTTGGCGGTAAGAAAGGTTTAGAATATGACATGTTTGGGGGAGAACAATACCTTTAGCGCGCTTGCACCTGACCGCTCCACTAAGTTTGCATTTTCCAGCACGTGCATGCTCGTAGTATCGAGCGTTAAATTCTGCATAAAAAGTATGAATTCCAGAAAATCATGAAGTTGTTGCAAAGCTATTATATCGAAAAATCATCAAGAAATATCTACGTCTATACGATGCAGAGAAGCGAAGGCAACTTCGATCGTTCATTGCAGACTTCGAAGAGAGTATGCATCAACATAAAAGTCAACGAGGTGCAAAGCTATTATTTCGGTTTTTCTTCAAGAATTTTCTACGAATGGGTGATTGAGCTTTTTAACATAGCCGACGAAGAGTATGATTTAATCCCCGCCTGCGGCAACGGAATTCAATGCGTTTCGGTAGCGCCTTTTTCGCATGTGAGAAGTCAGGGTTCACTAGCAAAGTTTAATTTTTAGATCAAACCATTTGGAGTTAGTAGAAAGCCCAAAGTTGTTAAGGAAAACTGTTTCTGGAATAATGCTCGCACTGCTCTTAATGAGTATGTTGACGTTGACATTTAGTATTCAACCAGTTAAGGCAAGCGGAACCATTTACATTAGGGCTGACGGAAGCATAGACCCGCCAACAGCACCAATACAACGAAATGGAAGCCTATACACTTTTACTGATAACATTTACGATGAGATTGTAGTTGAGAGATGCAACACCGTCATTGATGGGGCAGGCTACACCCTTCAAAGAACAGGAAGCGTCTACTCAATAGGAATATACTTGTCAGCTAGAAACGTGACAGTAAAAAACACAACCATTAGGAACTTCTATTTTGGCGTACACGTCAGATATGGAGGAGAAAATACCCTTACTGGCAACAACATAACAGCGAGCGTGAGTCAGGGCATCTATCTCGAGCATTCCTCAAACAACAACGTTAGTGGGAACAACATAGCGGACCAGGGCATCGTTGTTGACTCCTCCTCAAACAACAGTATTAGCAAAAACAACTTAACGCAAAATGGGATTGGCATATACCTTGGTGGCGCAACCAGTGTGAACAACAGCGTATGCGGAAACAACATAGTGAACAATTATAATGGTATCCTCTGCGGGGGCGCAAACAACATAATAAGCGGAAACAACTTAACAGCTTGCAACACAGGCATCGACCTCTATTCCGAAAACAACCACGTTGTCGAAAACAACATAGTGAACAGCATTGATTACGGCATCCGCCTCGAAGATTCCTCAAACAACAGTATTTATCACAACAATCTCATAGGCAACGCCTGGCAAGTATTCGATGTTTCATGGGTTAATCCTTGGATAAATCCATCGATTAATGCTTGGGACGACGGTTACCCGTCAGGCGGAAACTACTGGAGCGACTACAATAGCGTTGATGAAAAAAGCGGACCTAATCAAGACCAGCCAGAAAGCGACGGCATAGGCGACACGCCTTACATTATCGACGCAAACAACACGGACAGATACCCACTGATGAAACCTTATGGGGGGGTTGATTTACCGATAACACCTCAATTAATTGTAATAAGTGGGACTAAAACTTGGTACGGAGACCTCATAGTTAACGGAACACAAACAGTTGTGATTAAAGATAGCAACTTCATAGTGGTCGATGGTTTCATTAGAGTTTTCGGAAACTTAACCGTGTTAAACTCAACAATTCGCATGGTCCATAGTTCAACGCCATGGAAATTTGTAACTGCATATGGAAGTGGTGAAATCACCTTCAATAAATCAACCCTAATAGGCTGGATCCATTTACGAGCAAGCGACAACTCGATGGTTTCATTTTATAAGTCGTCAGTTAGAGAGATTGAATTACTTAATAACTCTACGGCATATATCTCAGATTCAACCTTTGGATGGCTTGCTGCTGATGGCGGACGCGCATACATAAATAATTCGATTGGTACTAGAGTCCGACATCTTTTCAGTGCTGATGGGTTCTGTGTTAGTTCCACTGCCATCTTGAATTCGAACATCACCTCAATTGAACTTAGCTACCCGAATCTAGCCAGCTTAGAACTCAATCCTGGATATATCGAAAACCTTACCCTTTCTGACACTCTCTCTGGGTCAACTTTAGAGATAACGAATTCTATTGTCAACGGGTGGCAACTAACTTTTCTGTGCCAGTCTGCGCATATAACAAATTCGACTATTGCATGCATTTCCTTTAGGCTACAGCCTCCATCAGAACCAGATAAAACTGTTAATCTAACTATCACCACAGGAAGGATAAGCTACAAAAACATCTATGTTGAACACGGTGATCCCTTCTCGCCTACTAATATTACCGTAATAGACTCAATTGTAAATAGTTGGAATGTCACTCTTACTGGTGGAGTTAATACTGAAATTAGAGATTCGACATGCTCCATCTCTGCATCTTCTTCAATTGTTTCAATCTATAACTCCACTATCCCCTCCTTAAGAGTAGACCATAGAGGGGACCCAGGAGGGAATTTGACTTTGTTAAACTCCACTGTAGGTAGACTTAACCTAGTTTACTCTGAAGGTGTTACAGACCTTGTTCTCAATGAGGGATATCTGGAGCACTTGAGCATTTACAACTCAGTCCAACGTTCAAATGTAACAATAATCGGAACATGTGTGAATAGCTGGTCGATTCTGGCCATGGGAAAGCCAGCTATTAACATTTACAACTCCACATTGACCTACCTAATGGCTTACATGGATTCCAGCATTCACATACAAAACTCCAATATTTCTTCTGCATATCTAATTGACCACTCCTCGCTAACTCTTATCAATTCCAGATTGAATACGTTGTATGCCTACGATAAATCAACGTTTAATGCAGTAAATTCTACAATCATGGCTATTATCTCAGATCCGCCCACTATAATATTGATAGACTCGAGCTTGATGTCTGAAGTGCTTCTTCCTTTCGCCTTGGAAGTGGAGTATTTAACTACTTCAATTGAAGATGAGAGCGACATCCCTCTGCCCCCATATGTTTGGAGGATAAGCAAATATCTGCGCGTCAAATCAGAATACACGGACTATATAGAGGCCCAAGTTAGGATTTACTACACTGAAGAAGAACTAGAGGCTATGCGAATTAATGAAACAGACCTCAGAATGTATACCCTTGACGAAAGTTCCAACCAATGGCACCGTTGTCCTGTCCAAGGAGTAAACACGACGGCAAACTATGTTTGGGCTAATGTCACAGGCTTCTCGTATTTTGTCATCGCCATTTCTGTACCTGACATTGGGATATTGAGCCTAGAAACCTCAAAAAGCATAGTAGGACAAGGCTATAGCTTGGAGATCACGATAGAAATTGTGAATTATGGCATTTACGATGAAACTTTCGACATCACTCTCTATGCTAACAAGACCGTTATCGGTGTATTTACAAACATTACTCTAACAAGCGGAAACTCCAAAAGTGTCACCTTCACATGGAACAGTACAGTCTTCGCTAAGGGTAACTATATTATAACCGCAGACACAGCAGACAGCACCCTAGTAGGCGGCACAGTCACGGTTACTATTCTTGGCGATGTCGATGGAAACTTTGAAGTGGACATATACGACATCACAGCCATTTGTGTATGTTACGATTCAAAAACAGGCGAACCCATGTACTATCCGAACTGTGACTTAGACGGCAATGGCATAATAGACATTTTCGACGTGACGACAGTATGCATAACTTACGGACAGAAATACCCATAACCCCCCGCTTTCAATCATTATGCGAATCTTCAGGGCTTGGTTAACTTGAAAAAGGAGAAGTCGAACTAGCTGTGCACTTTTTCTTTTTATGAGGCCTATTAATTTCGCGTATTACGTGAAGGCTACGCGCAGGGTCTCGCTTTCACACTCGCGCGCGCGCTAAACTCCAAAAAGGAAAAGGCTACATCAAAGCCTAAAACTACGTGCAACATTGCAATGAGTTCTTCTCTCTTAACCTTGTGGCGTAAAGCTTTATCCAACGTCTGGCCACAATAACGGAGCATCAGTATGTCTTTAACCGCTTAAATAGTACTACAGAAGACAGAGTGAAACACGTACTATAATATTATACGTGGTTCACCCAATTTCTCATAGTACTCATCAACGGCTCAACTCCTTTAAAGGCTGAGCGACGCCTCGGAACTTTTCAGTCAACTACAATCATATACCACCCTACTAAAGCAAGATTGAAGCCAGTGAAAGTGAAACTAACATGAAGAAGTGCGAGCGTCTCAAAATCATAAGGCTTGCTTTCATTTGCCAAACGGAAAATGAAATCAATGTAATCTTCCGTGTGAATCCTTAACAGTTCCGCTCTTGATGCTGGCTGAGGTTCAACAAGGGCAATTTCAGAAAGACTGAGCAAGCCTTGACTTTCAAAGAACTTCATTGCATTTGCAAACCTGTCTCCTCTAAAGGGATGCCCTTCGCCTAGATCATACTGCTTAAACTTTTCATGAAAAGTCATTATTATTTTACTTTCTGGAATTTTCATATTGGCTTTCGCTTCCTGAAGAGTATTACGCCTTCTTGGTGATAGACATATTCAAATCCAGTTGTAATAAGCCTTTTAACCTCTTTGAACGTCTTAACTAATAGTCTAAAGCCATGGCAAACAGACTACTGCTTTTGAGAATGCTTATAGAGATTTTTCGTAACCTTTATTTTCAAGCAGGCGAAACCATTTACACTACGGCTGAGGGTCGAGTTGACCCTGCTAGAGCATCGATTCAAGGATAAAGAATACAACGAAAATGGGAGAAGGAGAATGAAGAGTGTAGCGTTATTTATGACGACTGTCTTGTTGCTTTCGGTTTTTGCTTCTAGTTTCGTGATCAAGTCTGTGGGTTCGGAAAGTGGACTAGTTGGATACTGGAAATTTGATGATGGTTCTGGAACTACGGCAACGGATAGTAGTGGCAATAACAACACTGGTACATTGTATAGTGACCCAGCTTGGGTTGATGGAAAATACGGGAAGGCTTCAAGTTTTGATGGTGTTGATGATTACGTTAAAGTGGAAGACAGCAATAGTTTGCACTTTTCAACATCTGTGACGCTCATGGCATGGGTATGCCTACCTTTAGATGCGACCTATAGTGACAGTCGAGTTTTAGGCAAAGATGCTTGGAATGGAGGCACTAACCTTCATTTAGTGATTCATGATAACCTCGGTCATATTGGTTTCGGGTTAGGTATTGGTGATGGATACACCTCAGTATTTCAAACTTCTATAGAAGTCGTTCCAAGAGAGACATGGACACATGTAGCAGCAACATATAACGGGTCCCTTATGAGAGTATATATCAACGGTTTCCTTGATTCTAGCTTACCTTGGACCTCGGGACTCAGCTCAAACACAAACCCTCTCACAATCGGGTCCAAGAACCCACCGTATCTTGGGTATTTCTTCAATGGGACGATTGACGAAGTCAGAATTTACGACAGAGCGTTAAGTCAACAGGAAATACAAAACGATATGCGCGCGCTGGTTGGTTATTGGAAGTTTGACGAATGTTCTGGAAACACGACCGCAGACAGTAGTGGAAATGGTAACACTGGTGCACTCATTGACGGTCCTGTTTGGGTTGACGGAAAGTTCGGAAAGGCTTTGAGCTTTGACGGTGTCGACGATTACGTCCGTATTGAAGCCAGTAGCAGCCTTGGTGTCACCTCTCAGGTGACCGTTGAAGCATGGGTGTCTGCCCAAGCATATGTGGACAGTGTAGGTGACAATTCTCACATCGTCAGCCGAACTGACTGGAACGGGGGCAGCATTTACACGCTTAACATCTACGGAGGCACGCACAGGGTCGCATATGCGGTAAACCAGTATCCCGATCAGCAACCGTCAGAAAGTGACCTTCCACTGAACACGTGGACGCACATAGCCATGACCTACGACGGCTCCCGCGTGCAATTCTACATGAACGGCCAGCCTGACGGAAGCTACGCTTTATCGGGACCAATACAGGTGACCACTAAATGGCTTGCGATCGGCTGCGACTCTTATGGGTCAACTTGGGCACACTTCAACGGCATCATAGACGAAGTCCGCATATACAATAGCGCCTTGAGTCAGCAAGAAATACAAATAGACATGACAGGCGCGCGCGCTAATAGGCTAACCGTATGTGTTATGAACTCCAGTAGTTTGCCAGTCAATAATGCTTCGGTTAAAGTAGCCAATTTTACAGCCTATTCAAATATTTCTGGATATGCATCTTTTGATTTGCCTTTTGGAACCTATAATGTTAGCGCTTCACATCCAGACTACAAGCCCGCATGGTGGATAGTCGATTTGGACAGTGACAAGAACATCACTTTGACCTTATCGTATCCATATGTTTTTGAGGGCGAAATCGCAGACTCAAATATCATCCTAGCCCCCGTGCAGTCAGGATACAACATAACAATTCTGAACAATCTTACGTCATCTGACTTGGACATCTTCTTCGACTGGAAAAACATGGGAACAATACCTCCTGGAACTTGGCAAGTTTTCATTTTTGATCATCTGCCAAATCTTGTGGTAGAAGCAGCCTCCAAGGGAAGCTCTGACTATCCAAAAGCTTGGTACAAACACCCACTTCCCATACAACTTACCCCTACCACGGGAAACGAAGGGGCATTCCCTCCAGAACCTATCCCCTACGTTGCAGGAAGCATCTTTGTCATTCCATATCCCCCAGTCTACGGACAGAACACAACAATCGGAGTAACTCTTCATAATCCCTACAATCACACGCTAAATATAAGTCGAGTAGATTTTCAAATGTCAGGACTGACGGTCGGAGGCTATTTCACAAGTGTAGGGTATTTATCTGATATTTCGTTGCAGGAGAACGAGACTCATGTTTTCAGTATCTACTGGAATGCAACCGCCAGCGGGCACCATTGCATCAGAGTGGTTCTCACATACTCACCCACTACACAAGCCATGCAGAGAAACATCGATATCGAAGATGACGTAGTTCAAGGGGGGACGGGGCAGGTTCCATTCAAGTTAGTAAATCCTTTCGAAGCATCGAAAGAGATGACTATCAAGGTGAAGAAGCAGCTTCCAGTGGGATGCCAAGCAGAATTGGAAATAAATGGTCACATATATGATACGTCATCCGACATTGTAATAGATGTGCCAGCGGGACAAGAGCTCAATGCCGTTCTTAGAATAGAAACCAGTAGTATTACGCTGGGGGACGGAGTTGTCGATGTCGAAGCCTATATTGATGGTCAATTGATTGGCGGTGTCCGTAAAACGATGCAGACCATAGCGCCTAATCCAAGAATCTCCGTGCATGGCCCAAGTGGGCAACCCATGGGATTCGAAAAAGAGGCTATACTTGTTGAGGGTGTTGGTTGGCTTCCAAACTCAGAAGTAGATTTGAAAATGGGTCTTACCTATTTCGGAAGCGTTTTTGCCAATGAACAAGGAAAATTCGCAATACCAGCTGGCATTCCTGATTTAGGGCCAGCGCCTTTGCTGGTCAGTGTATCAGCTGAAAGTGAATCACAGCAAGCGCATCTCTACTCTTTGTTCCCTTTAGGTTTCCTATATTTAGGAAACGCCAAGGCAATGACAGATTTAGGGGATTGTTTGTTGAAGGTTCTTTACGCTAAAGTCGAAGTGCTTGGGGATACAATGACAGGGGCAGAGCTAATATACAAGTCTCTAACAAGCAAAGAAATACCCTTAGATACCTTTGCAAGTGCAATTACAAAGATTCTCTTAGACATATCTATTGGGGCGTATCTCAAGTGCGGGGGTGTTATCATTAATCTTGTCACTGGGCAATATCATCATGTGGATTTACTTGTTGAAACCGGTAACGGCACAATTGGAACTACCGGACAAGGAGTATACATTAACACCGTAAATGCTTCTTGGGCAAGTGGAAACAACTTTAACGATTCACAATTGATTTTCATACCTTTCACAACAAGTTTCAACATAACTATAGACTCCACGAGAGCCGCTTATGAAGTTGAATCCTATAACATGACTGTTGCTTTTGCCTGTGGCCGTGTTAATAAAACCACAAACTTGTCATTGCAAGGTGAAATCCAAAGAGGTACACTTGCAACGTATGAAGTGAGCCTAGAAAACTGGACCATTTCTGCTACACCATTACATAACATAAGAGTGGCATCTGTTGCTTCAAAAAGTGTTGTTGGGCAAGGATATTCTATACCTATCAATGTCAGTATAGCAAATGATGGCTACTACGCTGAAACTTTCAATGTAACAGCATACGCAAACCAGACCCTTATTGAAACTAAAGCCATCACTTTAACCAGCGGAAACTCCACAACCACAACCTTCACATGGAACTCTACTGGTTTTGCTTATGGCAACTACACCATATGGGCTTATGCTTGGCCACTTCGGAACGAAACTGATATTTCTGATAACAACTGCACCGGCGGCTGGATAATAGTAACTATCCCAGGCGATGTAGTGGAACCTTACTTTGAAGTGGACATATACGACATAACAGCCATATGCATATGTTATGATTCAAAAATAGGCCCGCCGCCCGACCCTCTTTATTACCCGAACTGCGACCTAGATGGCAATGGCATAATAGACATATACGACGTGACTGCTGCCTGCGTAACCTACGGCCAAAAATACCCATAACAGGCACGTTCGGATCTGTTTTCTCAAGATTTTTTCGTTTGGTTGAACCCAACAAGAGTATCGAAAAAGAGAACAATCAACGGGCTAGAATTCAATTAAGGATTACTTTTGAAGGTAATCCGTTCGTCTTTTAAGTATGTCCGCTTCCCTGCCCGCTGCAACGAAACTTTACCGCCTAACGATTATCTGCCCATCGCTGAGCCTATGCACGATTTGCCAACCCGCTTTAAGGTGACTTAATAATTCGTTTTCCTTGATTTGCTCAAACTCTTCAGCACATGAGCCACCGTTGCATTCAGTTATTTTACTGAAAACTGTTTCATTCATAGCCCTCGCATAATCTTCTCTGAGGCTTTCAGGCGAAACGTAAGCGCCTTCGCTGATTTTCTTACCGACAATCTGCTTCCATTTGCTTTCGCTCATAAACCTACTTATACGGTCAATCAGAAACTTTCGCAAATTGTGGAAGCGAACTTGCTTATTTCCCGTTTTAATCCCTGCTTTTTCAGTAAGACGTTTGACGACTCTGCTCAACTGTATTTCATCTGAAAAAGTTAAAACTCTGTCGTTCGGCTTCGTCGTTCCTTCCCTATCCATTTTTTGAAGCATCAGTTTTATGATAACCTTGGCGTCGTTGTCGATGAACGGATAAGCCTTCGTCCGCTCTTTCTGTGTCGTAATTTCGCCTATACTTATCGGCACGGGACGCTCAAGGTAAGGCTCCAAGTCGCCCCGCTTTAGCTTCAGAAAATCGCTTGAACGTAAACCGAAACTTTTGCCTGCCGTCAAAACATATTTTTCCTCTAAGTCTCCAACATCATACATTTTCTTTAAGTCCTCGATGCTAAACCTATAATCTTCAATTTTCCGTGTTGCTTCAGCAAGTTTGGCTCTTTCCGTGCGCTTAAAACTCAAGTCAAGCCTAAAATAAGCGAAAAACGAACGCACCGCTGTTGTTGCGCCCACTGCTGAATTATCGCTTAAACCTCTTTGAATAAGCCAGTTTTTGAACTCAAGTGTCTTTCTCTCCCATGTATAATCTTTGTCAGCTTTTCGGCTTTCAATAAGTTTGTCGCCAGTAAGCTCTGTGAATTCAAGGAAAAACTTCCATGAGTATTTATAGGCATACATCGTTCCTCTTTTCTGTGCGTTAAGCCACTGAAGGGTTGCATTGTCATTTAAAAATTCGTTTTCGAACGTCAACTTTTTCACCTCTTTTATACCGATTTGGTTTAATCCGCCCACGCCACGTGGAGGCACGGCTCATGTGGGCATATTAACAAAAAACTATGAAAAGTAAGTTATGCAGCCTTAGATAAGTGACAAAAAAAGTCAGTTATATATACATTGAACGTTGGCTTCTAACGCTTTGTTGTTAAGGCGTATTTTAGGAGTGAAAACCAGCCAATACGGGTAGACCCCCCCTTATATGTAATAACCCTCATTCGGGTTTGGGATAGAACTTTACCCCAAACCAACCAAACGAAGCCGCTTAAGACTGTGGGTATGTCCGTTTTCTGATACTGTTCCTTGGCGAGCTCTCGCAGGAGCACTATTTCGCGTGACGTGCGCGCAAGGCTCGCTTTCGCTGCAAACCTGTCCCAAGTGTCTTCTTGAGGTACTTCACCCCAAGTGTCACTTCTCTCACCATGGCATCGACTCTTGCAAAGCCGTGTCCTTCTTTCTCTTCTACTCTAAACTCGTGCGGGTGATTCATCTCTTCAAGCTTCTTCACGAACTTTTCGACTGGTTGGATTGGACAGCGAGAGTCGTGTCGTCCGCAACTGATCAAGACAGGCGCTTTGATTTTCGAGATATGAGTCATTGGCGATCTATCGCGATAAAGCTCCCTTTTCTCCTTTGGGGAACCTCCGAACATCTCGAGGTCAAACTTGCGCATTACTGCGTCATCCAGTTCGTACATTTCTTGCCAGTTTGTAATAGGCACGGTTGCGACTCCGGCAGCAAAAACTCTCGGTTTCTTTACGAGAGCCATTAGGGTCATATACCCGCCGTAGGAGGCACCCCATATAGCGATCCTAGATTTGTCTATCTCCTTCTGTTTGGTCAGCCATTCAGCGCCAGAAGCAGTGTCCTCCAGGTCTCCGCCGCCTGGATCAGATAAGTCCATGTTGCGGAACTCTGCTCCGTATCCGGTCGATCCTCTGAAATTGGGAGTAAACACAGCAAACCCGCTTTGAGAGAGTGCTTGTAGAAATGGATCCCATCTATCTAGAACCTGCCCCCACGGTCCTCCATGAGCGTAAACCACAGCTGGGTGAGGGGGCGTTCCAGACGCTGCGGGCAAGTACCAACCATGAATCTTCAATCCATCAGACGATTTGTACCA
>CAZNJT010000042.1:0-13656 GCA_964573475.1 uncultured Candidatus Bathyarchaeia archaeon | reverse complement strand
TCATTCATGAAAGATATTCTATTTGTGCATCTATAAAGGATTAGCTTGAAAAGAAGGTTACATTGCGTGCATGCCTACGAAAGAATCGAAGTGGGCCGGGCCGGACTTGAACCGGCGACCTTTGGCTCGTAAAGCCCCAACATTATGTTCAGAAGATGTTGATCAACTTCTGGAGAGTTTTCGTGATTTTCAGATTGTCGATTTGAGAAGAAGCAAGAGAACAGCTTACGAGAAAGTGTGGTTCATTAAAAGACTTCTCAAGAATGTGGGAAAAAAGCCAACTGAAATCTCTAGAGAAGACCTAAGAGGTTATTTAAGAAAATTAGAGGGATACAGTCCATCCTATTATAAGAATGCTTTGATGGCGTTGAAAGTGTTCTTCAGAGACTTCTTAGGACTGCCAGAAGTAGTGAATAGTTTCAGGTTTCCAAACCAACCTTTCAAACCAAAGCACATAATCAGCAAAGAACAAGTCAAGCAGTTCTATAAGCATATCGAAACACCAAAAGAGAAAGCGCTGTTCATGCTCTATGCTACAACAGGTTTGAGACGTGATGAAATTCTGTCATTGAGATTTGAGAATATTGACTTTAGTAAGCGCATGATAACGCCAAATAATCATACTGGCGAAACTAAGAAGTCTTGGGTTTCATTCTTCAATGATGAGGCTGAACAAGCATTGAAAGAATATTTGGCAACAAAGAAGCCATCAAAAAGTCAGAGATTGTTTCCAATGCAAAGAGAAGAAGCGATTAAACTGTGGAAAGCTGCAAGAGGCAAAACAGGTTTAAACATAACACCACAAAGGCTGAGAGAATGGTTCTGCTCTGAAATGCTCAGACTAGGAGTGTCTGAAACGTACATTGATGCGTTTTGTGGGAGAGTACCACAATCGGTGCTTGCTAGGCACTATACGGATTTTTCACCGGACAAGCTGAGAGAAGTCTATGAGAAGGCTAAGCTCAGAATTTTCAACTAGTTTGTTAATGTATTTTAGGGAAGAGCAGCCCTGGCTGATCCTAAAAGTCATTGGTTGGTTGGATAAAACTTTACGCCAACCAACCAACTTGACCTTATGGGAGGGCGTGCGCGCAACTTACCTCTTTTATCTAGTTTTCTGAATTGTCTCATAGTAAAGCGCACGCTAACAAAATGTGACATAATTCTGTAAAAAGAAAGGGCGCAAAAACTCGTATATACGCCTAAAGAAACTTATTTTGCGCTTCTTTTATCTTTTTTTTGGTTAGTAAATGATAAATGTGTGCGTGACAAATGCACTATAATGGGGTAAGGCAAAATGAGAAGACCGAAAGAGTGGAACATATGGAATACAGATGAGCGCATGGCATGGTTGCGAAGTTTGATAACAGAGTCTAATGGGGGCAGACGATCGAAGTTAATTGAGAAAGACAAAGAAAGAGTTTGGGCTTTAGCCGAACGATATGATAACAAGGGTTTGGTTGCAGAGGCGTTAAGTGTTTCAAGAAGGACCATCATAAGATTTCTAAAGCGCTTTCCAATTCCCGATACCTTTGAGATTGAAAAGAACATAGAAGACTATTCAGAAATTCAAAAGTGGATAGGAAGACAAAAAGGATTTTCAAACGAAGACGCCATACGCGGTTACTTTGGTTTCATTCAAAGATTCCACAACTATCAAAAAAAGTACCATCCAGAAAGAGGCCGCCCGAAGCTATGGACAAGCGATGATATACTCGAATTCGTACAAACATTCCAACCCTACCAACAACACAATGTAATAGTACCGCTTAGACAACTTGCCAAAAAGTGCCCTCAAGAGTTTCCCTTCATAGATCTTGGATTATTGCCGACACGGAAAACTCACAAAGCAAAGCGATCTCTCGCGGGCAAAGAAGAATATTATTTGGATATAGCCCAAATTGTAAGCATGATAGAAAACGTTCCATATGAAGACGAAGTAACTAAGGCACGAAACAAGTGCATCATTGCATTGCCTTTTAACATTGCGTGTAGAACGGGCGATGCAAAAGAAGGACGCGGACTACTAGGCATAAGAATAGAAAACTTAGACCTAGACAACCATCGCTTAAGAATGCTTGACAAAGGCGACACTTGGTGGAATGTCACGGGTTTATCCGATGATACTGTGAAGTTTCTGAAAGATTATCTTGAGAAGAGGGGCAGCCCGAAAGAAGGGTTCTTGTTTGTCAACGGGCATGGCAACCCTATGACTGCGCAACAAGTCAACGATATGATTAAGCAAGCGGGCAAGAACGCGGGTATTGAAGGAAAGGTACTAACCGGAAAATCGTTCCGCAAAAGCCTCGTCAAACATGCCTTAGAAGTCTTAGAAATGAATCCCGTTTGTCTGATCGGAACGGGCAAAGGAGTTAAAACATGCTTTTGTGTTGGATGGACCGAAATGAAGGTCTTGATGGAACACTACGCGCCGAAGTTGACTAAGCAAATAGAAAAAGGGCGGCAATCATTCGTATTCAGAAAAGACATAGACGAAGTAATAAGGAACCAAAAAATTGAGAATGTACAGAAGACGTTAGCAGAAAAGGGAATCAACATCAACGAAGGACAAGTAGGCACACTACTAGCAGTCATCGAAGCCCTTGCATAAGAGGGAGCGAGGAACTGAAAAAGTCACTCACTGCGGGTAAGGCATAGAGAAGACCTCTTCGCGTCCCTCACTCCCATTTTTCTATCTTAAGGGTTCAACAATTATAAGGTTTTGCGAATAATCAAGCGCGCTATGTAAGTTTTGGCTTAACGAATGTGACACATCGAAGGCTAGGCAGCAGATTAGGCGTTAATTTAGTAGAGCTTCCCAACATTCCTTATGATAGAACTTTTTTGTTTTTCGACTCAGCCCACTTCTATGATAAAGAGTACCCACTTCGATTGGCTCGTTGCATCTTAAACAAATTAAAGCAAAACCGCGAGTATGAAGGGTTTTATTCATTCTTTCAGTTAGCAGCTTGAAGTCTCCGTTCATTGCAGTTGGGCTAGGTCCTTCGTATTCTAAGACCCCTGTTTTTTCGTTGTCAACTACCATACTCGTAGTAATCAATGGGGCGATTTTCTCGATAGAAGGTTTTTCGATGGGGATATGGGACTGATCAAATGCGCTTTCTTCACTTAATTGCATGTTCAGTTTTTGCGCCCTAGAAGGAGTTGGAACGATTAGACTTTTGAAAAGTAAATGAGGGCACCCGTCACAGCTAAATAATCCTAGATTTTTATCTGCATGATGCCTCGTTACGAGAGTTCTCTGAGGTTCAATGAAACGAAGGTCACGTTTTAAACGAAGGTTAGGGTTTTTCTTGCAATCGAGAGGACAGACATCAGGGTTCTCAGGTATTTTGTTCGGCACCACTTTGCCTTTTACTAGAATGCGTGACTGAGACATGGTTATTTCTTCGCGCAGTTCAACAAGATGTCGATAAGAATTTTGCATATGTAGTAGTTATGCTTTCAAATATATTAAATATTACTCACTCAAACGAAGGTCACATGTCTTTAATGATTCCCCCCCCAATGGCGCCAGAGGGGACGTTAAGCAGCCGCATAGAGCTGAGGATTAGGCTGCCAGGCGCCGGGAGAGGGGACGTTAAGGTGCCGTTTGCGAGATCTGGCCAGCTGGACCAGGCAGCCACTAAAAGACGGAAAACAACCACTATGAACCCTTTGCCCATAGTCATTTTGGAGTATGGTTGTTTTTGGCTTTTTGAATTCGATCCTTTAGAAGAGAAATTAGGAATCTTGCAAATTCTGTTCCCATCGCAGCGCCAAATCCAGAAAATGCACTTATTATGACCAATGCTGTATATGTGTCTATTTGTAGACTCATATGGTTAGCCTCGCCGAAAAATGAACATGAGAACACCCGCGATTATCACGCTTAAAAGAAAAGTTCCAACAGAGACAATTAGAGATGTCTGCACGTCACCATGAGAGATGGGAACGAAGGCAAGAACCATAGTTAGCAACAAAACAAAGACCATAGCCCGCAACAATTCAAATTTTTTACTCAACTCAGATCACTCTTTTTAAAATAAAAAATGTAAAATCGCCCAAGAAGACAAAATATGTTTTCTGCATTAGAAGACGCAGGGGCATTGAATGTAAGGGTCGCTTGTTTTGTTTCATGAGGTGCCAAGGTGCAATTCTCGCAATCCCATGACAGCGTGATATTCGCTGGAAGAGGAGGAGGAATCAACAAAAGATGCTCTAAAGGGATGGAGCCATTGTTTTTCAGCCAAATTGTGAAGTTGACGACTCCAAGGCGAATGATGTCCCACTGAATCGGGGACTGCCCCCTATAGGGGATCGAAAGATTTTGGTCCAAGAAAATCTGTAGTACTTGAGTTTCTTGGGTGCCATTTTGTGAATTTGAAGACAAAAATAAGGCTATGCAAAAAAACGTACATAGAGTTAAGAGTATTAATGCCATGGAAAAGATAGTAAAAACAAGTCGGCGTGACATGGGGTTTCACTTACTTTTTTGTTTCATCTTTTTGCTTTCTTTTGTCGAAATTTTACAGAAAAAAGGGGAAAATTCATGGTAGTGTTACTTCTAGTTGATAGTATCCTATCGCGGGTTCAACGCTAGTTACTGGGTCTATTATTAGTTTTGTTACTCCGTTGATTTTAACTTCGAATGGATCCCAGGTTAACCTACTGATTTCTATGCCGTATGTTTTGCCGCTTTCGTCTGGTCCCCAAATGTTCATCACCAACTCCGTGTCTCCGTACCTTTGCCAAAGCCAAACCGTTTCTGGATACATTTTCCCTTTTGTGAAGAACACGCTTAGCCCTTTTGCACATTCTACATTGTTTGATTCTACTAATTTTGGTGTTAGCTCAACATATGCCCATGTGTCTTTTATTTTCATTGAGTCAACGATGGCTTTGTGGCTTGCGGGAATGTTCTGTTGACTAATGATTATGTTAACGAAGGTTCCAGCTAGGAAGCCGAAGCTCATCAATATCGCAATTATCAGTAAAGCTATGGTCTTTTGTTGCATTAAACTATCCCCTCGCGCTTCCTTTCTTTCTTCCAAAGAGGGCTTGAGTGATGACTGTGAGGGCTGTCGGCGCGAAAAGTAGCAAGAGAACAATCAGAATGAAGCTCCCAACCAAGAATGACCCCATCCAAAAGAAGGGGTTTGATAAGAAATCAAAGATGCCTCCAAACGGATTAGTGCTTCCCACAATCGGAGTATGCGGGTTAAGTACTGGGACTTCGCCTGTTTTAATGTAAACTGTCCATTGTCCAACTACAAATAAGTAAACCAAAAATTTTAGTTCAGTTGAAGGAAACTTCCAATGATGATATATTCCATAGTCCCAACTATTGAAAGGTTTAAACTGCACTAGATTAAAGCGCATCCAATATTCATCTCTGAAAATTTCTGGGTCCAACTTGATGTCTTGATACTGGTAATATGTGAATGTGTCTTCAGTTACAACATCTCCGCCACCACGTTGATAATAAAACCCTGGTGTTTCACCTTGTACTTTAGGAATGATGTCCTCGATTTTTTTAATGTCGGAGTCATCTAAGATTTTTTGTCCTTTCTCATCTATTCCAGCCCATTCAACATCTTGTTTCAAACCAATATAGCAAGGCGCAAAGTAAACGTGGTCTGGATTCTGCGTGAAGTATACAAAGCTCCTCGGAACAACTTTAATCCAAATTGCTGAGCTAGCGTAAGTCGGGTCCTCTTCTCGGTCTCCGATAATTACACTGCCTCTCCCAAGAGCCTCAGCTTCCGAACCGCTAAGCCAAATATCAATAGCCCATGAGCATTGGTATCGGTACATTTCAAATTGTTGGTACTCGTCTGCGATGGTTCCATTGGCAAACGTTTTACTTCCCACTTTGACACTCCATACGTAAGATTTCGGAGCAACGTCAGCGTCAACGGTGATAGGTTGTTGACTACCACATAAATCTGGCTTATAATTTCCGGCTCCATCAGGGTCGAAGTCCATAGTGTATCCGAAACACAAACTTGAAGGAGTAGCACCTGTTGGATAACTCGTTGTGTTCCAATATGCTCCATTAAAGTAGATACTGTTGAACTGTCCCTCTAATCCTTGAGTTCCAGTTAAGTAACCAGGTCCCATAGAACTCAGAATAAATGGAACTGAAATACTTCCTGTAAGAATCGATATTAACGCGATCAAATAACTTGTCTTCTTTTTCATGGGATCAATCATCCTTAAATGGATCTTTGATGGTCTTGATACCTTCGATGCAAGCGGGATAATTCCAAATCTTGGCCCACTCGTCAAATAATGGTTGTTTTCGGAGTTTTTCCACCTTCAACACTTCTTCCTTGTCCCTTTCTACGATTTCTTTGAATTGCGCTTCGAGAATCTCGCGACTCGGTGGAGGCGTTGGTTTAAAAGGCGCATGGTCCCAGTTGTAGTCCCAATTCCCTGGTTTGTAAGTTGGATCGCCTTGGTGTTTTTCTTCACATTGCTTTATGCGTTTTTCGTAGGCTTCTCGCGAATACGAGGCTTCATGGACTTCCAACCAATAATTAACGTAGTCTTCTTTAGTGAAGCCCCCATAACTAGGGGTCTCCATAATATCCTTCCACCAACGTGACGTTTTCACATTGTTATATCGTGGACAAAATGGGGGGCATTTGCGGAAGTTAAAGGGAGCTGCATTTTGGCTTTCATAAATGTCGCATGGAATGTTGTCGAGATCGGAGTCAATATAGCAACTTTGGTTAGCGATTTCATGAAGGCGATGGATCACCGCGTCAATGCTGCCGACACCTAGTTGGTCTTTTGCCTTTTTTAGAAAGTCACGAGTAGCCTCAGAGATTTTCATGCTTACAAGCTGTAATTCTTCTTCCGTTGTCATGCTGATACCTCGCCTTTTTCATTGATCCAAAAGACGAAACTTGTCGTTGTTTTTTGCGATTTAATTTTGCCTTCAAGGGCTAACCTGAGGAGGAGTGCCCGTGCAGTTACCCAAGCTATGCCAAGTTGTTTGGCAACATAAGAAATGGAACAGGGGGTTCCCGCCGATTTCAGAAGGTTCATGGCTTGTTCGGGTGAAAAGTGATTTTTTTTCAGCATTTTTTACACATTCTTTTAATAAAGTATTAAATAGGAGAACTATACCCCGTATCTTTCGGTCTAAATGAAATTTCAGAATATCTATGAATCTGACCTTGACTATGATAACACGAAGGAAAAACTAGAGAAATCATCACTAATTAAAGTGACTATGTGTGAGGGCTCAGAAAAAAACCGAAGTGGTTATGGCGCCGGAAGAGGTTATGGCGTATTAGACGTTAGAATAGAAGGTTTCTCCCAAAACAAAATTAGAATTGGTCAGAGAGGAAGTATTGAAATTCCTTTCTCGGATGCAAAAGAAAAGAAATCGATGTTTGATATATTGGCACCCCTTCTTGTAAAGAGAGACGGATCGGTCGCAACGTTAACTCCAGAAAAGACGATAGTCACCGTAGAGTGGAAAAATGGCATCCCCCCCAAAAACTTCCAGTTTCCCGCTTGTGCCCGGAGCTTCAGCTATGAAATGTGTGATGTGCGCAATGACGATGAACTCGCCCTTTTAGAGGACATCATTAAATTGTCGGGGTTACCTGAAAATAAGCCAATGGCAACATTACAACCAACATTAGAGGTTCCAATGCATTTGAAGAAATTGTTAGAGCATGTTAGAGCGAAAACGGACGCCATCTAATGAAACCTCGAAGGCGTTTTCTTTTAATAGTGAAGGGTGGCACAGAATGCTTTTTATGTTATGCTTTCGATGCTGTTAGTGTCATGAACATGTAAAAAAAGACATCATTTGATTTCTGAATTGCGCTGTTCATAGTTAGACGTTATGGGGGGCTTTTTCGGACTCAGCTTCTACATCTTTCTGATATTGCTTCATCCATGAGTCTAAGGAAGAATCCTTAGGTAATGTGGAAAATGTAGTGTTGTTTGTAGGTTTTCGTTCTGGATGGGGCTTGTTGTTGGCGCCTTTTGGTACAAGCGTTAAGAGATATTCTAAGAAGTCGGCGTTACTCTTTTGATTGGTATCAGCAAAGGCTTTGAATCGTTCATAGAGGTCTTTTCTAACGCAAATGTTTGTGTATCCTTTGGGCATGACAACACCTTTACGAGTAATGTACGAGTAAATGAAAAAAGTGTTTAATAGAGTATTTAATATCTGTGGTAAGATACCATAAAACGATTAATGCTAGATAATAAACAATTAAAGGTTTTACTTTTTAGAATCGATATGGTGGACTGTCTTCTGGACCCACAAAAAGAAAGCATTGGCGTAGGGAATTCCCTACCGATTCGATTCTATCCTGTCGACGCTAAGAAGACAAGACCCATGGGTTCTAAATCAATAGGAATCTGTTTCGTGACATTTATGCCATATGTATCATTTACAATTTTTTATGCTTCGGAAGTTTTAAATTGAAAAACCAAGTATAGAAGATAGTTCTGTAGGAGAGCGATGGCATGACGTATTTGATAAAGGTGAAAGGAAAGGCGATTCACATTCCAACACCTGAGGCTCTCACGGACGGGCAAATTGCAGAGGTCAATGTTAGCCGCGTTTTCGTAGATGAAGCACTGGAAAAAAGAATAGACAAGAAAGGCATCATCAGATTCTAAGGCCCATGGCGACGTACAAGAAGACTTTCAATCTTCCCTTTTTTTATGGAGCGTCTAAGGAGTTATCGTTCCTCGGAATGTACGTTGCATTGACTTGTATTATGGAGTTTTGAGCGTTGTCATGATATGTACCTAGTATTCTTGAGGCGCCACTTGAAAGGCGTCCAGAGGTTGCGAAACATATTACTGAGAGCTTGTCTGTGAGAATTCTGCCTATAATGCTCGTAGTAATGTAATCCTATAGACCCCCCACACGCTCGGCGCTCTCAAGATCAATGTCTTAAAGCAACGTAAGACCCGGCTGGTCTTGTCCTTCAATGCTCTCAGTTACAACTACGCAATCATTACGAGGAATGTTTACCATTACGAGGAATGATGCATCTAACATTACGAGTAATGGTATATCTTAGGCATATACAAGCATACTGCGTTCATACGTATATGTCTACACCATCTTCATCATAAAGGAAAATCAACATTACGAGTAATGTACGAGTAATGTTACCTTTTACTCGGAATGGTGAAAGTGGTAAAACACCATCAGCAAGCATTAGTCACAATTACCACCTAAAAAAATAAATTACCACTTACCGTATTGTTGCACATGGTGAAAAGTGGTAATCTCCATTACGAGTAATGTTGATTTTTGGCTTCGCAAATTACCACTTTTTCACAGATTCCAGAAGTGTCACACCTGTGTCACACATACATGTGACATAACCTTGAGGTTTTAGTGTCTAATTTACTGCGCACGCTATCCTGATACTGACAAATCTTCTATGATCAGGCTCGGAATCTTGCCAAGGCTTGTGATTTTTGAGTCAGAACCGACATTCGTAATGCTCTTCAATGATTGGAAGAAGTTCCCGGCTATTGTTATGGGTTCTAGAGGATGTTTGACTTCTCCATTCGTTATTAGGAAAGCGCTAGAAGCTACGACGCTGAACTCTCCAGTGGTCATGTTAGAAGTTCCGGCGCCCATCACAAAGTCTGTGACCAACACGCCTTCTTGGACTTCGCTTACGAGTTCGTCTAGATCGCTTGTTCCTGGTTTCACAACAAGATTTGAGGTCACTATTTTTGGAGTCGACAAGAATGGTTCTGGCCATTCTCTTTTTGCGTTTCCAGTGCTTCGCTTGTTTTCTCGTATAGCAGAATAGCTGTCGTAGATGTATCCTTTTAGAAGGCCCTTTTCTATAATGGTGTTGGTTTGAAGAGGAATTCCTTCGCTGTCCGTCTTAAACGTTGACAATCCTTCAGGTAGTTGTCCATCATCTACAGCCGTGAAGATGTCGCTGGCCACTTTTTCGCCTAGTTTTCCTTTAAAGAAGCTTTTGCCTTCCTGCACGTTTAGGGCGTTTGATGCTTCATTAAGCATGCGTTGCAACAGCGGGCTTACGGCAACGTTTTCCCAGACGACATTAGTTCTGAACGATTTGCGTAGCGGTTTAGATTCTAGCATTCTTATTGCACGTTGAGCCCCTTTGGAGCCAACTTCACGGAAGTCAACAAGTTTTCTTGAGTCAAAAAATTCAGAACCTGTTTTCTGCTTACCCTGCTCAATTGCAGTTAGGTAAACTCCGCCTCCTATGCTTGCTCCCTTAGAACAACCTTCGACCCCTCTTGAATTGGCTACTGCAAAAACACCTTTCTGTACTCCAACGGCGCCATACAAGGCTTTGATGCGCTTGTCATGTTCAAACGCTCCCTTGGAAAGTGCGTCTATCTCCTTCAATGCTTCTGTTTCAGAGAATTCGAGAACCTTGTTGTCTACTATTCCATTTCTGGAAGGAATTTGGATTGGATCTGCTAGATGACTGAACTTTGGGTCCAGAGGTCTAATTCTTGCCACTTCTATGGCTTCTTGTGCGATGCGATCGATCTTTGCTTCGTCCATTCCGCTTGTGGCGGCGAAACCTACCTTCTTGTCCAGTACAACGCGTATTCCTACTCCCAGAGAGACCCCTTGTCTAGCTACAACTGCGCCTGTCTTCATGATAATGGACAGTGTGTCGATGTTTGAGATGTAGACCTCACATTCGTCTGCTCCTTTCGCTTTTGCCTTCTTAATGCCCAAATCCGCGAGGGAGGACAGTTCATCCGCAATTCGATCTAGATCAGCTGCCATCACTTTTCACCTCCGAATTGAACCTCACGAATCAAGAGGTGCGGACCACCGAGACCGACAGGTAACGGCGATTGTTCGTCTTTTCCACATCCTCCAAAATAGCTACTCCAAATGAATAGTTCTTTCGTAGCTCCTTCTATGTTTTTGAGAAAGTCAAGGATTGAACCTGTAAGTGTGACCTCTCTTAGCGGATATTTTTCCTCTCCTTTTTCGACATAGTATCCTCTTAGAGCCTTAAACATGAAGGTTCCATCCGCGTTTCCTTGTCCACCGGCTGTGTTGATGGCGTATATGCCTGTGTCCAGCAGCTCCATAGCCTCTTCGAAGGAGAGGTCGCCTGGAGAAAAGTAGGTATTCTTCATCCTTACTATTGGAGGGAAGGTGTAGTTTACAGCTCTCGCGTTTCCGGTAAAGTCGCTCTTCATGGATGTGGCCGTTGCCCTGTCATGCAGATATCCAACCAGTTTACCCCTGTTAACCAGTGTTATTTTGGCTGTTTTTGTTCCCTGATCGTCGAATGGCAGCCAGAAGCCGTAATATCGACTCGCATCCAAAGTTCCCTCATCAATTATGTTGGCATGTTCTGATCCCAATTTCTCACCAATTTTTCCAGCTAGCGGAGACATGCCAGATACTACGAAGTCGCTCTCAGTCAAATGGCCGAAACTCTCGTGGGCAAGCACTCCAACCAAATGGTTCTCACACAAAGCACGGTGCTTTCCAGCTGGAGCAGGCTTTGCTGTCAACTTTTCTGCAGCCCACTTTCCCGCGTTTTCACCCATCTTTTCAGGCGAGTATTTCTCCGTCTCAAACAATTCTAGCCCGTAACTCCCTCCTATACCATCACGTCCGTCGACAAGCAACTCCCCCATTTTAGACACCACCAGAACCTTTAATTCCATTAATAAAGGCGACCAAGAGATCTGGGTTCCCTCACTATTCGTGAAGTATTTCTGCCCGAAAAGTTCACCGTACCAACACGTTATCGAAGATATTTGCCTTCCATAATCCTTAGCAGACTTGACCGCTCTGAGAGCCAGATCCTTCTTTGATTCTAAAGGGAAGTCTTGAGGATGTTTCTTGACTATTAGTCTCTGTTCCGTTTGTTTATGGGGTCTGGCTTGACCTGGATCAACCCTAGTTCTGGCAATCCTTGATGAGGCTTTTGCTATCTTGAATGCTCTTTTTGTTGCTTCTTCAACTGCTTTTTTCGATAGTTGGGTCGCAAAGGAATACCCCAATGCGCCTTCATAGTACACGTTTACACCTACACCAACTCGACGCATGGTTTTTACATCTTTTACTTCTTCCATCTCAGTTCTTATTTCTCTGCTGGAAAGGTCGTCACATCTCGCTTCGACGAATTTGGCTCCGAGTTTTTCTCCCGTTATTACCGCATGTTGCAAAATGTCAAGCAAATCATTCACACCTTTGTTTTCATTTCCACAGTAGACTATCCTTTTATTGATGGCGTATTTCAGCGCGCGCGCGTTCCATCTTTTCATGTCTGTGTCCATGTTGAGACATTTTCTTCATCTCAGAGATAATATAGGAATGGTCACGGTAGTTAGGTGTTCTATGCAAAAGTGACCAGTCTGTTGGTCAGTCTTAGCGCGCGCTATTGTCTAGAATCTGAATTTATGATTTTTGATTTTACAATATTCAACTGTTGTTGAGACAAAATGGAGAGACTACCGAGAGAGGCTACTTGGGAGAGAGTTATCTACGTGATTCACACAAATAAGATGCGCTTTCTTGATTAAACCTTAGACTTTTTTCCATAAAGCTCCTCTTGTAAATCTATTTGACCTTTGTCTGCTCTTTCGAGTATTGAGTCCTTTTCTTTTTTTGCCGTATAGCTTTTGACCCATTCATGTGCTAAGAAGAATAAAGCATACAATGCATTTTCATCTTTTTCCAACTCACCTATTGGGAAATTCTCTTCAAGACGTATCCTTTTCAAGAGGTATTCTTTGGCTTCTTTCTGAAATTCTATGTCAGTGAGTATCCTTTCATCTAGCATTGACACGGCAACTGCTTCTCTGGGATTTAGCTTTTTTCTATCATTGAGTGTATAACCTCTGTCAAGAACTTTCCGTAAAGGTAGAAAATTTATAACGCCAAACAATTTCCTTCTCATTTCCTCTGAAACGAAAACTTCCTTTCCATTTTTGTATACTTTTGTTTCATAACACATTGTTTCTAGTTCAGTGCTTGGTTTTTGTTCTTTCTCTTTTCCACCGTTTGCCGTAATCTTACCTCCATTGTTAGCGAATTTGAGCTTTCATTTACACTAGAATAGCGTGCAAGCTCTTAAAGCATTTTGCATTAGTCCACTAAGGTAGCGCGCGCTATCGAAAACTGACATATGCCTAAACCTATCGCACCTTGCGGTACCAATCTATAATGGATGTCACTCTCGACAAAAATATTTCGCGCGCGCTCAATTATAACACACTATGACCTCGTTGTACATAAGCTCTAGACCTGTCAGTATCGGGTATTTACACTTGAAACTTTCTAAATTCTAATTTCTAAACTAGTCAATTTTTTAGAATTTCCTTTTTTGTCTCTAGCTTAGAATTTAGAAAATTAGAAACTTGCATTTATAAGAACTGATAGAAAATACTTCTATTGATTAAAAAATGACCAACACTAAACCATTAAGATGCCAGAAGTGCGGAAAACCTTTGGGCTACGTAACTGTGCTTGCAAAGGGTATTACATCCTTGCCGCAACCGCTTCAAAACGTTAAGTTGATTGCTATTTGTATGGAATGTTACCAGAAGAGAGAGTATTCAACGGGTCAAACTGGCACAAGAACCATGTGTCTAGACTGTCCAACAGGAAAATACACTTTGTCCAAACTACAT